>MVQY01000168.1 GCA_002067325.1 Methanobacterium sp. PtaU1.Bin097
TCACGGTCCACAGGATAGGGGTAACCGTCTTTTCCTCCATGAGTAAAGCTGTACTTCACCGGGTCCTTCCAGCTTGGCGAGGAGCCGTACACCAGATCAGAGATCAAAGCTAAAGCCCTTATTTTCTTCGGTCCCATACCCTCCAGGGAGAGCATATCCTCATAGTTGGACGGCTGTAACTCATAAGCCTTTTTTAGAACTTCAAATTCCCTATCGGATAGATCCATGTCCAGGACGGGGTGATGTCTGGGCATCTTGAATTCTGTGACGTACTCGTCCAGCCGGGTCTGGCTTTCACTTTTAAGGGGTGTTTTATCCTTGAAATATTTTCTTAAGTGCTCTGGGTTGTCGCATAGAAGGTCCACACTGATTTTCCGGCTGTCTTCACTTTCAGAAGCGGTCATGTTCAGTGATTCTGGTTCTATTTTATCGCAGCATATTCCCTGGTGGGGTTCCTCCACATATTCAGCTACTTCTTCTGACAACCAGTGGTATCTGCGGGCGTACCTGTTTTCATCGTTCATGCCCTGCTGGATCACCGCCCAGTCCCCCTTCTCATCCAGGAGGAAGGAGTGGTGGTAGAGTTGGTAGCCGTCCTGGATGCAGGAGTTATCTATCTTTGCCGATATCTTACTGGCGTAGACCAGTTCATCAATCTTTGCTGATGACAGGGAGAAGATATCCCCCGCCCTTTCAATATCAGAGGGTGTTTTCCTGGATGCACGGCCTTTGCCACCGGCCACCATTATCCCATGCTCCTGTGGGTCGATGGCCATCTTCATAGCCCCACAGGTAGTGGTGGTGGTTCCGGAGGAGTGCCAGTCAAACCCGATGACACAGGATAAAGCCTGGAACCAGTAAGGGTCGGATATGCGCCTTAAAAATTCAGCAGTGTCGTATTCGTAGAGTAGGGTCTCAGTTATCCCCCTGGTTAACTTAACCATCCGGTGGAACAGCCATTTCGGTGCGTGTCCACCGTGTAAAGGAAGGTTGACCACTTTTCTCTGGGAAGGCATCTCTACTATCCCCCATATATCTCCATTTTCTTTAAGAATAAATTCAGGATAATTCCTAATTCAAGTTACTCTTCTTTCAGGTTAATTCCTCTATTATCTCATCTAAACTGTTGAATATGGCCTGGTTACGGTCGTGTTTAAATCCTGATTGGATTTTTTCCCGGTAGTATTGCTGGTTGGAGAGGAATTTCTCTATACTTTCCCTATCCAGTTCCAGGTGGAATTCCCCATACTCTAGTTTATCCAGGTACATGGCATTCAGGATCTGTTCGAATTGTCTCTTCACTGGAATGCTGTAGATGGGTTTTTTAAGGTACAGTGCTTCAGATATTAAGCTGAATCCTCCGTTGGTTATTACTGCCTGGGCTGATGCCAGGTCATCGAAGAATTCGTCTTCGTTAAAGCTTTTGAAGGTTAAATTCCCTATTTTTTCATCTTTGTGGAAGCCGTAGATTATAAATTCATCATCTATCTCTTTGAGTAGTTCTAATAGCTTTATATTAGAGTCACTGGTCTGGTAGACCAGGATATGATCCCCTATGGTGGGTTCGAGTTCCATAACCTTTTCCCGTAGGATGGGTGGGAACATCTTTACCTTATCTGGATTTTTTATTGGTGGGAAGAAGTAGCTGGTTATCAGGTAATAGCGGGGACGTTGAATAAAGGATCTCACTACACTGGCTGCCCGGAAGCGGTCCCTTTTGAATTCTTCTGGCACGTCGGTGTAACACTGGGTTATCACGTGCATGTTGTCTAGGCTTACCAGTGGTATTCGCAGTATCTTGTTCAGGATGTTGGAGTAAAATTCGAAGTCAGATATTATAAGGTCTGGTTTAAAGGCTTTTGCCACATTGTACATCAGGCGGATGTTATGTGGCAGGTCCAGGGGAACCCACTTAATATTTTTTGTAAATGTCCGTCGATACTGTACCTCATTTTCTTCATATACCGTGTTGAAGCCCTCTATTTCATATACATCGTCATATTTCCTGGAGAGATACTGGTAGGCCCGGTCACTGGCGAAGATGGTTACATCATTTTTCTCCAGCAGGTGGTCTATTATCACTCCGCTGCGTATGGCGTGTCCCATCCCCTCACCACAAACTCCGTATAGAATCCTTTTTCTCCCTTCACTGTGTCCGAAGTGGTAGTTCAATTGGTCGGCGCTTATTTTTCTACCGGTGAACTGGTACCAGGTGCTCTTTGCATATTTAAGGGCTATTCCTGTCTTTCCTTCTTCCTGGGTTCTTCTGGTGGAAACGAAGAGTGTGGCGTCTCTTAAAACCTTAAAGGAGGTGAAGTATCCGATTTTTTCTATGTAATCTGTGTCTTCTCCAAAGTCCAGATTTTCATCAAATCCGCCTACTGCTTCGTGGAGTTTTTTCCGGGTTAATATACCATAACATCCTGCTCCGTGGGGCTTTAATGTTTCCACGTACTTCATGAAGAAGTTGGCGAAGTCATGGGATATTATGTCAAACATGTTATCACTTAATGGGTATATCTGACTGATGGAAATCCCCAACCCTTCCTCTACAAATTCCCGCAGGGCACTTTCCAGGTATCCCCTGGTCATGATGACGTCTGCATCTAAAAACAGGAGAAATTCTCCCTGTGCTGCTTCCACTCCCTTGTTCCTACCCACAGAAGGAAGTCCACCATCGACTATTTTTGCCCCGAAGCTCTTTGCTATCTCCCGGGTTTTATCCGTGGAGTGTGCATCGGCAACTATGACTTCGTAGTCGGTGAAGTCCTGTCTTTTTATGCTTTCCAGTAGGTAGGGGAGGTATTCTTCTTCATTGTAGGTGGGAATTATTATGCTGATTTTCATGTTAATAATCACCAATTAACGGATTTATGTACCTAGAGACTGATTAGAGACTAATTTAGAATTTGTTGTTAAAGTATATGCAGTTAATGGATTATCTTAAAGGTGCAGATCGAATTTTATGTGTATGGATAAATTAAGTGTATGAATAGAAATTCCAGGTGATGAAGAAGGCATCCGTTCTATCCTTCAAGGTAGAAAACAGGGTTATTAAGTTTGCTTTGTCATTCTGGGTACTGGTAAGTTTAACCGTACCATTTTCTTCACTTATTACATCATATCCGTTCCAGTCCACCGGTTGGGTCTGATTTATCAGGGTTATTTGGTGGTAATCCTGGTTTGATCCGGCTACTTCTACCGATAGTCCTAAAATTATGATTACCAGTACAATTATGGCCGGTTTTATAAGTTCCCTGGGTTTGAAGGGTTTACTTACAAATAACATCCCTATTAACCCCCCTAAACCTATTATCCCTGGGTTTGAGAATAATCCGCCGTCTATCATTCCGATCATGGCCAGTGAGGCGGCGAAGGCTATGATGATCCTGTTATGTTCCGGCCGGTTGTCCATGGAAATTAAACTGGTAAGATAGACTAGAGGTAAAGTAAAGACGATGAGATAAGCCACGGGTGAGATGTATTTAGAGAGAGATTCACCGGTATGTATATTGGAGGGTAATACCGTGCCCAGTGTGTTAAGGATGGAGCCTAAGGCCGATTTAAATACATGGCTGTGTATGATGCTGGTGGAACTTACGTCTGGATTTAACGATACGAATACTGTAAATAGTGACACACCAAAGTTGATCCTCAACCATATTTCTATAAGAATACCGACCAGATATGTGATTAAAACCAGGGCAATGGCATACTTTAAATATTTTCTACTTTCCCATATGTCCAAGAGGGCAAATTTACCCTTGATTTTACCAGAAGTAATCACCCCATTTAAAAGGAGTAAACTACCCATAAAAATAAAAAATAAAATGACCTTTCCTTCCGATGAACCTAGAAGTAGGGGATAGAACAGATAAGTGGCAGGGCCCTTTAAAAATTCCAGGCCATAGATCAGTATGGCCAGCAGGATTAATAAGGCCCCAATCAGGGTAAAGCGATTTAAATACCATTTATCCAAATCTATCACCATTAAAATAGAATATCTTAGGATACCTGGAGCATTCGCTCCACGGCTTTCCTGGCTTTATCTGCTATCTCTTTATCTACAGACACCACATACTCCTCGTTTATGAGGGAGTTTTTCACCTTCTCCAGGGTGTGTAACTTCATATTTTCACAGATGGCTTCACTTAAAAGTGGCACTATGGTTTTACCCGGGTTTTCCCGTCTCAGGCGAGTCACCAGGTCCACCTCGGTACCTATAATAAAAGTCTGCCTGTCTGATTCGGACACATATCGCATCATACCCCCAGTACTTAACACGTCATCTGCCTCATCTTGAACCTCCAAATCACATTCTGGATGGACCACCAGCACTGCATCAGGATACTTCTCCCTGGCAAATGCTACGTCTCCCGTGTGGAACATCTTATGCACATAGCAATGGCCTTCTTCCGGTATGGGGATTACCTCCTTATCCACCTGGCGGGCAACGAAGCCCGCCAGATTCATATCCGGACCAAAGAGGATCCGATCTTCAGATAGACTTTCCACCACAGCCACTGCATTGGAGGATGTGCACAGTATATCCGCTTCTGCTTTAGCTTCAGCCAGGGTATTAACATACAGGACAACTGCTGCATCAGGATACTTTTCTTTAGCCTTCCTTACTTCCTCTGCCGGGAGCATGTGAGCCATGGGGCATTCTGCTTCCCTATCAGGCGTGACAATCTTCTTTTCTGGATTCAAGATGGCCGCTGTTTCCGCCATAAAATCCACTCCACAGAAGAGCACCAAGTCAGAGTCGGTTATCTCCGATGCTTTAATACACAACTCCAGTGAATCGCCGATAAAATCAGCGATTTCCTGTATATCTCCTGTTTGATAGTTATGGGCCAGGATAATGGCATTTTTATCCTTTTTAAGTTGTATTATTTCCCTTTGTAATTCATTCAACATGGATAGTCCCTCAAAAAAATTAATTACTAATTATCTTGAAACTCCTTAGACTAATATCTCTTTATTAATTATAAATCTTCAGATTCAAGTGAAGGTTTTACTTCTGCCCCATCCAGTGCATCTCCACAGGGACAGGAACAGTTTTCCGGGATATTGGAAATGGAATTAGAGACAAGTTCTATTAAAACCGGCCTCTTCTTCTCCACTTCCTCAAAAACCTCATCTATGGTCAGTTTATCTGGTGATATGGAAGCTCCATAATTAGACACCGTACATATACTGGTATAACATATTTCTAACTCTCTGGCAAGCACAGCTTCCGGCAGACCAGTCATACCCACCACGGTCCCCCCTAAACGGCGGTACATCTGTATCTCTGCGGCCGTCTCGAAACGTGGGCCTTCCGTACATATGTAGATACCCTCCCCTATAACCTGGCCCGAGGAGATTAAAATATCCCTTAACTCGGGGCAGTAGGGCTCTGTAACATCCACATGAACCACTCGATCATCGTAGAATGTGCTTTTCCTCATCCTGGTGAAGTCTAAAAAATCATGGGGAACCACCAGATCACCGGGTCTAATGGATAAATCCAGAGAACCCACGGCATTGGTGGCCATTATCCTTTCTACACCCATCTCTTTCAGGGCCCAGATATTCGCCCGGTAATTTATCATGTGGGGCGGGTTGGCATGTCCCACTTCATGTCTGGACATGAACACCACCTCCCTATCATGTAATTTGAAAAGAATCATCTCTGGTGAGGGTCCATAGGGGGTTTCCACCACCTTCTTTTCTGCATCTTCCCCCAGTTCCACTATCTCGTATATCCCGGTTCCACCGATTATTCCGATTGTCAAAATAAAATTCTCCCTTTAAATAGATTCTATTAAATTTTAATTTGATTATTTCCTATTAAATAAATTAACTATCCCTGGCTAGCTCATCCCTTGGCCACGCCTAAAGGCACCATCCTAGCAACCAGGAGGGATATACCGGCATCGTGGGCTGTTTTAACCACTTCGTCAACATCTTTATATGCCCCAGGGGCTTCTTCAGCAACTATGGGCATGGAAGTGGCTTTGATAACAATTTCCCTGCTTTCCAGTGATTTTTTAACTTCTTCTCCACTGTAGGTTCTTTTAGCCCCTGCCCGGCTCATCTTACGGCCGGCACCGTGTGCTGTGGAGCCGAAGGTCTCCTCCATAGCCGTGTCAGTTCCCCGTAGAATATAGGAGGATGTGCCCATGGTACCTGGTATGAGTACTGGCTGTCCCGCTGCCCGGTACTCTTTGGGTATCTCTTTGCGTCCCGGTCCGAAGGCACGAGTAGCGCCTTTACGGTGGACGAAAACTTCAGTGTCTCTTCCCTTTATATTATGGACTTCCTTCTTAGCTATGTTGTGAGCTACGTCATAGACTATGTTCATGTCCATATCCTCAGCAGTCTGTTTAAACACCTGTTCGAATGATTCCCTCACCCAGTGGACTATCATCTGCCGGTTGGTCCAGGCGAAGTTGGCACCGGCGGCCATGGCCTGGAAGTAATCCTGGGCCTCTGGTGAGTCTACCGGTGCGCAGGCAAGCTGTCTGTCTGGTAGGTCGATTTTGTATCTTTTTGCTGATTTATCCATCACCCGGAGGTAGTCGGAGCAGATCTGGTGACCGCATCCCCGGGAACCGGTGTGGATCATCACCGTTACTTCACATTCGTCCAGTCCGAAGGTGCGGACTGTTTCCTCATCGAATATTTCGTCTATCCGCTGCACCTCCAGGAAGTGGTTTCCTGATCCAAGTGAGCCTAACTGGGGTATTCCCCTCTTTTTAGCTTTATCAGATACTTTATCTGCATTTGCAGCTTCCATTCGGCCTCCTTCTTCCAGGTGTTCCAGATCTTTCTCCCAACCATAATCATTTTCAACGGCCCATTGAGCGCCGAGATTCAGTACATCATCGATTTCACCTGGTTTGAGCCTTATCTTTCCTTTACTTCCCAGTCCGGATGGTACATTCTTAAAGAGAACATCTACCAGTTCTTTGATCTTTGGCTTCACCTCGGATTCAGTCAGGTTGGTCTTTAAGAAACGGACACCACAGTTGATGTCGAATCCAACCCCACCGGGACTTATTACACCTGTCCGGGTGCTGAATGCAGCCACTCCCCCAATGCTGAACCCGTATCCGAAGTGTATATCTGGAAGTCCTATGGAAAATTTCTGTATTCCTGGTAGGCAGGCCACGTTGGCCACCTGATCCAGTGCTCCTTTCTCTACAGTCTTGATTGATTTATCATCCAGATAGACTCTTCCGGGGACACGCATACCCTTCTTATAATTGGTAGGTATCTCCCATACACATTCTCTTACCTTATTTAATTCATCTTCATTTCCCATAATTGGTCACTCCAGTAAATCAGGATTTCAATTATAAAAAGAACATCTAAATATTAAACATTAAATTTGTGCCATTATCAGCCATATCATTATTTTGTTAAATTTGGACTTATTATTTTCTATTGAATGAAAATTAAATTTAGCTAGTTCGTTTAACCTGCCCTTTCAGGTATCCAGGATAACCTGCAACATGAAACCGTTTTCTTCCCTGATATCCATGAGATGGTAGGTTACGGCCTTCACATCCTCCCGGCTTTCATGTTTATCCAGATTGAAGGCTTCACCCTGTATCGATCCCTTCAGTAGATAGGTATCTCCCCTCCGGGATATGCGGATTTTAAATCGGGAGAATATGAGGTTTTCTGAGTCATGGAGGAATATCAACTCGGATAACCAGTCATAAAGGAGTGCAGATGTATCTTCAGATTCAATTTCTATATATTTCCGGGTTGACGGGTTGATACGTGACGTGTCTGTCACTACTTCAAACATGGCCAGGGCTGCATTCTCAAAGGCCTCTTCCAGGGTTTTTCCATAGGCACGGATGCCGACATCGGCAGTTACATCGAAGAATTCGAATTTTTTCTCCAAATTCATGGTTTCTTTTCTATAATTCATAGTTTCATTTTGTAAATTTTTTTTATTCCATCATTTGTATTGTCTGTAAATATTAGATAAAAAACCTAGTGATGTCTCTGATTACTTCTCAAATGCTCTCTAACTTTTTTTTTAAATAGTTTCATGGGACTTTTATAATTAGGAGGCAAAAAAATGCAAAACAGAAATTCTATCCCAGATCTCCGAAAGAAACCAGAAGAACTGAACTACTTGAACTTTCATAGATATTTTGATATTAAGTCCTGTGTCTTTATCGGGTTAATCATCCTGGTACTGGTCTTCAGTGTACTTGGTGTGGCTGCACTTCCCAATTCCAACTTCCCAGCCACCATCTAAGACTTAAAACATTCCCCTGTGAAACTAAACTTAAGGTAATCCCCAAGAGACCATTTACTTACCCCCAAGCCATATTATCCCTAAACCATGCATTTATTTATTTCTTGGGGATGGAACCTTAACACGATAACCCGTGCATTACCCTTACTGCCTTTACCAGTGAATTCAATATCTATGAGTCGTAAAAATTCCAGTTTATTAAGTAAACGGTCGAATGAAGCATAACTTAAGGGTTTTTTATCATTTAAATTCTTGTAGAGGTTTCCAGCAATTAACTGCTGGTCTTCTGATTCTATTATGAGTTCCAGGAGTGTTCTTTCCTTTTCCGATAAGTTTTCCAGGGTATTTTTCAGGCTGATGGAACTGCTACTTTGAAGTGCAGTTTTAAGATGCCTTTCTTCTATGGTCCTTGATGCGTCTGCCTCTGCAATATTACCCAGGAGCCCTAAAAGGTTTATTCCCACCCTTAAATCTCCAATGGAACTGGTTTCTTCTGCAACTTCGTCCAGTATTTCCTCTGAAATTACTTCTGGATAGAATCCGGTTTTAACTCTCTCTTTTAATATATCCCTCATCTCATTGTAAGTGTAGGGATTGAAGACTATCTCCTTGGGGATAAAAATAGAGTTAACATTCTTATCCAGGATATACCTGAATTCTATATCTGATATAACGGCAAATAATCCGGTTCTAACGCCTTCAAATTCTTCATAGGCCCGTAAGATATCATAGAATATTTTATTGGCATTTTTACTGTGGAATAAGTGGTCGACATCGTCCAGGGCGACCATCAGTGCCTGGTCGTTGTTTTTAAGGTGTTTCATGATCTTCTCGTAGATACGGGATACAGGAATACCTGTCTCCGGGGGCAGGTGTCCGAACATCTTCTGGTAGATCTGTGAAAATATGTTGTAACGGGTGGTATGCAGCTGGCAGTTGATGTATACGCATATAATTCTATCTGAATACTCCTCAACCTTCTCGAAAAGTTTTTTTATCGCCGTGGTTTTTCCTGTTGCACATGAGCCAACCACCACAGCGTTCATCAATTTCCCACCCCTTAAGGCCGGTCTTAGACATAGGGTGAGTGCTTCCATCTGGGATTCCCGGTGTAAAAATTTGTCCGGCACATAATCCGGGTTAAAGACCCTGATATCCCGGAAGATGGTTTCGTCATGCATTAAAATATCATCTATAGACATTGGAGTATCTCCCACCATTACTAATTAAAAAACCTTTTGTTGGAGATTATATATATAATTTGAACCTCCCGATGCAGATAAATTTTATTCAACTCCAGTAAGCCTTATCAGCTAAAACGAACAGCCAGAACACCCTCTAACTTTTCACCATGGGAAAGGTTTAAGAGGGTCACATCCTCGTTTTCTGCCACCCACTCCACCAACTTCTTGGCGTATTTAAGCTTCAACTCTTTAATTTCATCAGCCTGGCCTTCCGGTTCAGTCATGGCTGGTCTGGAATATCTGGTAACCTCCTTGCCAAAATCCATACCCGCTAAGATGATGTACTCGGCTCCTAATTCCACTGCCAAAAATATGGCCCGATCCCCATCTGTAAAACCACCAAAATTATAAACGTTATTCAGGGGTGTGCTCTGTGTGGTGCCTAACATACGATTTAGGCGAGGTACATACTCTTTCAGTTTCTCCATATTATCTCCATGGGCATGCACCACCAGGAATGCACCTTCATGGTTGGCGCAGATGATATCATCCATATCACCATCCAAATCTGTAACAATGATATCAGGAACTATATCTTCCTCTAACAGTGCCGTGGTGGCCCCATCAGCAGATATCAGGGTGTATTCAGATAGGTTTAAATTTTTAATCTCTTTGATGTTACTTTTAATGGACGGTCCGGCTCCAAAGACAATAACTTCCTTTTGCATGGGAATATCTTCCGCTTTCAATCCCCCATATGATTCTAAAAGTTTCTCGAGCAATTTAGCTGATTCTTCATCCTTCTGTTTACTGAAACCGAAGTCTTCCAGTAGATCTTCATACCAAGACAACCATATAGCAAGGTTCATAAGTTAGGATAATAATATCCAAATTAATAAAGTTTTTTAAGTTATATAACTTGGAGGTTTTTTATAATGAATGAGACGTTGCTCATGATACCGGGACCTACCAGAGTGGCTCCCCGGGTCTTAAAAGCTATGTCTGAGAATATAGTGAATCACAGAAGCGCAGTGTTCGGTGAAATAATAACCGAAACCACAGAAATGATGTCTGAAGTTTTCCAGACCGAAAATCAATCCTACATTTTGACTGGTTCTGGAACTGCGGCCATGGAAGCAGCACTGGCAAGCGTACTGGATAAAGGCGATAAAGTCCTGAACATCGTTGGTGGAAAGTTCGGCCAGAGATTTATGCAAATAGCCGAAGTCCACGGAGCAGTACCAACAGAACTTGAGGTGGAATGGGGATATGGTGTGGATCCTGAAGATGTGAAGTACATCCTGGAAGAGGAAGATGACATCAAGGCAGTGACCATAGTCCACAACGAGACCTCAACTGGAGTGAACAATCCCATAGAAGAAGTGGGAAAGATCGTTAATGATTTTGATGCCCTCTACGTGGTGGACACCGTTTCCTCCCTAGGGGGAGATGATGTCTTCGTAGATGGTTATAACATCGATATTTGTGTTACCGGCTCCCAGAAATGTCTGGCCGCCCCACCGGGCATGGCCGCTATAACATTAAGCGAGGACGCCTGGAAAGTGGTGGATAAAACCCCAACCAGCACCTATTATCTTGATATGAAAAGGTACCGTAAGAGTGGATCGGGCACACCCCCAGAGACACCCTACACACCATCCGTGTCATTGATGTACGCCATGCGCGAAGCCTTATGCGCAGTGATGGAAGAAGGACTGGAAAGCCGGGTGAAAAGACACCAGTTAGCTGCCCTGGCCACCAGAAATGCCATTAAAGCCCTGGGTCTGGAACTATTCGCCCAGCCAGAAGTCTCCTCAAACACGGTAACCGCCATTAAGATGCCGGAAGGTGTAACTGACAAAGAGTTACGGGGTACCATGCGGGATAAATACCGGATAGAGCTGGCCGGAGGCCAGGACCACCTTAAAGGTAACGTGTTCCGTATAGGCCACATGGGTAACATCACCGAAAGGGAGATCATCACCACCATAGCCGCCCTGGAGATGACCCTCAAAGGGCTTGGCCTGGACATCTGCCTGGGTGAAGGTGTGGCTGCAGCAGAAGAGGCTTATCTACTTGATTAAGCTTCTATTTTTACTATTTTTTAATAAATTTTTTTCATTTTAATCAAGAAATCATATGGGGGGATTTTTTTATGAATGAGTTGGGTTTAAATTTCCTGGATTTAGGAGATTCCGATAAACTACCCATAATTTTAATCCATGGCATGGCCCTGGACCAGACCATGTGGACTCCTCAAATCCCGGTTCTTAAAGAGCATTATCGTGTGTTGACCTACGATATACGGGGCCACGGCCTCAGTGAAGTCGGTGACGCTCAGTACACCTATAAAATGTTCGCCGATGATCTTAAGAGCTTAATGGATTACCTGGAGATGGACCAGGCCGTCCTGTGCGGACTTTCCATGGGAAGAGCCATAGTTCTACGTGCCTATGACATGTATCCCCATAGAATCAAGGCAATGATACTATCTGACGCCAGGAGTGAAGCTGATTCTAACGAAACCAAGTACTGGAGAGAGAATTCCATTGAATCCATTAAAAAGGATGGGCTGGAGAACTTTGCAGATGAACTTGTAGGGAACATATTTTGCCAGTTCCAGTTTCAAGAGGCATCCGGAAGTGGTGGAGTTAATTCGAAACACCGTCTTATCATCTTCATCAGAGGGATTTCACAACCTCTCTCCTCATCACAGATGATGCATGATAAAATAGTAAATTCTGAGTTTAAAATCATCCCTAAAGCCGGCCACATGAGCAACCTGGAAAACCTTGAAGAATTTAACCATAATCTACTGGAATTTCTGGGAAAAATAGAATTTTAAGATTTTTTTGGAAATATAAATTTAAATATTCCCCAGTTAAATATCCTTTAAAATGGCCAGGGCTGTTTTAAAGAGTATCGGTCCGTCCATCCAGGTTTGTCTTAAAAGATACATTGGTCGGGCATAGAATTCTTTAAAAGCCCTTTTTTGCAGCTTTCTAAGTTCGTCCAGTGAGCAGTCCACGGTTTCAATAACTGGGGTTAGCAGGTTGAATTTGGACCAGTCTGTGGTTTTTATTAATCGTTCATCTCTGGATTTCATATAGAAATCTGTCCCGGGATAGGGGGTGGCCAGTGAGAATATGGCGTAGTTTGGCTCTAATTTCTTTACAAAATTTATGGTGTTTTCTATGCTTTTCCTGGTGTCCCCGGGCATGCCCAGGACCACGGATGCTATGGTTCTAACACCAAGCTTCCTGGTGAGTTCAAAGGTCCTTTTTATCTTGCTGATGGTGATGTTCTTGTTTAACTCGTTCAAGTTCTGCTGATCTGCAGATTCAACCCCTAGAAATAGGGTTATACAACCGGCGTCCTTCATCTTGGTGAGCAGTTCCTCAGATATGGTGTCCACCCGGGCCGTGCATCCCCAGTAGTTTTCGAATTTCCGCTCCTTGATCTCATTACAGATATCTTCTATTCTCTTCTTGTTGAGGCAGAAGGTGTCGTCCATGAAGGCCAGCATCTCTGCATCATGATCATCCACCAAGTGCTCCATCTCATCTACCACACCAATAGATGACCTTAACCTTAGCTTATTTCCATGCATAGCAGAGGATGCGCAGAAAGAACACTTATAAGGGCATCCCCTTCCAGAAATCAGAGTCCCAATGGGCAGCTTCATGTTCATGATTTTGTAGTCTTCCATGGGGAGCAGGTGTCTGGCTGGGTAGGGTAGGCTGTCCAGATCATCTATCACTGAACGGAGGGGTGTGGTAAAATCTCGAGTAGCGATTCCCTTTACTTTGCTTAGATCTCCACCGTTTTCGAGGGTCTGCACCACTTCCAGCATGGTGTATTCCCCTTCACCACGTACTATCAGGTCTATGAAATCATATTTTAGAAGTTCCGGGTAGGTGAAGGTGGGATGATATCCTCCTAAAACAATAAATGCAGAAGGGCAGGTTTCCTTCGACATGCGCGCCACTTGGAGGGCGCTTTCAAGTGTGGGGGTTACTGAGGTGATGGCCACTACATCAGGGGAATAACCTGCAACTTCCCTTTGAATGGTTTCGTAATCCATTTCCACTGCAGGGGCATCGATTATCTTAACTTCAACTCCACCTGTCTCCAGCACGGCAGCTATATAGGCTATACCTAAAGGCGGTGCCACCAGTCCTATGAACTTGTATTTCGACGAACTGTAAGGTGGGTTGATCATCAGTACTTTCATTATGTTTTCACCTTCAACGATATTATTTCTGTTTAACTATTTATAAATGTAAATTTTAGTTAATTAGGAGTATTTAATTCTTGGAATTTAATATTAAGATAAATTCTAGATTTTATATTAAAAATATTGTGGAATCATTTGATAAACCAGGAGGGTAGTGGTACTTCCTCATCCTTATCAACCACCACTTCGATGAAGTATGGTTTTCCCAATTCCACGGCCTTTTTTACTGCCGGGTATATTTCTCCGGGTGAATTTAAACGTATGGCCTTTATACCGTATGATTCTGCCAGTTTAGTGAAGTCTGGATTTTGAAGCTCCACTTGATAGGTGTCACCGTAGTGCATCTTCTGCCACTGTTTTATGATTCCCAGGGAGCTGTTATTTAAAAGACAGACGGTTACCGGGAGTTTTAGCTCGCTGATGGTGGCCAGTTCCTGGAGGGTCATCTGAAAACCGCCGTCCCCCACTATAACCACCACTGTCTTTCCTGGTTTTGCAAGTGCCGCACCCACCGATGCGGGTATAGCGTATCCCATAGGGGCGAATCCCCCTGAGAATATGAATGTGCCGGGTTCTTTTATCTTCTGGAGTAATGTGACCCAGGTTGTATGGGATCCCGCGTCATCTACTACTATTGAATCTTCTGCTGCATCCAGTATCTCTTTTATGGCTCTCTGTGGTTTTACCGGTACATCATCGAAACTTGTGTCTATCTCATAGTACCTTGCATATTCAGCCAGTTCATCCAGCCAGTTACTCGAATCTCTAACATTTAAGTCTACCACTCTATCGAGGAATGCCCCAACATCCTCTTCAATATTTATATCTCCCTTAAGACTCTTCTTATCAAGATTAACCTGTATTATCCGGCAGGGCCCCACACCAGTCATGGTCCTCTCTGAGAGTCGGGCACCGAGTGCAAGGATGATATCGGCGTTTTTACCGGCGAACTGGGATGCTTCTGTACCTCTCACCCCTATCATCCCCAGAAATAGGGGGTTATCATCTGGAAATATCCCCCTGGCATGATAAGTGGTTGATACTGGAATTTTATTCTTATTTGCAAAATTTGAAAGTTTTTCTGCAGATTTAGACCAGAATATTCCTGCCCCTGCAATTATAAGTGGTCTTTGAGCTTTCTCTAGAAGTTTTATTGCCGGGCCTATATTCTCATTCAACTCTTCTGCATCCATCTGGTCGGGCAAAATAACTTCTTTAACCTTGGAGTAGTCTATTTCTTCATCCCAAACATCCCGGGGAATACTCAGGTGTACCGGTCCGGTTTTATTCTGCCTGATCAGTTCTATGGCTTCTTTTAATTTTAATATGCCGTCTTCTGGGTTTTTTATGTTAGAGCTGCGGATGGTTATGGGTTCAAATACTGTGGAGGTGTCCACTTCCTGGAACGCATCACAACCTTTCATAGCAGAGGGTACATCCCCCGTGATTACCAGGAGGGGTACCGAATCTTTATAGGCAGT
>MVQY01000169.1 GCA_002067325.1 Methanobacterium sp. PtaU1.Bin097
CGGAGCAATAACCGACACAGCAGGCAACCCCCTAGCAGCAAAAACCATCACCTTCACCACCGGAAACACCTAAAAAACCCCTTTATTACTTTTTTTGATTTTTTTTATTCAGTTCTCCCTAAAGATCATATAAAAATTTCCAGATATCCATCTGAAAAATCATCAAAAAGAATCATAAAATTCACCAGAAACTCCAAATAAGAACCACCGGCTGTAAGTAAAAACTATCATAAACATTTACCAGACGAATCAATAAGAAAACAAGTAAAAAAGCACGAAAAACCTCTATATTCAAATAAAACCGTCTAAATCCTAATAATAAATTATATATATTAAGGTGTTTTTATTTTAAACATCAATTCAAATTTATTTGAAATTTATTAAAGAAAAATTGATTAACTTAAGCTGATAATATGCCCAAAAAAATAAAAATCACCATTATTATAATGATTGCACTACTTTTAACCTATACTACCATTGGTAGTGCCAGTGCAGCAACTTATAAAATCACTGATAAATCATATAACGATTATTTCGATGAATCTGGATATATCAACAACACCAATATCGTTAAGGGCGATGTTCTAGACTGTTCAGGACCAATCAACAACAGGGACATGTACATAGATCGTCCCTTGACCATCACCAGCATCAGCAAAACAGGGAAAATAAACAATGGAACCATTACTGTCCTATCTGAGGGTTCAGGGACAAAGATAACCAATCTATTTTTCAACAACACCAATCATAAGGGATTCGAGTCCCCTGGAACAATAGTCCTTTACAGTGCCGATAACTGTACTATAGCTAACAACACCATTATCACGGATCAAACTGGTGATGATTCTTATGGTATTCACTTAATTGAGGCCAGTTACAATCAAATCCTTAAAAATAATATACTCACCACCGGTGATGGTACCGGAACAGCCACAGGAGCAGCTGTAGATAATACGGGATGGCCTGGTAACGGTAAATTTACTTACGGTGTTTTTGTAGAACTTAAATCTTCCCATAACATTCTTAATTCAAACATCATCCATACCATAGGAAATGCAGCTACCGTTGATTGGTCTGGCTGGATAAATGAAGAAGGTGGGATATACCCTCTTGTTGGAGTGCTTATATTCGATAAATCCAATGACAACACTCTCAAAAATAATACCATAATTACGGATTACAACCAGATTGGTGGAGTATATGACACCATACTGGGTGTCCAAGTAAAGAGGGGCAGCAGTAACAATAAGCTTATAGATAACAACATCACCACTACCGGACATTCATACGCATACGGTGTGGAAATAGTGGGGGAACCAGATTTATGGTCAGAAAACAACACTGTTTCTGGAAACACCATCGATACGGTTGGTGACAGCATCTACGCTAACGGTATCAAAGTAAGTGCCAACACTGCAGATACTCTTATTTCCAAAAATAATATAAGCGCCGTTGCACCCACATTTTCCTACGCTGTCTACCTGGAAGACTTCACTGGAAAAACTGTTAAAAATGTAGTAGTTTCAGACAACAATGTTTACGGCAAAGCCTATATAACCTATGTATTTGAATTATGGTACGCTTCTGGCCACACTATCACCAATAATAACATCATCGGTGTGGGTAACTACACCATGGCTATAGCAACCCATGAATCCCAAAATAACACCATAACCTTCAACAGAATTTTTACTACAGGTGATGGTAGTGCACCCATGATCCCCAATGTTGATGCCATCACCGCTGTAAATACTGCCTTCAAGTTCCAATCAAATTCTAATGGTAATTTTGTAGCCCATAATTTGGTGATGAGTTACGGTGAATTTGTACATGCAATATCAAATTCAACCGACAACACCTTTTCAGAAAATATCCAGTTCCCAGATAATGGTAATAAACTGAGTGACAATCCTAGCTTTTCTGATTTGGTGAATTTTATTCTGGATTATTTTGGCCTACCTGTTCCTGATAACTCAACTATTCCTGATAATCCATCCAACCCAGATAATCCATCCAACCCAGATAATCCTCTTGTCCCCAATGATCCATCTAAGAATCAGACAAACGGTACCACATCTAACACCACATCCAATGGTGGTTCCACCCCAAGTCTAACTGGAAATCCAATTGCAGCTTATGCTTCATCTGCAGTTGGTGGCCAGTCTGCATCATCCCCTGGAGAATCCCCTAAGGCATATGAATTGTCTCAAGAAGATTCTTCCTCTTCCAGTCCATCAAGTCTGCCCGTAGTGGCTATAATAGTGTGTTTTTTGATTCTAGCAGGATTATTAACCATTGGATTCTTCCGAAACAGTGTTAAAGGATTTTTTTAATTAAATAAATTATTATCCTTTGGCAAAAATTGGTTTAAATAAAATCAAAAATCGGATAAAAGATTAAAAGCGAAGTAAAGTTATTTTTTTGACAATCACTTTCTCACATCTTCAATTACGTACTTAATCTCTTCATCATCCAGTCTGCGGGAAACAGTGCCTGCCATTTTACCCGTAGTAAATACCAGTACGTTAAGTCCCATCTTCGCTGCCTCTGCTGTAACTTGAGGTGTTGCAAACTCAAAGTCAATTTTAATCTTTAACTTATGGACAACAGCCCGGGAAACTGTTCCCATTATGCCAACCCGGTTGAAATCCTTCTCTTCACATATCTTCCTGATCCTGTTTAGATCCGTAGCTCTTGATCCCCCTTGATTTATGGTGGGAAGTTTAATTATCACTACGTTTCCCGGTTCTAATTCTATTATACCACCTAATCTGGTTAAGGCTACATCTTCACCCTTTCGAACTGTCTTTAGAACTTTTGCATAGGCTGATGTTTTACGGGTTGTGGCGTAAAGAACTCCATCATCCATTTGCAACCCGACTTCATCTCCTTCTTTAAGATTTTCCTTAGCTATGGCAGGCCATATGGATTTATAAGTGTTCATAATTTCTAAAACTTCATTAGCGTAATTTTTAAGGTCTACAACATCCCCTTTAACCTTGTCAATTCCTTTTTTTGTGATCCGATAGTCGCCACGTCCCCTGCTTGGTTCTACGAATCCCTCATCCACCAAAGTTTTAATGTTCTCCGAGACAGCCTGGACAGTGATCCCCAATTTATCTGCAATATCCTTCTGGTGGATATGAGATTTCGGCTCAGCTATCTGGGCCAATATTTGAAACTTGGTAAGCTCTCCTTTCTTTTTAAATACCATTATTTTTATTCCTTAATTTTTTTTTAAGATTTGATAATTTTTGAATTTAATGTAAATTTGTAAGACTTTAAAAATTCTTTATTTATCTTATAGTTAATGATTATTAAATCTTATTAAAACTCTTATTAAAACAAGCATACCTGTTAATATAGAACCATTGATAACCACATCATATATACGATTTTTCCGTTATTCCATGTTAAGATAAATCCAAGGACCCCTATTAGACTACAAATCCTTTATCCCGCATCTTTACCGAATAAAAATTCTAGTCAACTTAAGACGTTATTTATTGAAAATTAATTTTTATGACTCCCTTTAAATTAGTTATTATCCAGTTTAACAGAAAATTATTTATGATGCATTTTCAAAATTAAGGATTGTTCAAGTAATTTTGATATTAATTAAATTAAATTGGAATAGCAGGGGATAAATAATTGGAAAAGAAGCTTAAGTTAAGTATAATATTTTCGTTATTGTTGGTAGTTGGTATTATATCCATGTGTGGTACTGTATCAGCTGCAAATATCAATGGATCTGTTTATGATGCTTATGATAAATCAATCGGGGACTACGTTGGTGAGTATGGTGATGCTGTGCCGGTGGCCAATGCCACGGTCAAGTTGAAAAGTAAGAACAACACATTGAGCACTACGACCACTGGTAAATCCGGGACTTACACTTTTAAAAACGTGGCTAAAGGGAGTTATACCGTAGAAATTTCTTATCTGACCTATAAGAGTTTTTCTAAAAATGTGACAGTTGGTACCAAGTCTATAACCATTCCCAAATACACCTTCGTTCCAGATATAGCCATTATCAGTTATTACGGTACTTCTGGTTCTGATGGTCAGCTCAATAAGATGCAGGCCCTTCAAAGGCTAAGTTGCCGGGTTTACACCATCGCCAGCTACGACAAAAAAGAGAGCTACCGACACTGGATGTTAGAATATACTAACTTCATTTTGATTGATATGTATACACAGGATTGTGCTGTATCTGCAGAGGATATCGTGAACAGTCCGGCCAATAAAAAGCGTATGATCTCCTATGTTTTTGGAATATTTACAGACGAATATCTAAAGAAAACCCTGAAAGACTGGAACTTCGTGGGTGGAACCAGCAAAAACAACACCCCCAACACACTGGAAAACACATATATTGGTTCTTACTGGCAGGCAGAGGTGGTCAAAGACGACACTACAGTCGAAAAGAATATGCGAAACATGCTAGACTACATTTTCTATCTTCGGGGAGAAACTACGGTAAATCCCACTGAAAATGCTTCTAAAACTCCTCTCTTACCCTCAACATTCGGAATATATCATAAAGATTACGGTGTTTTTGGAGCCACTCCCAGCCAAAAACAAGTAAATGCATGGATTAAAGCAAATCCAGGCTACAACAATGATGGATCGGGTAGTCTGAACTGGATGACCAAGGAATTAAAGGCATGGTCTGCAAAATATAATGACCCTGATAAAATATTCAAAGACTTCGAGAAATGGTACAACACCAAAAAGTCGAAAATAAAGGGTTCATTTATAGTCATCGCCAGTTATTATCCCGGTGGATCCCTGGTCGATGCTATGATTAAGGCCTACGAAAAGCAAGGAAGAGCAGTACTTAACTTGTTCCAATCAACAACCGATCCTCCCATCAGTGAACTCCTGGAAAAGTTAACTGTAGGTGGAAATGGCACCAAACCTCTCTCACGCGGTGTGGTATGTGTAACCTCCCTGTACAGCTGGTCAATGGATTTCAATAACATGAATAATGGTGGGGCCATTGATGATTTCACGGCCATGAACATCGCAATTTTCAAGGCGGTTAGCTCCATCAGTGAGTACAGCTACATGAGTGATTGTGGACCGCAGGCTGAATGGACATATGCAGTGACCATCCCCCAGTTTGAAGGTGTTTTCGGGGCAATACCAGTATCCTATATTGATTCCAATGGTAACGAAGTACCGGTACAGGAAGGTATAGATAAGGTCGTTAAACTGACCAATAAATGGGCCATCCTTAAAGAAAAAGCCAATAAAAATAAAAAAGTAGCGATAATCCTCTACAACTACCCCCCAGGAAAATCAGGATTAGGTGCATCCTACTTGGATATCTTCCAGAGCCTTCATGATCTGCTGGTAGAGATGAGTGATGCTGGATATAACATCGGTATGAAAAAGAAGGATATACCATCTGCAGAGGAATTATACACCATCATCGCCGCCTTCGGTAACAAAGGTACCTGGGCCCAGGGACTTCTAAATTCATACGTTAAAAATAATTATAAGAATCTCACAGCCAATAATCAACTGGTGAACCTCAGCCAGTACACGAAGTGGTTCAAACAGCTACCTGAAGAGCTCCAGAAGGAATTAGTTGCTAGATGGGGTAGTGGTCTGGGTGAAATCATGGTCTACAACAACCAATATCTCGTCATCCCCGGTATCGTCTGTGGTAATGTCTTTATAACTGTCCAACCAAGCAGGGGATGGGAGGAAGTGGAAAATTATCATGACCCTGACCTTCCACCCCACCAGCAGTACGTTGCCTTCTACAAATGGATTGACCAGGTGTTTAAAGCGGATGCCATGATTCATATGGGGACTCATGGGACAGTGGAATGGTTGCCTGGCCGATCTATTGGGTTACAGGCAGACGACTGGACTTTTCAGTTATGCACCATACCTGATATATATCCATATATAACCTCTGACCCTGGTGAAGGTATGGTTGCTAAGGACCGGGCTTCTGCCCTGGTAATCAGCCATATGACCCCAGCAACCGTTTCTTCAGGATTATATGGAGACTTAGTTACATTACACAACTACGTCCACAGCTATAATAATGCGATTAACGTGGATGCCTCTGAGTTAGCATACGAGTATGAAATTAAAATCAGGGAAATGGCCGAAGATTTAGGTTTCAATCTCCCTAAAAAGGGACAAAAATTTGCTGACTGGTTAGAGATACTCCACATGGAACTCCATGACCTTGAAAACGATATCATCACCTTTGGTCTACATACACTTGGTAAGGGACTCATTGGCGATGAATTAATCCAAGAAACTGTCACCATATCCTCATCAAGAACAGACATCTTGGAAAATATCAAAAACTTACTATATCCTTCTCTAAGTTCTGTGGATTACTATACTATGCTTTCTAAAACCAAATATGAAGAAAAGGTAGAAGTTATCAAAGGAAAATTAAACCAGTATATAACTAAACTGGTCAACGGAACATCTTTAAGTGATTTAGCAAAGCAATTAAAGATTAGTAGCAGTTCAAAGCTTTATGCCAACCTCAAATTCTGCGTGGAAACCATTTCAAAGTTAAAATCGAACATAGAAATGGAATCCATAATGAACGCTCTAAGTGGGGGCTATATAATACCTGGTCTGGCGGCAGATCCATCATATGCTGATGTTTTACCTACCGGGACCAGTATGTATTCCCTGGACACCACTAAAATGCCGACTGAAGCAGCATTCAATGCGGCTAAAAGGATCGTTGATAAACAGTTAGTTGAATATTACCAGAAATATGGTAAATTCCCAGAGTTAGTTACCATAATCATGTGGGGTACCGAGTTACTACGTACCGAAGGTATCGGTATTGCACAGTTCCTATACTACATGGGTGTCACCCCAACATGGAGTGAGACAGGAGATGTAAACGGAATTAAGTTAATTAAGCTGTCCGAGTTAACCATCAAACTGGATAATGGCAAAGTTATCAAGAGACCACGTATAGATGTCATGACAACCGCAGTAACCAGTAATGTGAATTGGTTAAGCTTAATGGTAGATGCAGTTAAGTTGGTTAACTCTGTAAATGAAAGTACCAGTGTTAACTACATCAAAAAGCATTATGCCCAACATAAATCTTTGGATCGTATCTTTGGTTTGCCTGGGGCTATTCTGGAAGGAACGGGAGTATCCGATTTCCTGCCAAACACTTCTAAGTGGGAAAATAGTCCAGACATGATCAAGGATGCAGCAGAAATATACCTCTCAAGGATATCAAATGCATGGACCGTCGATGAAAATGGCCGTATCGTTGTATCCAGCAATCGAAATACCTTTGAATATCTATTGAAGAATACTGATTTAATTACTCAAAATATAGACAGTACATGGAGATTCCTGGATTCAAGTGACTACTACGATTGGTTTGGTGGAGCGCTTTTAGCCGCCCAGTATCTGGGTAACAATCCCGACACATCTGTTGTGGATATACGGGACAAAAACAACATCATCACCAGAGATTTAGCTGGAGAATTGGAATTCGAAACTAGGGGGATGTTGTTGAACCCAAAGTATCAGGATGGTCTCTTAAACAGCGGCCCCAGTGGTTGGCTGGAATATGCCGCCCGGATAGAAAACTTATTTGCTTTTAACGCGATCAACAAAAACATCTACGGAGGGAATCTGGTCAGTGATTCCATGTGGGATCAGATAGCTCAAACACTGTTGAGTTCTAAATTCAATGTTGACGCTGATTATAAGGCTGTTTCATTCCAAAGCATGGCCGGATGGCTCCTTACAGCTGCATATAAAGGCATGTGGAATGCAGATTCAAAAGTCATTACGGATTTAGCCAATAAATTTATAAAATCCACTGAATATGGAGTTACCTGTTGCCATCACACCTGTGCAAACGTGAACTTCAACAACTATCTAGTGTCAAAGTCTTCTTTGAACGTGGACCAGCTTCAACAGTATGCGGAAGCAATGTTTCTTGCAACAGGCATGTCATTAACCGTGGGATCTACTGGTAACCCACCACAATCAGATCAAAACAGCGGTAGTTCCAGCAGCCAAAGCAGCCAAAGCTCTTCTACACCCGGGGAATCATCAGGTTCAGCACCTGCACAGCCGGCCGGTTCCTCTGGATCCAAAGCTCACGAGATAACCACAGAAAATCCCGGCTCAAGTGGTAGTAATACCAGTACACCTTCCATAGCCATAATAGGAGTAATTCTCTTAATGTGTCTCGTGGGTGTTGGGTATTTCAGAACCAGTATAATGGACTTCTTGAAAAAATAATTTCCCTTCCTTTTTTTATTTTTTAAAAAATAACCGTTCTTGATATGTGTTTTTATAAGATGGCTACGCTTTAATCTTTTCATGCCATCAAATTTAAATTTTTACTTCAATTATTCTCAACTAAATAGAAAAATATAATATCTACTTTACTTTATTTTTATTCAAGTATTACTGAAATACAAAATTTATAAGGAGGTGAAAAAATGAGAAAACAAACGATTTTACTAGTTACAACCTTTATTTTCGCACTGATACTGTGTGGAGTAGTGGCAGCCGAAGACCCACAGGGAGATGTTGATTCAAATCCTATCCAAATGAATGCTTCAAATAGCAATTCAGGTGCAGCTCAGGATGATTCTGATCCCCGTATACATGGAACAGTGAAAGAAATCTACAATGCAAGTTCAGGGACCTACACCAACCTTAACAATGCTATTCCTGTTAAAGGTGCTAAAATCACCATAAAAAACCCGGCTAATGGTTCGACCATTGCCACTGGAACCACCAATTCCCAGGGAAAATATGATATCAGCTTCATATCAGCGCTCACCAAGTTCCGGGTTGAAATCAGCTATTCCACCTACAAGAAATTCACAACAAGCGTAACACCCACCGGATCACCCGTACCAACGGCCGTCTTAAATCACACCTTCCTGCCGGATATTGCCATACTGGGCTCGGATGGAGCGATGGGTGTGGAAGTACGTAACCTGAACAACCGGAGACTTATCTATGTAAATATCTATCAAAGCTCTACAGGTGCCCCTAACCCTGAAGACTGGATCATGAAGTACGTGAACTTCGCCTACATCAATATGGCCATGCCTGGCTCGGGTATGTGGGATACATGGTACGATGAGCTACTTAAAAGCCCGGCCAATTTAAACTATAAAATTTCCAGTGCTTTCGGATATCCCTGCGACACTGATAGTGATTCTTACGGCGGAGATGGATTACACCTCTTGGGTGGTCATGATACCAGCGACACAGAAAACACCCTGGAAAACACGTACATAGCTTCTTACTATAAACTAGCTTCTGGAACAGTCACACAAACAAATCTAAAGCACATGGTGGAGTATATCTACTACTTATTAGGGGAGACAACTACTAATCCCACTAAAAATGGGAAAGGTCCATCTATGTCCGCCCCGAGCTGGGGATTGTACCACCCGGATTATCCTACCAAAACCACACCGGCAGCTCCTACCCAAAAACAGTTAAAAACATGGATAGAATCAAAACCAGGATTCACTGCCTATGGTAACTTAAACTGGGAAGCAGAATACAATAAATGGATTCCAACACGCAACAGCATATATAAGGAGTTTGAAACATGGTACAATAAACATAAATCAATAAAAAGCCCCTTCATAGTAATCGTAAGTTACACTCCTGGTGGGGAGACCATTGACAAACTCATCAGAGAGTACGAACGCCAGGGACGGGCGGTGTTTAACCTGTTTGAAAATGCCGATACTCCATCAGCAAGCACCCTTTTAGAGGAACTGGTTTTAGGTAAAGATGGAAATGGTCCAATGTCCCGGGGTGTGTCGGCTATAACTTCGCTGTTTTCCTGGTCGCTAAACTACGCGAATATCTCTGCAGGTGGTGCCACCGATGAACTGGAGAGAATCAACCTGGAGGTCATCAAAGGGATTCAGCTCCTCAGCCCAGACAGTTTAACCAATCCACTGGGAGCTCAGTATGAATGGACATTTGCCGTGACATTCCCCTACTTTGAAGGTGTTTCAAGCCCAATCGTTATATCTTACACCGATAAAAATGGTAAAGAACACGCTTTAGATGCTGGAATTAAAAAACTGGTATCTTTAACCAATAAGTGGGCTAAACTCAAAGAATTACCCAACAAAGACAAAAAAATTGCCATAATTCTCTACAGTTACCCACCGGGTAAAGCAGAGATGAAAGCCTCATACCTGGATGTTTTCGGGAGTGTCCATGATCTCCTGGTGAAACTAAAGGAACAGGGCTACAACGTTGGAACCGGGAAAATCCCCACAGCAAAGGAACTCTACACTTTAGTAGCAGAATTTGCTAATAAAGGTACCTGGGCACAGAATCTTCTAAACCAATACGTAAAGAAGAATCTGGCAACTCTTAAAGCCAATAAGCAACTGGTAGATGCAACGACATATAATAAATGGTTCAATCAACTACCTAAAGCACTGCAAGAGCAGGTGATAAAAAAATGGGGTTCTGCTGTGGGAAATATTATGACCTATAATGGATCCCTGGTTATTCCTGGTATGATGTTCGGTAACGTGTTCATCACAGTACAGCCCAGTAGGGGCTGGGAGGAAGTGGAAAATTACCACGATGCTTACCTGCCTCCCCACCACCAGTACATAGCATTTTACAAATGGTTGGAGAATGTCTATGGTGCCAACGCCATGATACACATGGGAACCCATGGAACCCTGGAATGGCTGCCTGGAAGAAACGTGGGACTGCAGGAGGATGACTGGCCCTTCCAACTGGCAAACATACCCAACATCAACCCTTACATAGTCTCCAATCCTGGAGAGGGTATGGTGGCTAAGGACAGAGCCAGTGCTCTTATAATCGACCACATGACACCTGCGATGGTAAGATCAGGTTTATACGGTGATTTAATTGTTATCCATGACCTGATTCACCAGTATGAAAATGCGAAGAATGTGGGGAACAATCAGATACTACCTGCACTGGAAAAACAGATCAAATCTAAAGCAAAAGAGTTAGGACTTCCCGCTCAACAGAAAGGACAGACATTCAGTGAGTGGCTCTTAGAGATCCATGAAAAATTGCATGAAATCGAAGACGACATCATACCCCTTGGTTTACACAGCCTGGGCAAGGTCTTAACAGGTGAGGAACTGGTAGAAGAGGTGTTCACCATTTCCTCGTCCATGACCAGCATTACAGACCATATGAAAGCGGTACTATATCCAAAGATAAATCTGGGATACTACGATATGCAGAAGAACCCTAAATACGAGGATGAAATTGAAGCAATAGATAAATGGATCAGGACCTACATCAGGCAGATAGCAAATGGAAAGGATCCAAACAGTTTAGGAGTTAAAAATACCGACCTATTAAATGACCTCAAGTACTGTAAAGAGATAATCGCGAAGATCAGGGATAATCAGGAATGGAAGAACCTCTTAGATGCACTTAGTGGTGGGTTCGTTAGTCCTGGACTGGCAGCAGACCCCTCCTATGCAGATGTCCTTCCCACCGGTATGAATTTCTACGCTTCCAATCCCGAAAAAATGCCCACTAAAGCTGCCTGGGAAACAGCCAAGAAAGTGGTTGACCAGCTTTTAACAAACTACTACCTAAAACATGGTAAATTCCCGGAAACAGTGGGTATGGTAATGTGGGGTACCGAACTACTTCGAACCGACGCCATAGCCATAGCCGAATTCATGTATCTCTTGGGTGTTATGCCAGATTGGGATACCAATGGAGATGTCAAACCTAAATCCATCCTAATTCCGTTAAAGGATTTAACCATCACCATCAACGGCAAAACCATTCAAAGGCCTAGAGTAGATGTCTTTACCACCGCAGTTACCGGTAACGAGATGTGGATCAACCTGATGAACAACGCGGTTAAATTAGCGGCTGAAGCTCCCGGTGAAACTACCAAACAGAACTACGTTAAAAAACACTTCAAAGAACACCCATCCCTGGACCGTGTCTTCGGCTTACCAGGAATGGTGCTGGAAGGTACCGGAGTATCAGATCTACTACCAAACACCAGTAAATGGAAGACCACCGCTGAACTGGTTAGTGTCTACACGTCCAGAGTATCTTACGCATGGAAATCCACACCCAACGGAGTCAACATTGAACAGAACAGAGATACTTTCCAGTATCTGCTGGGAAGCGCAGACATGATAACCCAGAATATAGACAGTACCTGGAGACTACTGGATACGGATGACTACTACGACTGGTACGGTGGAATGTTACTGGCATCTCGAGGTCTGGGAGGTAATCCCGATGATATGCTGGTAGATATCAGGAACAAAAATAAAGTGGTGACCAGGACGACCCAGGAGGAAATGGAACTGGAAATACAATCCCAGCTTTTAAACCCTGTTTACAGGGATGCTCTGTTAAACACCCCCAGTGGGTGGATGGAATACGCTGAAAGGTACAAGAACCTCTTTGCCATGGATGTTACCACCGGTAGTGTGAGTGATACGATGTGGACCCTGGCTGCTCGAAATCTTCTGGATCCCAAGTTTTCTGGGAGGGAAGATTACCAGGCCTTCGCCACCCAGAGTATGATGGGATGGGTCATCGAAGCTGCTAGAAGAGGCATCTGGAAGGCAGATGAAGCACTTCTAAACTCTCTGAAGGACAAATACATAAACCTGGTAAATAAATACGGAGTATCCTGCTGCCACCACACCTGTGCCAACATGGATTTCAACAACTACATGATAGTGGGATCATCCTTAAGCAGTGCACAGATCCAGCAATTTGCTAATATTTTAGAAGGAGCTACTGGTATATCCATAGATGTTCAAGGAAGTCCGGGACAGACTACAGATCCCAACCAGGGAAGTCAATCAACACAGGGAAGTACCACTCAAGCTGCACCTGGTGAAGCCAGTACAGCCAATGCAGTCTCAGGGGCCGGGCAGTCATCAGACAGTAACAGTCAGAACGTTCATGAAATAACTGAAGTGAGCAACCAGAGTTCGGGGCAATCCAATATGCCAGTAGTAGCCATAATAGGAGTAATTCTTCTAATGTGTCTTGTTGGTATTGGGTATTTCAGAAACGACATCAGGAACCTTATAAAAAAGTAATTTTCCCCCTTTTTTTATTTTTTAAAAAAATGGACAGAATATGGTAATAAAATATGGTATGAAATGGCCTGTTAAGTATTAACATCTAATTAGTATTACTTTCAAGCCTTAAATCAAAGAAAAAGTAATAATACAAATTAAATAGAAATTATTAAATAGCTAAAAAATTAACTTTAAGATGATTATTATGTGGGAAATATTGTGGCAAATGGGAATATTATCGGCGATACTTTTTTTCGCATTTAAAATAGGCATGGCCATGGGCTTTGCTAACTTATCTAAAAAGGTAGCGGCTGGAATCGCAATTGGCTATGGTTTAGGTATATTAATACTCACCCGGGTTGCGGCGGAATACACCGACTATCTTTACACGTTGATGTACGATTACAACTCGGTCATCTTCCTTATAATGGGGGTGGTTATTCTTTATGCCGGATGGCACACCGTCAAAGAATGGAAGATTCACCAGAAAAATCATGCATCGGCCACCTGCATGGCCATGATCGCACCATGCCCATGCTGTTTTGGGGCGGTTCTGGCAGTTATAATACTCATGTCACCAGTGATAGGGGCTTCGTCCTTTGTAATTGGCCAGTATTCTGCTGTCGCCTTGTCTGTACTGATAGGTGTTTTTTATCTGTTTTCGAACACCATCGTTCGATTTATTAAACAACCTTTCCCTCTAGTTCTAGGGAACTTCATGATGTTCATGGGCTTTTACTTCTTAGCATCGGCCATCGTAATCCCCAACATAGCCACTGTATTATCCAGTGAAATGAGTCCTATGACCATACCTTCAATTACAACCATAGTATACGCAATTTTAGGGGTTGTAATTATATTGGTCTCTGGATTTTACATAAACAAGAAAACCAGCACATTATTACAATGAAAATAGACAGGTGATAACTTTGGTAGCAATTCCAGGAAGTGAAATGTTAAGTTCAGTCTTACACGTTATTGCGCAGAGCCTTCTTATACCGGTGATCGTGGGTCTTTTGGCCTTCATGGTGTACGCCATAATTACCTTTGGAGGTCTGATTTCAGAGCATTCAAGCAGAATAAGGTTCGGCACTGAAAAAACAGGGAAATTAATTGAAGATATATCCAATCCCGGCACACCAGAACAGATAATCGAAAAGGTAAATGAAAGCGGACTGCCAACCAGCAGTAAAGAGGTGCTTATAAAAATAGCATCCACCCCCAAACTTAGCCCTAAATCCAGAGAAGCTTTAGCCAGAAAGTTGATAGAAGGCGAAGAGTTAAAGGCAGCTAAAAGTCTTGAAAAAACAGATATCGTAACCAGGTTAGGCCCAACTCTGGGTTTAATGGGGACTTTAATCCCCATGGGGCCTGGTCTAGCCGGCCTGGGAGCTGGAGACATAAACACTCTGGCACAGGCCATAATAATAGCCTTCGATACCACCGTTGTTGGTTTAGCAGCCGGAGGAATAGCATATGTTGTATCCAAAATAAGGAGAAGGTGGTATGAAGACAATCTATCCACCTTAGAAACCCTTGCAGAATCAGTACTGGAGGTTTTAGATAATGCTACGACGAAGACGACGGCTGTTATCGGCAAATGAAGAAGACCCCATGGCTGGAACCAGTAACCTGGTAGATGCTATGCTAGTTCTATCAGTAGGATTTCTGATCTTCCTGGTGGTATCCTGGAACATGCAAAGCGTGGTATTTGCCAATTCCACCCCAGAAGAAAAGCAACAAACCATGGAAGCCATGAAAAAGGCGGCCGAAGTACAGCAGGGCAAGGAATTAAATGAAACACCCGATACTTCTTCGGGATCCGGCCAGGGGTACGTGGAGATGGGTACCGTCTACAAAGATCCAGCCACAGGTAAACTAATCATGGTTGGCGGCTGACAATTTGATAAGGAAGGTGGTAGGTGGTATGCATGGAGAATCAAAACCGTACATCTAACGTTGATGAAAAGCTGAGAAAACTAAAAATGGAAGGCATAAAAAATGTAAGTTTACTGAGTTCTCCCCAGGCAAAGGCAATAGATACCCTTCTTTATGTGGATGATTCTATTTTAACGGTGAAAACCGTGGTTAACATAGATGGTAAACTGGAGATTTTCATTGAGAAGTCTGGTGAAAATTAATCTGATAGAAATTTCTTGATGATTTCCATGTCCACTTTCCATTTCCAAACAAAATCTTTTTTTTATAACTTTTTCTCCATGTGAACTGTTTTTAATTGATTTTCGGTATCGTCCACTATTTTATAACCCCTGGAAAGCCAGAAGTCCAGTGATCCCTCCACTGTTTTCTGGGTGTGGAGGTAGATTTTTTCGTATCCCTTTTTACGGCAGAAACCTTCCCCCAATTCCACCAGTGTTGAAGCTACTCCATTCCTGCGCCAGGGCCGGTCAACAAAGACTCTCCAGATACTGGCTGTGGTTTTTGGACTGTAAACATCTTTGAACATTCTAAAATCCCTATCATAGGCTCTTATTCCAATACTTCCTATTATTCTACCGGTTTGATTGATGGCCACGTAGAAATTGTTTTTATCTGGGAGTATGTAATAAGATTCCATGTCTATGATGTCCTGATGGTAGCTAGCTACGTATCCGTAGCCAAATTCATCATCGATCATGTTAAAAAGGAATCCCTGTACATTATAAAGGGATAAATCCTGTTTTTTAAGTTCTTTAGCCCTGTAATAGCTCATGTTAGTTCTCCCATAATATTACGAAAGAGGTGGAATATAGAGATAAAGTAATACGAATATTATTATTTATATTAAAAAATATAGATTAATCCTATAAAAATTTAACCAATGATGGGAGAACATGAACTTTAAATACCTGAAGGAACTGAAAGATTGCCATCTATGCCCTTGGGACTGTGGAATAAACCGTTTAGATGGAGGAAAAGGGGTTTGCCGTGTTGGAATGCCAGAAGTGGCCTATACCAATTTCACAGAGGTTTTAAAGAGTTACTCCATCACCCTGCTGGGCTGTTCCTTCTTCTGCACTTACTGTAATGCCTACCGTATCTCCCAGTATCCTGAAAGCGGTTGGAGGTACCGGGGATACGTGGATCCCCCTGCTTTAGTCGAAGAAATCCTCCATGCATTTAAAAGCCAGTATGCCCAGGATATGTCCGTAAACAAGTTGAGTTTCACCGGTGGAGAACCATCAATCCATACACCCTATCTGGAGGCGGTAGTGGGACTTCTAAATAAGGAAATTTCTGGTCTGGAAAAACAAGAAAGTCCCCCACTGGAAAAACAAGGGATTTCCCAAATGGAAAGCCTGGAGAGTCCCCACCAGCTGGATGTGGGCCTGGCCACCAACGGATTCATCACCAGGAAAACCATGGAAAGGCTCTCTAGAATTTCATCCTATTTCAACTTCGAAATAAAGGCCTACGATACCGAACTGCATCAGGCCCTTACCGGAGCACCTTCAGAGCCTGTCCTGGAGAATGCCGAGTGGTTAGCCAGGAAACATCCAGAAAAAATCCGGGTATTCCGTACCGTGGTTATCCCCGGGTTAAATCAGGAAGAAATCCATAAAATCGCCAGATTTATCCAGGAGATCGACCCATCCATCCATTACCGGCTGGTGGGTTTCAGGCCACACTTCATGCTCTACTATCACCCCGCCCCTACGCGCTCCCTGATGCAAGAGTTAGTGGAAGATTGTAAAAAACTGGGCCTTAAAAACGTTGATTATTCTGGTTATCACCCTGGTGGAAGTCAGATGACCGAACAAATGAGTAACAATGGCTTAAAAACCCTTTATCATCATTTAAACCGGGCAGGATGTTACCGTAAACCCAGAAACTGCGGAGACTGTCCAGAAAATCATCACTGCCCCGCTGTGATTTTAGAGCCCTGGACCAACCTGCCTGATGATTAAAATTAAAGAAACTAGTTTTAATATTTACAGATAGGGGGTTAGTCTCGAACTATCCTCTTCCGATCATGCGGTTGATCAATTCCCCCATGTCAGTGAAATATTTATCATGGGAAATCTTCCGTCTTTCCAGTAATTTCTCATGATCTGGTGGCATTTTGGAGAGACTTTTGGAGATGGCTGAGAGCAAGACTGCTATCTCCACTGGATCAACATCTGATTGGATGGTTCCATCATCGACACCCTCCTTCACTGAGTTGCAGAGAATTTTAAACCTTTCTTTACGCAGCTCGAGTATTTGTTGAGTGTACTCACCAGCATAGGGCATGGGCAGGTTCTTTTTCTCATCATCGAGTTCTTTCTGTTCATTATTTTTACTGACTATGTTAAACCGTCCTGACTGGAAGTAGTTGTAGATCTTAATGTAATCTGGATACTCATTGGTGAAGTCATAATAAGCTTTTCTAAACGCGGCTACTTTATCAATACCCGTTTTTGCTGTAGCCACTCCTTCCTTGATCATTTCATTTAGAATCCCTGTACCACGAAGTACGATGGCAAAATATAGCGATTCTTTGTTTTGAAAGTAAAGATACAGGGTGGCTGTGCTCAGTTCTACCTCCCTGGCTATGTAGTTCATGGAAACATCATCATAGCCTTTAGAGAAGAATAACTTTTCAGCGGCGTTGATTATAGCGTTTTCCCTCTGCCTTTTTTCCCTTTCCCTTCTTTTAATGATGGACATGCAACTTCACCATAACCCCTTATTTTTCCATCCTATCCAAATTGAATTCATCATATCCCCCAATCATGGAACCTGTTATAGAAATATAATCAATTCATCATATTTTAAATCTATCGATAATATGGTTGGAATAAAAAGTCACAACCACCATTTCATTAGCCATGCAGTCGGTAATTTTGAAAACTAGTTTAGAAAAAAATTCTATCCTATAATTTAAAAAAAAATTTGGGATTTTTTCAATCCCTGTTAAACTTAATCCTATCCAACTGGACTGATTAAGTCCCTTTCCCCACTTGGCAGGAACTCTCTAAGCGCACCTTTTGCAATGGACTTCCGGGGATGCTTGAAGTCGAAGGTCAGGTTACTATCTGCAAAGGCAACTTTTATGAGGGGGTTTGCACAGAATGCATCTCCCCTGGCAGCGTGTGGTGCTTGGGCAATACCCGCGTATTCTGGCTGGTGGCCCACATTCATGGCATAGTTAGGGTAGTTAGGACCACGCAGTTCATGGATCAGACCTTCATCACTCCTGATAGATAAGGAGTTGGATGCTCCACACTGGTCCTGCAGATCGTAACCATAGAAGCCAAGTCTGCTATGTGCTTCTTTGTGTAAGATCTGACTTAGGTACCATCCATTGATTCCGGCGTTGGAATTTCCTGTGGCGAAGGCAACCGAACACCCGGCTGCAGCAGAAACAACGGCGGCTCGCTGTGAACCTCCAAAGTGGTCTTCCAGGAGTGCCGGGTATTCGTACTGCTCCAGTCCATAGAGGGTTACCTCTGAAGCTATGTCATGAACCACTTCAGTAGTTGCTTTGGTCCCGCATATACCATAATTTTCATCCACGTATTCCATTCCGTAGTAGACGAAATCATCCAGAATATCATCAGTGTAGGAAGCGGTTGCATACTGGGTGAAGCCCACTCCACCAGACATGTATGAACCGAGCCATATCTGATCATAGATAGTGGCTGCTGCAGCAATAACCTCCAGGGATATTTCAGCTGGATCATTAGAAACACGGGATGTCTGCACCATGTCAGCCATTACTCCAAATGGGATACCTCCAGGCTCGTTTGGCCCTCTTGCCCTTCTTGCCGGGAGGATGCTTCCCATTTCTATAACATCTGCGTGTTTGGCAGCATATGAAAAATCAGCTATGGCTGCTTCACCGGCGCATAGTTTGTAGGCGGCTATGAAACTCATACCGATCTGCATCGCGGACCATCTGGAAACTGTACCTCCGTCACAGACCCGTACGACCATTGAGGGTACCCTGCTGATCTGGTAGGTCTTGCTGCCTATGTACTTTTTCAGCATTTCGGCCTGTTCTTCTGGGAATTCCTTGTTGATATCAATCAGGAACCTGGAGTCCAATTCATCGGCCAGTGTATCATCTCCAGTGAATATTTTAGCGTAGCAGTCCCCTACCAGTCCGGGGTGGACTTCTACCATGTGTTCCTGGACTACGGCTCCACCGGGAAGTGCGTGGTTGATGGTTTCCATGTACTCGTTTATGGTTTCCGGTGTAACCTCCACACCTAACCTTTTCTCTAAAACGGAGTGGGCGGTGTCCATACCCACGATGATGGTTCTTTTTATATCATCCAGTAGTTGCTGTATGGCTGCGTTGTTACAGAAATGTAGATCATCTCCTTCCACATAGGTGTCTGTACCGGAAACCTTGTAGGCCATTAATTTACGCTGTCCCAGTGGAACTCCAATGTCTGGATTGTAAAATGGGAGGTCTCCCCTTTCTTTTTCAATCTTTTTTGCATATTCATCGAATTCTCTCTTTCGAGGGGACTGTTTCCAGCCTCCGAAACAGTAAAAGTCGGTGTGGGTTTGTTTGGGATCTTCGTTAAACTTCCCTTTCAGGGCCTTTAAAAACAGCTTCTTTTCATCGTTCATTTGTTATCACCCAGTTTACGTTTTAAATCTTCTTTGAAAACTTCTAATCCAAAACCACCGTTAGTTCTTGCTTCGTGGATAGTTAAAACCGCTTCGATGGCTTCTTTATCTTCTCTCATGCTTACGTTGTCACTGCGGTAGATGGTGGTGATTTCTTCAAGGTGTTCGTCATCCAGTGGTTCTCCCACATCAACCGGTTTATCCAGGGGTCTTCCTACCTGGTCCTTGACGTAGAATACTTTACCGGTTTCTTCATCAAAGACGTATCTCTGCAGTGCATCGAACATCAGCCCGTTTTCATCCAGTCGGAGGGAGTGGCCATGGACGGTTGCTCCTCTTAAACCAGTTTTTGCCGGGTCGAAGAATTCTGTCTCCAGTAGTAGTTTTGAAATTGCCTCTAAGTCCTGTTCTCTGATTTCAATAACCTGTCTTCCAGATAGGGTTCCGGTGTCCACTCCCCTAAAACGGGACATGTAGGTCCTGGCCCGGTCGTAGGGGTGTGCTGGGGCATTGTACATTGAATCTGTAAACTGGATGTATCTGGTTCTTGCTCCTTCCTTTGCTCCGGGGATGGGTTCTACCAGTTCTTTCATGGGGTCTTCTTCGAAATCCATTTCATCCAGGGGTGGATGGACTGACTTGTAGTTTTCTCCAGGATTTCTATGACCTAAAACGCTCACTATATCTTCGTCGTTGATATTTCTAATCTTTTTCATCTCAAAATCAGGATCCATATGGTTCCTACGGTTTTGAGCTATTTTTGTTTCTCCAGGGGTGTACTGGGGTTTGTATGACATATTTAATCACCTATTAACTTCACAGTTTCTTTGGAATTTGCCTTAGGGTCTACTATTCCTATAAGGCTGGGATCAACGTTTTCATCGATACCATATCTTATTTTCAAATAATCTGTCACAGTAATCTCTGTTCTGGTGAAAATACCTGTCCTTATATCATAATCAAAGTTTAAGGTTTTATCGAGGAGGGATTCTGTTTTTTCCAGGAATTTTTCCAGGTTCTCGTGATTTACTGTGACTATTATGTCTCCAACAGAAACTAAGAGTTCAATTTTTGCTCCTTTTACGGTAATGATCTTTCTATCAGGATGATTGACGCTGGTCCCCCTTGCCGGACCGTATCCCACTACTTTAGGTAAGGATTCTCCGTTAACCAGGAATCTTAAAACTCCATCGAGGTCCAGTAGATCATTTAAGATTTTCTCGGTGGTTTCTGGTTTCAGACGCCGGTGAGGGAATATTTTTACATCAACTGCCTTGATTTCATCCATAAAAAATCTCCTATCTATACTTGGTCTTTTATTTGGCGAGCTCCGTCAGCCACACAGCGGAGGGGTTCTTTGAAATATTCAATATCGCTATAGATGGTTCCTACCATTCCAGATGTTGCTTCTGGGGAGAACATCTGAGTTCCTGCGTCTAAACACATTGCTGCTGTGGAACAGGGTACTGCGAATCCTTTACTGTGCCTGGTCACCACGTGGTTTCCATGGAAGATTCCAGGACCTCCCCCTCCATATATGGAGTGAGAGAAGAAGCTCATTCCCACACCGGTTCCTTCTACACGGCCGTAGTCCACACCAGGTAGGCTGGTTTCAAATTCCAGTATGTCGTTGTAGTACAGGATGGTGGATGCAATTCCCTGAGCAGCTCTGGATGCACCTATGTTGACGATGACTGAGCTTATGAGCCCAGATGCTGCGTATGCATTCCATAATGCCCAGTCAACTGGTTCGTAGATTTTATATCCTGAGGGCATGGTTTTGGCTACTTTGATAACTCCATCATCCAGTGCTCGTTCCACCAGGGAGGTTACAACGGTGCCCACCGTTCCCTTACCATTTTCTTTAACCAGATCAAACACCAGATTGTTGGCATTCAGACCCTGGTAGGCCAGTCCTAATAGGTGAAATCTTTCGAATGCTCCTAGGGCATCACCCATTTCGAAGTTAGCTGTTTGTTCTAAAAGTGAAGATAATGCTACAGCGTTTAGTGTGTTTTTCTTGGTTATGGCTACTACGTGGTTGGCTGTGATATTTCTAAGACCGTAACCCACACCTTCCAGCATCTGTGGTGGGCCCAGTAAGGCGGTGATGTTTGCCCCTGCAAAATCAACTGTCTGGGGGTATCTGCCTAAAACTGCGGTTTTTACTGAGGATGCGTTGAATTTATCCACATCAAAGGTGTCGATGATGGCCTGGATAACTGCTGATCCAGTGACCAGGGTGGAGACTGTGTAGTCTGCAGCCATTTTCATCCTCTGGGATGGTAACTGTACCAGGAGCTGGTTCCCTTTGTTGATGAGTTTGAGGTTGAAGTCGTCCTCATCATGGATACGGATCATCTTTTCAATTTTCTCTGAAAGTACGTCCACATTTTCTACAATGGGTAGTTTCAGCTCCCTTCCTGGGATAAAATTGGATTTACCACCGTAAGCTGCTTTTTCCAGTGCATTTTCTATTCCTGATAGGTTTACTGCTACGGAACGCTTGACTTCGTGGACTATCTTCTCCATCGTAGGGTTTAACATTGGACTTATGGCTTCTAAAGGTACATTTTCCTCTAAAAGCTTTCCATCTGCGCCGTAGAGATCTATTCTGTCTTCATAGGTCGGCATTACTTTTACACCTCTTCTAATTTTGTTTCATTAAAAATGAACTATGTTCATATTATGAATATTAATTATTTTATAAATGAAAAACATTTACTATATAAAGATATGTTTTTAAATTTGGAGTAATAAAAAAGGGTTAATATAATATTTAAAGTAATAAAAAGGTATTAAATCAACAAAAGAAGTGAAACCTCAAAAAGTAGAATAGTTCCTAAAAAAAATAAAGTTTCAGATCAGTGCCACAGCCCCATTAATATTACGGGAAATCTTACGTACAACGTAAGGGACTGTAGAAGTTATTATACTATTTTTAGAATTTAAAACCGCCTTTTTATCATCTGATCCCGCAGCCTTGACCTCTGAATTCAATACTCCTCTTAAGTTATCAACTGTGGCCTTTTCAACCCAGGGATCGGCATCACTGATGATAATCTCATCCACTATACTATCGATCTCCTTAGCCACCACCCAGGAGATGAACCTCCCCCCTAATAAAGCCACACTTTCACCATTTATTACTTCAGGAATATCCTTAACTGTTTTCTCTACGGCTATATTTCTATAAATATCGGAGTTAGCTATAACCACCCAGTGAGCATCACCCACAGGAAAAGAACCAATCTTGTTTGGATATAGATATTCAGAACCCACAACCTTAACCGCCCGGGCTAAAGCTTCCAGTTCACCCCTCCCAATTGGAACACCGGTTGACTGGGATTGTACCTCTTCTTTCATGATCTTGATAACCCGGGGGAGTCCAAAATTTCCCCTCCGGGCAGTGCCTGGAGAATATCCACACATGTAACCGTGGTGATTTTTGGGAAAACCAGTGATGATGGCGTTCAATCCCGCCCTTAAACCAACCCGACACTCATCTTCATAGGCGCCGTTGGTGGCAACCACCTTACCAGGGGCTAAAATTCGAGCCATGGCCACCGCTTTAGCAAAACTATCCAATCTATTCTGGGAAATATTGAAGGGCCCGCCTTCCAGGACGAGAACATCAGCACCAATATCCAGTGACTTCCCAAAACCGGTTATCAGGTCATCGTACCCATCACCAATGAACATTATAGCCTCTAATCCCTTACCATATGCTTTGGCCAGTTTTGCTATCTTTTCTGCTTCTTTATAGGGGGCGGCATGGCCTTCTCCACCCTGTTCACTGGTTAAATTGACTGCTACTGAAGATGATAGTTTGATCCACTCATCCCTATCTAATTCGCCTTTTTTTTCTTTATCAACGAGTCTGGAGTGTATCCTCTCCCTGGGACATTCTTTAAATGGTGGTCCTGCAAAATAACATTGTCCATGGCAGCTGATTATGTCCTTGGGAAATCTCATGGGTCCGTGGTGACCGAAATGATCCAGATCCAGGGGAATATCAGTTAACGCGTTAACCTCCCGGAGAACATCTATTCCCTTCATTCCATGGGCTTCCCCTATATCAGCAAATGCATAGGCACAGATATGTATAGTCGCCCCAATCATATTCGCCAAGATACAGTTACCCAGAAGATCCTGCATTCCCAGGTCAGAGGCACAGGTACCCACCACCACCTCGGTTAAATCACAGCCCAGGGGAAATCTTTTAAAATTCATCCCCAGTTTCATAGCTTCCCCAGTACTGAGCTCAGAAATAGCATCAACGGTGCTGATAACATCTTTTGGTGATTTAGAAAGTTCTAACGCTGCATCCATATCATTTATTGCTTCTTTAATTACATCATGCATTTTCAATCATCTTCCACTGGTGATCATGGCAAGTTTCAAGGTCTCTATAAATTCAAGATGTTGATATTGCTATTTAAAATTTAGCATTAAATCCTGATTTAGTATTACTAATCCCATGTAATTACAGAAAGAATTAGTACTTTAAGGGTCACCCAATCATGGCCAAAAAATTAGGAAATTCCCCATACACCATCACTCAAACATCTTACGCATGCACCTCCGGATGGTTCCCTCTGCTGCTACTTCCCCCATAAGGTTCTGCAGTTCCCTGGCGAGGGCCTGGGCCGCCACTAAATTGGTTGGTTTAACCGCGGATTTATCGGTCCTCTCCAATATTTCTGGTCCAAGTACGGATAATTTATTTAAGGCAGCGTCCAGTTCTTCCTGTTCCTCCAGTAAATGCATTGATTTAGCACTTTTTACCAGTAAATCTGGATTTATGGCCTTTAGCATTCCATACACACCAGAAGATTCCACCAGTGAAGCAACGGTCTGCAGTGTCATGAGTATCTGTTTTTCCACCATCTCCTCTGGTGCTTTGATGATCTCCGTACCCACCTTATAGTAGTCAAGCACACCGGAAAGAGTTACCGCAGTCACTAGAGAACCCATATCAGCTACCGCGGATGAGACATCGGCAGGAACCACATAGGCATCCTTTTTACAACTCTCCGCGAGTTCTACACATTTTCGAATTTGTTCCTCAGTAGCAATGTCCATGTTATTACTGGAACGCCCCCCAATAACATAATGTCCGTGTTGAGGGGTTCCTGGAACCGCTGCCGGGTGTAGAGAAGTAATACCTACGTCTTTCCTGTCTTTTCTCAGTTCTTTTTCCAGTACATAGTACAAAACAAGAGGTGATACTGTACACGTGTTGGCGATTATCCCCTCTTCTGGGAGGTGATAAACGATTTGCTTAGCAATGTTGAAGGTTTGTTTACCAAATGGAGTGAATAAAACCGCTATTTCCGCATCTTCAGCCGCTTCTGCATCGTTTGAAGCGACTGTCACCCCTGAATCTTCCACGATCTTCCAATGGTCCTTGCTGAGCATATTCCTATCTGGTTCGGCCAGATAAACATCATGACCAGCCCGGGCATATTCTATAGCCATTCTAGAGCCGCCATAGGGAGAATTTCCACCATATCTTTCTGGTAACTGGAGCTGGTTCACGTATAGGTCCTGATTTCCTGCACCATAAACTGTGATGTTCAATTTTTTTCACCTGTAGATGGTTGGGTATTTTGGTAGTTCTATGTTAATTAGTACGTTGTTAATTAGCAATTTGGGCTTTTTTGGACACCTTTGGAAAGGATCTGTGAAGTGGACCTAAGGATTTTATGGTATTCGTGAATTCTTCCATGGTCTTCTGGAACTTTTCACCCTCAGAAGCGGAGATCCATTCGAATCTAAACCTCTCTTTAGGGATTCCGAATTCAGGAAGTAAATCCTCGATGAACTTGGCCCGTCGGTTCCATTTATAGTTCCCGGCATCGTAATGACAATCACCCATATGGCAACCACCAACGAAAACACCATCAGCTCCTTCTTTAAAGGCTTTAAGCACCATTGCCGGGTTGATTCTACCAGAACACATCACCCTTAAAACTCTAACATTTGGGGGGTACTGCATCCGGGCGGTGCCGGCAGTATCTGCACCTCCATAGCAACACCAGTTACAACAGAATCCCAATATCTTTGGTTCTTCACTAGACATTTCCTATCACCTAATTAATTGAACTTTTAACTCAAATTGAACTCTTCTAATCTTTCACTAAATTATTCCTTCTCTGGACTGTAAAGTGGGGGTAACTCTTCACTCACCCCGGCTATGAATCCAGTTTTATCCCGGTATTTTTTCTGCATTCTATGGAATATATGGGCCAGGGGGATTTCCATGGGACATACATCTTCGCACTGTCCACAGTTGACACAGCTGAAGCAGACATGGGACATTCTCACTCCCTGGAAAGTGAGGGGATCCGGTACTATTGCATCTTCATCATTATAGAACTCTTTTTCCAGGTCGCATTCCTTACAGAAGCATAAAGAACACGCATCCCGGCAGGCATAGCATTTGATGCAGCGGTTCCAGTATTCATCCCAGTTTTCAATATCAGGATAGTTTTCCTCTAGATATTTCTCCTGATACTTTTGGGCTAATTTTATCATGGCGTTTTCAATCTTTCCCCTTATGGTAATCGCCTTTTGGGAAGGTGTTTTAACTTCTATATATCCCCCTTTTTTAGCGTCGTTTAAGAGTTTTGCTCCCTTCTCAGTGACCACTTCGATGAAGGTCCATCCTGGTTCGGCACCCCAGTTACCACAGGCCAGATCCGCGTTTCGAGGGATTTTCAACTCGCATCTCTGGCAGTTAATCCGTCTTCCAAATCCTTTTTCTTCTAACTCATCAATTTCCACGGACTTATGGGTCCCATCCTCGAGTTCGATTATGAATTTGCCCTTATCTATTTCTTCCTTCACCACCTCAGATGGATCCACATCGTAGAACATTTCTATCATTTTCTGGGCGGAGATGGGCATTACCGCACCCCCACAGTTAAGACCGATTTTATAAAGGTTATCTTCATTGATTTGATGCCTTTTTATGAGTTCATTTATGGCCATTGCATCACACGGTTTCACACTGACTGCTAATCGCATGTCAGTCAAATATTTACTTATCAGATCACCGAACATGGTCGGTGCACAGTGCAGGGAACCGCAGGTTGAAACTATGTCCTCTGAATCCTCAACCAGAGTAGGGATCCCGTCATATATGTCCTCTCCCCTAGTTAGGGTTAGTACACCATCAACCAGATCCTGATCCAATAGATATTTGAATAATGCACTTACAGCACCCCCACATTCTCCTTTTGTTGCTATTTCTTCGTCTTTTGCCTTGGCAAGTAAAAATTGTGATTCCATCTTCCATCACCTCT
>MVQY01000170.1 GCA_002067325.1 Methanobacterium sp. PtaU1.Bin097
TAGTACCATTTCCCGTTTACATACAGTTGGGCCCAAACGTGTCCGTAGGTTCCGCTTGCGAATCTGCAAGTTCCGTGCTGGTACCTGGCTGGTATTCCTGCTGCTCTGGCGAGTGCCACCATCAGGTGTGAATTATCCACACAGTTAGCGCTCCTGGAGCTTAAAGCCCCCAGAGCACCCTTTTTAGTGTTGTAGTAGAATGAATAGGATATATGATCCCTCACCCAGTTGAAGATGGCCTGAGCCTTAGCGTAGGTCGTTGTTTTACCCTTGGTTATTGAAGCTGCCAGATTCTTGATGGTTGAACTCGTTGACTGTGCATTGGCTGTAACTTTTAAATACTGTGATAGAGCACTGGTCGATGTTGAACTGCTGCCGCTTGACGAGGAACCGCTTCCTTCCCCACTGGTTTTCCAACTAAATTTATTTATTGTTACGTAGTTTGGTAGCCTTTTGTTGGATTTCTGGAAATTCAATATTTTACTGTAGGTGTAGACCAGGTCCTTGAAGCTTATTTTTCCAAGTGAAGTAGTGCCCGTGCTCGGTGCTTTACCATTGGAATCTATGTACGAGTTGATTAATTTAGCTAATTTTACATATGTTGCTTTGTTCAGATTACCGGATTTAAAAGTTCCCGTCCCTGTTGATGGGTTGTTAACAGTCTGAAGAGTTACTGACTTGGATGTTTTACTGTTAAGGTTAATGGTATTGGTGGTCATCAACTTTAGAAACTGGGGCACGCTCATCTGTACAGAAGATATGGTGACGTAATTAGGCAATCTTTTATTTTTTTCAATAAAAGTCTTGACACTGGAAGCTGCACTGTTTATCTGACTGCTGGTGAAGCTTTTTTGGGTAGTTGTCACTTTTTTGGTACTTGCTGTGGATCCAGCTGCTTGTGGGGCTCCAGCCGCCTGTACGGAACTATTAACTGTATTTTTATCTACATTTTGACCAGTATTCTGGTCTGAAACATTGGTTGTTGTATTCGCTGTTGCAAAAACTGTGTTTGCACTCAAAGTTAGTGCTAATGCCAATAGCATTATCACTAAGGTTATCGATTTTCGCTTAATTTTACCGCCTCCATGTCCAAAAAATTCAAAAAAGATATTTGAGACCTTTTTGGACCATATCCTCCTATCACTTAATGATCACTTATAAAGGTTGTGGTCTAAAATTGAAAAAAAGCGAGTTCGAGAACTCTTTTTTAGTTTTAAAGTTTAATTAGAGTATTTTTTAATGTGATTAAAATTGATTCCTGTCTTCGAGACTTTATTTGAAGATTAAATACTGAAATAGGTCTTAAATAATAAATTAACACCGAAATTAATCTTTTCTGATTAAGAATAAATTATCCTATCGAGTTTAAAAGATTAATTTTCATGTAAAGAGTTCAAATATCTCCGTATATAATTATTTTTCTAAATAACATGATTATAGACTTTAAAGTGTTTAATACAGTACAATTATTATGTTCCCTGTTAAAAACCACTTTCTTACTAACTTTTTATTAATATCTGTAGAAGTTTTATTAAATAGGTAGGATACATAATAAAAGTTATAAGGTTTAAAATAAAACAAATTATTGATTAAAAATGGAATGCCAAAAATGTGGGGGTTATATAAGGCGAAGAGACACTTTCTGTCCACATTGTGGTGCGAAACTCAACAGACCAAGATATAAACCTCAGCAGAAAAGTAGGAATTCTGAATATAAACCCTTGCAAGGAAGATATAAGAGGGGAGAATATCAGGATAGGGAAAAGGACTTCTACGACCAGTACATTGAAGATCAATACGTGGAAGATCAGTATCAAAAAAGACCAGCGCACCAAAAGCCAAGGAAAAAGAAGTACAGAGGCTACGATCTCAGCCAGTACTATCCTGATGAGGAAGAAACAGAAAGTTCCAGCATGGGAATGACCCCAATTCTATTGATTCTAATTATAGCACTGCTCCTAGGTTTTATCATCGGTTTTATGATGTTTACCAGCGGTTCATTACCTTCTGTGGGATAAAGATTATTATTTTTCACCTAACCAATTATCAGCATTCACCTAAATCGAAACTACCATCTGTAACTCTTTTTTTAAGGTCCTCTGCCAGTTTCCGGGCTCTGATTATATCGGACTGACGGCAGACCATGGGTACTTCCACCACCCTATCATCCACACTGAACTTGATTTTACCCCTCTTCATCTGGAAGGCACCGTGGGGACAGGAATAATCACACATCCCACAACCAAAACAGATTTCCTCATTTAGGTTTCCTTTATATGCGCCTGTAGGGCATCTTTCACGGACCAAACATAATTCGCAGTTCTGGCATCCTTCCGGATAATAAACAGGCCTTTCTGTAATATTCTCCCAGACAGAGGCATAATCAGTAAATCCCAGAACCTGATGCCTACCACGTATATCAGCAACTGGTAATTTGATGTCCTTGTTGGTGATGAAAGTATCCTTAAGAATATCCTCATTGAGGATGGGTATGGCAGCGGCCACACTGTTAAAGACCTCCGGACCGGCGGCAGTTTTAAAACCACCCACATATAAAGGGTCCATCTGGTGCATATCCGCCGATATCATCAGGTTAGGCTTTTCATCCGAGCTCCTGGTGCCCTGACCCAGTACCATCCCCTCAGAACCAGAAAGAAGCACCTTAGCCCCTCCCTTTATGATCCTCATATGGGGATCATTCTGCAAGGGGTTTAGTTCACCACATCCAGAGAAGGACAATCCCTTAAAGGGCCCTTCCATATTCGCCGCGTTGAAGATGGAGGCCACTGATTCCAGGGAAGGATTAACGAAGGCGGTGTAGTTTTTAAATGCCAATCGGGTACCAATCATCTGTGCAGTGCCCATATCATCCATGGTTACGGTTGTTTTTATTTTATCCCCGCTTATGGATTCCACTTCAACTTCAACTTCATTCCCCTTAATTATATCCTGAAACAGGAATCCTCCCCCGTAATCATCATGATAGATGCTGTGACTGGTCCCGTAAACTATCAAATCCACGGATCCCAGCCATTCATTGGGGCAGGGCCCTGGAAATCCAGGTACTCCATTTAATAAAATTTCATTTGCCTTTTTAAATGAACCAGGTTCACCTACTTTGATATGGAAAATAGCGGCTGTACCGGACATTATTCCACATGTACCGGTGGTTACAACGTCGACATCGTTGAATTCAGGTTCCTCACCTTTACTAACCAGATCGCTAACTTCCTCTGCGGTGAGTACCGCTGCTTCCCCACTAGCTATCTTCTGTTTTATCTCCTGTAGAGTTCTGCTTTTCATGGTCATTACTCTTTGATCCTGATGGGATTTAGTTAAATCAATCTTAATTGGGTTTGGATTAAAATCAAGTTTTTTAGTATTAGATCAATTTTTGGTTGGATTTATCGGATTCTTTTTCCTTAACCCGGTTTAATAATTCCTGGTTTTCTTCCATTAACTTTTTAAGGAGTAAATCTTTAATTTCCAGGGATTCACTATCGGCGGGGTCAATTTCAATTGCCCTGTCCAGGCTCTGCAGCGCATCATAGGGTTTGTCCAGGAGGGAAAAGGCGGTGGCCATACCCTTCCAGGCTTCCACATTCTGCGGGTCGCTGTGGGTTATCGTCTCATATGCTTCCAGGGCAACCAGGTAGTTGCCTTCCTTAAATGAATTGTCACCCACTTTCTTCCAGTAGGCTATTTCTTCCTTTATGGATTCTTGTTGAGTCATATTAATCACCGTGAATATACTGTAAATTACGATATTATCCTATATTTTTCAGGTAGTTGGAAGTTGCATCCAGTGCTTCGGCTATTTTAGTCGTGTCGCGTCCTGCTCCCTGGGCCAGGTTTGGTTTACCTCCCCCACCGCCGCCCATTATATTTGCAGCTTCTTTGATGACTTCATTGATTTTAACGCCCTTTTCCAGGGCTTTTGATGATGCTCCGCCGGCGATTTTACCTTCACCGTTTATGATAACCACCACATCGGCTTTACCAGTTTCAGTGAGGTTTGAGGCGATCTTCACCAGTTCCCCCATATCTGCTTCTATCTGCCTGTTGAGTATTATTAAATCTCCAACGGTCTCTGTCTGGCTGGTGATGCCCTCAATCTTTAGTGATGCAATTTCATTTTTCAACCGGTCTATTTCATTTTTAAAGGCCTTCCATTCGGTGAAGAACCTTTCACAGGTCTGGGGGAGCTGCTCAGCATCTACCTTAAAAACACCGGAGCTTTCCTTCAGGAGATGGTCGTTGTTTTGCACGGCTTTTATGGCCGATTCGCCGGCTGAAAATTCTATCCTCTCCACTCCGTCCTGGATTCTCTCGGTCCGAATGATCTTGATTAAACCAATATCACCGGTCTGGTTGCAGTGGGTTCCTCCGCAGGCCTGGACATCTATCCCTTCTATTTCAACGGTCCTGATATTCATCCCAGGCACTACTCCTCCCTGGTATAGTATGAAGCCGTATTTTTTCTCGGCCATGGTTCTCTCCAGCCAGAAGGTGTTCACGTTGATGTTGTCCATCACCAGCTTGTTGGCCACTAGTTCGATTTCCTCAAGTTCGGTGGGTGTGATCCTCTTGTAGTGTGAGATGTCGATCCTGGATTTTTCCACACCCTTCTGGGCTCCGGCCTGCCAGATATGGTCGCCCAGTACTTTCCTGGCCGCGGCAACTATCAGGTGGGTGGCGGTGTGGTTCTGGGTTAAAATCTTCCTACGGGAGGGGTCCACGTGACCTTTGATGATCTGGCCCTGGTAGGGGTGTACTTTCTGGATATCCTCTTCACTAACCCGGTGGAGGATTATGTCATCCACTTTTTCTGCGTGGAGGACCTCCACTTTTTCTCCACGTATATCCAGGGATCCTATATCGGATGGTTGGCCCCCTCCTTCTGGATAGAATAGCGTCCCATCTAATATAACGTTGTCATTATAGGTTCCAATTACGTGGGCTTCAAACTCATAATTTGAAAGGTCATCATAAAATAACAGTTCTGTGGTGGGATAGTCCAGCTCAATTGCTACTTTTTCTTCAGGTATCTCCTCGGAGTGTTCTGAAGCCACCAGAGTATAGAAGTTATCCGGGATATTTGCATCGAAGTTTTCCTCTTTAGCTATTTCATCTACAGATTCCGGGGGGATGCCGTGGGAGTCATAGAGCATTATAAGGGATTCCAGGGGTATTTTATCTTCCCCATCGTTTTTAAGATAGTTAATAGTCTTTTTAACCAGTTTTTTACCTTTACTAACTGTTTTGTAGTACCGTTTTTCTTCCAGGTTGATTATATCGTTTATATGTTCCTGGTGCTGTTTTATCTCCGGGTAGCTCTTTTTCAGGTAGTCCAGCTGTAATCTCATTATATCCTCCAGGGACTCCTCCAGCTGGAGCTCCTTCATGAAGCGGATGGTTCTCCTTAAAATTAAACGGGCCAGGTATCCGTCTTTAACGTTGGAGGGTACCACTCCGTCTGCCAGCATGAAGGCCAGGCAGCGGGTGTGATCAGCTATTATATAGACTGATTCCACTGGTTTCGTTACCTTCACCAGTTCCTCTACTGGTATCTCTAATTTTTCGGCCACCCTGTTTCGCAGTGCTTTCAGATCGGCTATGTCTTCGATGTCCATCATCCCGGCCACCCGGGCGTTTTCTGCCAGGATCTCTTCATCAACCTTCACATCGCCCATTCCCTTTAGTTGATCTACTACAGGTCCGAAAGCTGATTCGTAAGCGGTGGCTGTTCCCTGGCTTATCCAGGCGAATCTTTCCAGGCCGTAGCCGGTGTCCACGATTTTAAGGGGTATGTCCTTTAGTCCCTGGGGTGTGGTGCGGTATTTTATAAATACCAGTGTGGCCAGTTCCACTCCCCGGACACATATCTCGTAGCAGGGGCCGGCGTTTCCTCCGCCTTCCCACCATGATTCTATGAATGTGATCTCCTCGGGGTTGATGCCGATGTGCTTGATGAAGTCGTGGCAGTACTTGATGGTTTCATCTTCCCAGTAGATATGATTTTTATCTGAGTTGAAGGCGTGGTGTCCTCCCATGGTGAAGCAGGTCATGTGCCTGCCAGTACGGCCGACGTTGTCCACATCGTTGAGTCTTATGGATGGCTGGGCAACAACCAGTGGATTAGCTGGGGGTTCCACCATACCAGAGGTGACCCATGGTTGGAAGTCGTAGATGGAAGCTCCCACTAGAAATACATCATCCCTCCACCTTTTGGCTAGGACTGGGTACCTTTCAATAGGGGTGTGGTCGTGTTCACTGAAAAAATCCAGGAAAGTCTTTTGGATGGAGTGCAGGTCATACTTTTTCCGGGTTGCGGGGTTACCGATAAACCCGTATTCATCGCAGGGTGCGTCTCCACAGGTTTGTCTGTCGATTGCAGTCCAGAAATCCTTACCACAGGTTATGCAGGTTTTTTTAGTGTATCCTAGTTTTTTGAATTGTTCAGACATAATGATCATCGGATATTTTTGGTAAAAAAATTAGTTTCGATAGAGTTTGTTTTAGATTTCTATTTACTTCTATATTTTGTTTCATCATTTGAAATATTGTTTTAGAAATATTTATGGATATTTTGAATTTTTCGGGTAGAATATATATAGTTGTATTGATTATTTTTCAGATACCCTTAAACAACACAAAAGTATTATAAAATCCCAGACTTGTTTTCTCAGGCATCTTACTAATCTAAATCTTTAAATATCGTTTCAAACATAATAACATTTGCAAGAGTCTTTTAATAATAATTGTTTTTAAGACTGGTGGTAGAAAAATGGATGACAGCAATAATAATTCTAAATCTCTATTGAAAAAGGCATATAATTGTAAAAGTACTGAGTTTGAATCAATGCTTGAAAAAATAGATGATGAACTTCGAAAAAACAAAGACGATCAGGATGCACTCACTGCTAAATTAGTCTTAACCAGTAAAATGGCTGTAAAAAGAATTGATTCAAAATAGTTAATAGGAAATTAATTAAGGGACTTAATTAATTGACTAAATTTTTTTTTAAATTAAATTTTATATAAAATACTCTTTTTTGTAATTAAAAGAAAATCATACTGTTTTTTTTAATAAAAATAGTTTAAAAAAATTATGAAGATCGTTTAAAGAAATAGGAAAATCGTTAATAAAGAAAAATTGAAATTAGAAAAAGAAAATTAACCAAAGAGAGCGCCGAGACCGGCTGCTGCTTCTTCTTCTTTTTCTTCTTCAGATTCTTCCTCTTCTTCTTCTTCTTCTTCTGGAGTTTCCGCTGCTGCAGGTGCTGCGCCTGCTGCTGCAGGTGCTGCGGCAGTTAAAGCAGTTTTTTCTATGGCTTCGTCGATATCCACATCTTCTAAAGCTGCAATTAATGCTTTAATCCTGGCGTCGTCTACTTCTGCTCCAGATGCGTCCAGTACCTTCTTCACATTTGCTTCATTAATTTTTTGACCTGTTGTGTGCAATAACATTGCTGCGTATACGTATTCCATATGATTCACCTTCTAAATTGTCTATAAAATTTACGAATTTAAGAATTTCTTATTTGAATCCTTTTTAATCCTTTTATACAGATTTTAATCTTTTTAATTTTACTCATCATTTATAAATATATATTTTTTATCTAAAGAGAATTTTTCTATCCGAAGAGAGCACCTAAACCGGCTGCTGCTTCTTCTTCTTTTTCTTCTTCAGATTCTTCCTCCTCTTCTTCGGGAGGTTCTTCATCTTTGTCTTCTTTGGGTTCTGGGGCTGGCGCTGTGCTGGAACTCAGTTTAGCTTGCAGGTCATCATCCACAGCTTCAGCATTTTTAGAAGCTATTTCAGAGGCCAATGCCAGCATCTGTGAGTATGCCTTAGGCACCAGTATGCCGATGGTCTTATCGTTTAGGATCTCAGAGTTCACCGCCAGATTCAGTGCATTTGTTGCTGCATTGGATATGAGTATAGGCATGGATACTTTATTGAATATCTCTGCATTAACTGATAGGTTTAAAGCACTAGCATAAGCACTTTGGATATCTGAGAGTGTTTTTTTCGGGTCGATGGTTAGAAGATCAGATGTGTAGATGGTCTCTTCCTCATAGGCGGCCTTGAGATCTATACCCACTTCCATGGGGTGGATGTCAAGACGGGTGAGGATACTGGCCACTTCGGCGGAGATCTTCTCTCCTTCTTCTACCACGACTTTATCCTTCTGTATAACTATCTTTCCCTTATCGATCTTGGCTGGAATCCCAATCTTTTGGAGCTCTCCCAGCATAGGACCTGGTGGAAATGCAGTGTCACCTTCAGGAACCACTATATCTGCAGGAGCGATACTACCTGCCTTGGCCGGGGCCTGGGTTTTACTGTCCTCCAGTATCTTGAAGAGTTTAAAGGGATTCATATCCGTGAAAATTAAGGCTGGCTGTCCATCCATATGTTCACTCAGGGATTCTATATTGGATTTTTCGCTGTCTTGAAGGGCCAGGCTCATGAGAGTTTTCCTGGACATCTTAATGAGTGCACTGTCCTTTAAGGTTCGGCGCATCTTTTGAAGCTGGGGGGCAGGAATATCGGCCAGATCAGCCATACCAACTACTTTATGGCTTCCGATAAGGCCTTTAAGATCTTTAACCTCTTCTTTCTTCCAATCTGCAACATGAGGCATTTAGATCACCCTCGCTACAGGACCCATACTGGTCTTCACGTACATGGATTTTATCTGGTTTCTACCTTTTTCCAGATTTCTATCCAGTATTCCCAGTATAGTTTCAATGTTTTCTGCAATACGTTCATCATCCATTTCCTGAGTTCCTACCAGGGCCTGGATAACGGGCTGATTTTTTATTCTTACATTTACGGTATTTTTCAGTCGGTCTATTATAGGATCAGGCTTAGCATTAGCTGGGACTGGTTTGGGCATCTTCTTCCTAGGTCCGAGTACCGGTCCCAGGAACCTACCCACTAAAGGCATCATATCTGCCTGGGCAACGAAAAAGTTGTACTGATTAGCCATTCTCTTGGCCTCTTTCCGATCTTTACCCAGTTCTTCCAGGTCAGATTTAGTTATAACCAGATCTGCCCCGGCATTTTTTGCCTGAAGTGCCAGTTCTCCATCCGCTATAAAAGCGATCCTAACATCCTTCCCCCGTCCTTGAGGGAGGAACACTTCTTCGTCTATACGGTTTTCTGGCTTTTTCACGTCTAAATCCTTGATGTTAATCACCACATCAATGGATTGTGTGAAGTTTCTCGGCTTTGCATCTTCCTTAGCCTTCTTCACCGCTTCCAAAATCTCTTGTTTCATTCAATTCCTCCATGAACTTTTTTGGGTGAAAAGTTCATTTCCAAATTTTCTTGTGTTTTACTGTTTCTTCGCCAATTATTTGTTAATTGATGAAATGGAATTTAGTTATATTCAGGGTTAAGCTTATCTATCAGGCTTAAGCATTTTCAACTAGTACATCGTCGTACTTACCCTGATCTATTTCTTGCTGCACTTCTCTGGGGTCTTTTCCTTCCACGGTTAACCCCATACTTACACAGGTTCCTATAACCTCTTTTGCAGCGTTTTTATAATCGTTGGAGAGTAGAGCGTCGAACTTCATCCGGGCAATTTTCAGGGCCTGTTCCACTTTGAGATCCGCTACTTTATCCAGACCGGGGTCCTGGGATCCCTTTTCTATGTTGAGTTCGTCCTTGATCAACGCGGTGGTTGGTGGTGTTCCCACGGTTACTTCGAATTCCTTGGTGCCCACGTCCACTATGATCTTAACTGGGACTTTCATTCCCTCAAAATCAACTGTTTTCTGGTTTATCTGTTCAACTACCTGCATCATGTTAATGCCCAACGGACCGATTGCCGGACCGAGTGGTGGTCCAGGAGTTGCTTTACCGCCGTCTATAAGAATTTCTATAGTTTCTTTAGCCATTAATCTGCCTCCTTTTGTATTAGACGTATTTGATCGCCTTTAACTGTAACTGGTATTGGAACTGCGGCTTCGATGAGTTCTAAAACCACGTCTTCCTTGGATTCATCTATCCTAACTACTTTGGCCTTTTCTCCCTTGAAGGGTCCGGATATTAACTCCACGATACTTCCTTTTTGAATGGAAGCAATTATAGGTTCTGGGTTTAAAAAGTTCTGCACTTCTTCGTAGGGTATCTGCCCTTCAATAGCACCCTTCATATGGGGGACTTTGAAGGCAGGATTTTGCATATCCAGTTTACCTGAAGATTCCACCAGGATGTATCCCCTTAAACTTTCCGGGACTAGAATAGCGTTAACTTCAAGATCGCTACTTTTAACGTTCCTGGCTATGATCCGGGCCACGTTCTTTTCTTGGCCAACCAAAGTTCTTATTGCATAAATCACAATTATCACATACCAAATAGGAATTTACATAATTTGTACATTAAATATTTTAAAGTTTATTATTATTATACTAATTTGATAGAATGTCGAAAAGTTAGAAGTTATGGAATAAAATTTAGTTCTATGTTTATAAAAATTTCGATGATGATAACAATTTTCTTAAAAATTTCCTGATAATTTTAATCTAATTCATAGGTAACCCAGTAATTGAACTACTATACTTATAACGAAACCTATGACACCTATAATTATTATTCCCAGCCCAGTTATCTTGGAAACATTTAAATATTCCTCTCTATCTGGCCTTTTAGACACTCTTAGAACTCTCTGGTTCATTTTAATAAATCGAACAACGGATTCTTTGTTTAATTTCATAGAAATACCTGCTCTAGTTAATTCATTTATAAAATAAGAATTAAGAAATTTAGAGATAGATAACAATAGCTTATTTTTAGGATTTATAAACTTTTCCTTTAGGGGAGATGGTATATACTAAAGTCAATACCTGCACAAGGGATGTAATCCAAATTTCCCTTATCGGCCTTCCCTTTCTCAGAAGGACTTATTTAAAAAACACCGTCGATAAAGTCTTCTAAAGCTGATTCAGGAATGGAATCTTTTGTTTTTTCTTCGATGAATTCCTTTTCACCTGGCACGCCAAATATGTGGGGAGAGTTCACACCGGCTACTACGATGGTAGTGCGTATGGTGTTGTCCAAGTCTTCCTGGATCTGGGTACCCCAGATTATGTTGGCATCAGGGTCTAATTCATCGGCTACAATCTGCACCACTTTCTCAGCTTCCTGTAGGGTCAGGTCTGAGCTTCCTGATATGTTTATCAGGGCGCCTTTAGCATTTGATATGTCCAGATCTAACAGGGGACTGTTTAAGGCTTCGTGTACAGATTCTATGGCTCTGTCTCCTGAGTCTGATTCACCCATTCCGATCATGGCCATTCCAGAGCCCTTCATTATACTTCGGATGTCTGCGAAGTCCAGGCTCACCAGACCGGGTCTGGTTATCAGTTCAGTTATTCCTTTCACTGCTCTTCCTAACAGTTCATCTGCTACCATAAAAGCCTTGTTTATAGGTAGGTTGGGAGCTACCTCCAGAAGCTTATCGTTGGGTATCACGATTACCGTATCAGCGGCGGCCTGTAATTTTTCCAGACCTTTTTCTGCGTTTTCACGTCTTCGTAAACCTTCTGCACTGAATGGCATAGTAGCCACGGCTATAGTTAAGGCGCCGATTTTTTTGGCTAATTTAGAGATGACTGGTGCTGAACCAGTACCAGTACCTCCTCCCAGTCCGCAGGTCACAAAGACCATGTCGGCTCCGTCGAGTTTTTCCCTGATTAAATTTTCGCTTTCCTCTGCACTTTCTTCCCCGATCTCTGGTTCACCACCAGCACCTAATCCACCACAGGTTTCCCTTCCAATTAAGATTTTTTGGTTGGCGTTTGAGTAGAAAAGGTCCTGTGCATCGGTGTTTACTGAAATAGTCCCTGCACCTTCTATTCCGATCTCGGTGAGTCTGGAAACAGTGTTGTTCCCGGCCCCTCCTGTTCCGATTACGAATATTTTTGCCCTGCTTCTGTTTATGATATCTTCGAGTTCCCGGTCTATGTTGTCGTCATGTGAAATATGCTCTGGCACTGCTGATCTTTGACTTCTTTTTTCCGATTCTTTTATGGTATTGTTTATAAGAGATTTCAATTCTTACCCCCACTGCTATTGTTACTAATCTTAATTGTGTTATTGTAATAACTTATATTTAAAAGCAACGGTTTTTTCACTGATAATTCATGACCATACATAGAATTTTTACTTTTATTTTAATAATCTCATCAACTCATAAGCAGGGGGTAATTTTGAACCTAACCATATCACCATATTACCAGATGGAGATGGATGTTGAAAAATATGTCAAGATGGGCCAAGTTAGGGTCTGGGCATGGCGATGATCTCATGGATCCTCAGATCGAAAAAGTTCCCCTGATGGGCGGCCTTTAAAACTACTGCGGTATCTACCCCTGTTCCAGTTCCACCAATGGCAATTATCTCAGAATCAGTTGGAAGTAGTCCTCCATCTGCCGCCATTATGCTTATCTCCACACAGACCTTAATTCCCTGGGAAAACATCCGCAGTGTCTCTGCCACCACTTCTACAGGAGTTACTCCCTTAAATTTGTTGCTGATACCTCTGCCCACCCCGCTGAGGGCGTGGGAGCTGGTGTATGTAGGGATACCCAGATCTTCCAGTTTTTTTCCATTTTCTGGTGTTATCTCCAGGCCATCCCCTCCCCGGAAACCGGCGTGATGGGTTACGTTGACTATATGGCCATCACTTATCTTTTCACCCAATTTAACGGCTGAATTACCAGTGGCAGATGCTATCACGATATATTCTATGCCCAATTCATCTTTCCTTTCTTTAACCAGTTTTATAACCTTATCGGTATTCTCCTCTCCAGGATTTTCAAAGTAGTGGATACTTTTCTCCATATTTAACCCTCCATGGAAGTTTCTTTATATCAAATAATTTTTGGGGATACGTTAACTTATATTTGATCCAGTAAGCAAAATTTTTTAAATACGAAGACAAACATTACAATTAAATTAAAAACTGGAGTTGAAACTGATTTTCATGAATGCATTCAATTTTTTAACAGAAGGAAGAGAAAGAAAATCTGGAGAAGGGCTGACCATGATGTTAGATAAGGGTATGGGCCCGGTATCTTTAATAGATTTTCTAGAACTATCCGGTGACTATGTGGACCTGGCTAAATTTGGCTGGGGAACATCCGCCATACAAGATAGGGATTTAGTAAAAGAAAAAACTGAAATCTACCGTTCATATGATGTAATCCCCTATCCTGGCGGAACGCTATTTGAAATAGCCTATCAGCAGGATAAAGTAAATGAATTTCTTTGTGAAGCAGATGAACTTGGTTTTGATGCTATAGAACTATCAGATGGAACTATAAACATTGAACAAGCAGCTAGAGGGGAATTAATCGGTATAGTCAAGGATTATGGGTTCAGGATCATCACCGAGGTGGGGAAGAAAAATCCTGTAGAAGATCATAAAATATCCATGGAAAAACGGATTGAAATGGTTAATTTTGACCTGGATGCCGGTGCCTATAAAGTCCTCATTGAAGGTAGGGAAGGAGGCAAAGGTATTGGCATATACGACAACAACGGAAAGGTCAAAGATGGCGATGTGGACGGACTATCCCAAAAACTCGATACCAGTAAGATAATCTGGGAAGCTCCAAAGAAGGACCAGCAGGTTTACCTGATACTCAAATTCGGACCCAACGTTAATCTGGGAAATATTGCACCAGAAGAGATAATAGCTCTGGAAACCCTGAGACAGGGGCTTAGAGGAGATACTCTTGGAAAGGTGAAACTTTAATTAACTGCCTTAACTGATTTAACCTGATGTAGATTCATTTAATTAATCAAATTCAAACTGGTGTTATTCCCACATCTGGCTTATTTTTTAATTCATGTTTATTTGCACTGGTAAGTTCCTGGATTAATTTATCGAGTTCCTGAAGGATGGTCTGGTTCCTGTCGTGTGTAAAATTTGATTTCATGTTTTTCCTGTAGAAGTCCAGTTTCAACATGAATTTTTCCAGGTCATCTTTAAGTGGATCTTCATGGAACTCTCCGAAGCCCAATTTTTCCAGATATATGGCGTTAAGCACCTGTTCAAATTGTTTTTTCACCGGTACGCTGAAGACTGGTTTATTTAAGTAGAGTGCTTCGGATATGAGATTGAATCCTCCATTGGTTATAACTGCCTGGCAGGATGCCAGATCATGGTAGAAAGAGTTCTCATTGAAACTTCTATAGGATAAGTTCTCATCTTCCTGGTCTTTATGGAAGCCGTAGATAATAAATCTATAATCCGTTTCTTTAAGAAGCTTTATAAGTTCCGTATTCGAGGTGCTGGTTTGATATACAAAGATATGAGTTCCTTCCTCGCCTTTAAGGGTTTCTTCCTCGC
>MVQY01000171.1 GCA_002067325.1 Methanobacterium sp. PtaU1.Bin097
TAATATTCTTATTTGAAGTATCTATACAAATTCCATTATTGTTATTTTCTGCATTGTTTTCAGATATTGTATTATTATTTGAATTATAAAGGAAAATTCCGTCATCATTATTTTCCACATCATTTTTAGATATTGTATTATTATTTGAACAATAAGTGAAAATACCCACAGAATTATGTGAAATATAATTTTCACTTATTGAACTATTGTTTGAATAATATGCAAAAATTCCATTTTCATTATTCATTATGGTGTTTCCGGTTATATTGCAATTTTTAGCATAATATAACAGTATTCCTGTTGAATTTGTAGCGCCTTGTAGGGTGAAACCAGTAATTTTTGTTCCATTTCCCCCTGAATCTATTCCAATAGTCGCATAGGCTGGATCTAAAGCTTGAATGATAACATTAGCCCCGGTGGCGGCTTTTAAATTTAGTGCTTTAAATATAACGATATTTTCTGTGTAAATTCCAGTACCAACTTGGATTGTATTATGGGCTGATGCAGCATTTACAGCCGCCTGAATACTAGGATATGTGGTGCCGGTATTAACATTTTGCACAGTGTTTGTGACATTGAATCTAAAGCCACAAAGAGCCAGTGGATTATTCTCAAGATCAGTTATACTACCAGTATGTAAAGTTAAAGTATATCTGCCTCCTGCCAACGAATTAATAGGTTTTATAGTTAAAATACTGCCACTAATAGATTTTGTGATAGGTATGGATGTTCCACCATTGTTTTTAAGTTCGATCCAGAGACTTCCTGCTTTAATTGGCTCATTAAAAGTAACTTTGATTACTTTATTAACTGGTACATTAACTGCGTTGTTTGCTGGATCTATACTAATGACTATTGGAGGAGCTGCTGTGCTGATAGTGTAAGTTCTGGTTTGTGTTGATCCTGTGTTTCCTGTTGCATCTTTTCCATAGTACTTCAAAGTTGTCACACCTTGACCAAAGGTTAATGTAACAGTTTTAGTCTTGTAACTCCATGTAGAGCCACCATTAGTACTGTAATAAACTTTGGGGTTGGGATCGACATGGTCAGTGGCTGTTAAAGTCACAGTTTTGATAGTGTTATAGGATCCAGAAGCAAGATTATTGCTTACGGTAGGGGCAACATTATCTATCACCACACCGGTTGAATCTATACCTGCAACGTTACTCACCGTCACATAATTAGGTAACCGGTCATTATAACGGTAAAAGTCCACCACCTTTGAATACGTGTAAACCAGCGATTCGTAACGAATGTTCCCTATGGAACTGCTCATAAAATTGGGTGCTCGATTATTCGTGTTTATAAACGAATTAAGGTTATTGGCAACAGTAACGTACTCCGATTTATACAATGTACCAGTTGCAGATCCAGAAGGACTAGGAGCTTTAGCCACACTGTTTATAGTTACTGGTGCAGTCGAACCTGAATTAAGCTGAACTGTAGTTTTAGCAAGTGTTTTTAAAAATGAGGGAGTGGTACTATTTTTAGAGGAAATATCTACATAACCCGGCACATTACCATGTGATTCAGTATAACTTTTAATCCCAGTCGAAAGCTGTTCTACCTCACTAATAGTGTAACTAGCTGCTGAAACAGTTCCCATAACTGAAATAAGCATCAAAAACAAAGTTATTAACATAATAAATATGTACTTTTTCCTCATAATAACCACCAAAATTGTGTTAGTAACACCTAATATATAATACTTTCCATATCATAATTATTATTACTAAACTTCAAAATACGTTGGAAAAAGTAATAATTCATAGAAAAATATATATCCCAAAATCATTCGCTTATTGTATATGGAGAAAATAGTATTAGGACTCCCCAAGGGGAGTTTAAATAATGTTAACCGGGGAAACACCCACAAGTTACTGGTAGACGCAGGCTACGAGGTTAAAGGATACGAACCAGGAAATGAAGCCTACGAAATCAATGTAATCAACGATCCAGAGATAAAGGCCTACCTCACCAGGCCGCAGAGCGCACCAGTGGAGCTCAATCGTAAGATGGTTGATATTGCAATTATAGGTGAAGATTGGGTAAAAGAGGAGTCCATAGCCAACGATGAAGAGTCAATAACTAAGCTTGGAGACCTGGACTACGGCCAGACCCGCCTAGTTGTAGCTATACCCAGTACTGCGCCTTACGAGAATTTAACTGAATTTTTCAGGGAAAACAAGGATAGGGACACACCCGTCCTGTGTTTCACCGAATACCCCAACCTGACCCGGCAGCACATAATGGCCAATAAGGGATACCAGGAGATCTACTTAGACAGCATACCCCTGGTCCAGATAAGGGGTTTAGTAGATGGGGATAATGAGCAGGTCCAGATAATAAACTCAGACGGTGCAACCGAGGTATACATAGCCAAGGGCGCTGATTTAATCGTGGATAACACCCAGACCGGGAGCAGCCTTAAAAAAGCCGGCCTTAAGATCCTGGAGACCATAATGGAATCCAGCGCCGGATTATATGCCGGTCCCAGCTGTACTGGTGATAAGATGGTTAAGGCGGAGATGATCTACGACCAGCTCTTTGGTGCGGTGAAGGCCAGGAAATACTTCGATATAAAGTTCAACATCTCCAATGAAAACGTGGAGGAAGTTAAGAAATTCCTGGTGGAGGGCAAGTTCTGCAGTGATGAACCCACCATATCCCAGGGTAGTGATTATTCCCAGGTAAACGTGCTCATCCCTAAAAACAAATTTCCAGAAATGTTACAGGGAATAAAAGGTTACGGTGCATCCGCTGTGATCAGGGGAAACGTGAAGCAGTACGTTAAATAGAAGTGATTGCAGTAAGGTAAATAGTGAAGTGATGCAGTACGTCAAACAGTAAATATGACCTTTAATATTTTAAAGATAATAGATAAAGACCATTACAGAGAGAATTTGAATGAATACACCCGCAAAGCTTTTATTAAGCTCCCTGTAATGGACAAACCTAAAATACTCGATGTGGGATGTGGTACTGGAGTCCCCACCCTGGAACTGGCCCATATAAGTGACGGGGAAATATTAGCTCTAGACATAGATCAGGAGGCGCTGAACTGCCTTGACGAGAAAATAAGGGCCATTGGATTTGTAGACCAGGTAAAAACTGTTAATTCTTCTCTTTTTGATATGGATTTTCCCAGTGGAAGTTTCGACCTGATCTGGGCTGAGGGGTCCCTCTTTGAGATTGGTTTTGAAGAAGCATTAAGGGACTGGCGACATTTAATCAGGGACCATGGTTTCATGGTGCTTCATATACCCCACCAGGACCACCAGGCAAGGATAAGTTCCATTAAAGCCTCAGGATACCGATTGTTGGACTTTTTCCTGGTCCACCACAGTATCTGGTGGTCTTACTTCTACCAGCCCTATGAAGAACACGTTAAAAATTTAATAGGAAAGTATCAGGAAAATAAGGAAGTACTAAAGGTTTTGAAGATTGAAGAAGCTGAAATTGAAATGTTTAAGAAAAATCCAGAAGATAACAGTTCTATTTTTTATATCATTCAGAAAGTTTAAAAAAAGATAAGTTAGAGGTAATTTTTGCATTTACCTCTCAAAATTTGGGTTTTTTATAATACCTCGTAGTATTCTTCGATTAATTTGTTGGTTAAAGCGGATGTACTTAATCCCTTACCCTCATATTGATCTACAAGAACTACTCTGGTTCCGCCGCCTACATCACCGCAGTGTTTTGAACCGTATTTTGCGTAATTCCAGTTTGTCCATACGCCATTAATAAGGACCTGTGTCCATGCGTGTTTGAATGAGTTATTGGCGATACCTCCAATGTAACCCATTATTCTAGCTTGAATGCCTGAAGCACTTAGTCTCCAGTATAGATACAGAGCACTACCCCAGCAGTTTCCTTTACCTTCAGCAAGGAAAACATCTAGGTATGAGTATTTATTACCCTGTATTGTTCCATATTTCGCTTCGTCTCTTCCTATTTGGTCTATTGTCGCTTGAACACTACCAGTTACGGCGGAGTTCAGGCTAGAGTAGGGAACGACATCAAGGGTGTTGGGTAATCTACCATTTGTACCATAGAATTGAATGACCTTGGCGAAGTTGTAGGTCAATGTTTCGTATCGCAGCTTTCCCAGTGTACTGTCCGCAAAATTAGGTGCTCTGCCTGCACTGTTGATGATTGATATCGCACTCTGTGCTAATTTAACATATTCTGCCATCTGTAAAGTACCGGCTTTAACCGTTTCAGTAGGATTTGGAGAACCAGTGACTGTTTTTAGTGTGATGGACGCTTTGGATCCGGTTTTCAACTGGACTATGGCGTAGCTTAATAGCTGCAGGAACTGCGGTGTGTTAACTTTTACGTTGTTTACGGTTACTGTGGATGGTGTTTTATGGTTGCTGTCAACGTAGTTTTTGTAGTTTTTCGCTGCGGTGACTATCTGAGGGATAGTGAAGCTGGTTCCACTGGTTGCCGGGTTAGCTGTACTTGTTGATGAACTGGTTCCTTCACTTTTAGTCCATGGTGTTACTGATACAAAGTTGGGTAGTCGGTTGTTGGTTTTATAGAATGCCACGATCTTGGAGTAAGTGTAGATCAGGTTTTCGGTTCTCATGTTTCCCTTGGAAGTAGACATGAAGTTGGGTAGCCTTCCGTTGGTGTTTATGAAAGTGGTAATTTTACCGGCTAGTGTGACGTATTCACTTTTGGTTAGGGTACCAGTCTTTAAATTTCCATTGGGGTTGGGTGCTTTGGCAACGGTTTTCACTGTAACTGATGTTTTACTGTTTTTATTGAGGTTGGTCGTAGTTGAAGCTAACAGGTACAGGTACTGTTCTTTTGTCACTGTTTTACTACCAACTGTTACGGTGCTTGGAACTGCTTTTTTAGTTTCCACGTAATTTTTCACTGTATCTGATGATTTAATTATAGAATTCGCATCTACAGTAGTAGTGCTAGCAGCAGAAACATTTTCTGCATTTATAAACAGTGCTAAAGAGAAAAGTAAAAGCACTGATAATATTACTTTAATTTTAATTTTACCGCCTCCTTGTCCAAAATTTAGAAATTGGATATATTCTGGACAATAGTTATACTCATTCGCGTATGGTATATAAAGTTTTTGATTTTTTTCCCAAAAAAATAGGATTAGAGAGCTCTTTTTTAAATTTAAGACACTCTGAAAGGTTTAATTAAGGGTGTATTTGGAAGAATCCTTCTTTATTGTTATTTTTAACAATTTAAGTCAAATAAAAGTTTATTTGCCTAAAAAAGCCCCTTTAATTGTTATTGAGTCCGTATGATCATCGGTTTATTAGTAGTTGTATTTTAATTAAAAGTTCCATTGAGGAAAAATAGTTCATTTGGCTATAAATTTTTGATCGGGAAAATTTAAATGGGTTAAATATGTTTTAACACTATTAAACTGTTTTTTTAAAAAAAGAGTTGTTTGCCGATTTTAGAGTGTATTTTTATGTATTATCCCCCGGTTTTTATGTAAGAGAGAACTCACATTGTTAATCAATATGAGATGTGTTTATAATACTTTTTGTCATGATTTTAACTGGTCATGAATATAAGTTTGGGATATTACTCACAAAAATTTTTTAAAATTTTATTTTAATGTGAAATAAAAATGCATGTGCAATATTAATGATTATCTAAACTTTCCTTAATAATCTAGAAAATTGGCAAGGTGAAAATATGACAAGGGTAATTGCAGTTGCTTCTGGTAAAGGGGGCGTCGGAAAAACAACAGTTACTGCAAATTTAGGCATAGCCCTTTCTCTCTTGGAGGAGGACGTGCTAATACTTGATATGGATATTAACATGGCTAATTTAGAGTTGATCCTGGGACTGGAGGGGAAGCAGGTTACCTTGCAGGAGGTTTTGGCCGGAGAAGAGAACATCCAAAACGCCATATATGAAGGCCCAGGAGGAGTTCATATCGTCCCTGCCGGTCTTTCCCTGCCCAACCTCAAGTACATAAAAAGGGAGAGAATGGAAAAGGTTTTCGACCAGCTCATTGGGAGCGTGGACATAATTCTCATAGACTCACCAGCAGGTCTCGAAAGAGACGCCCTGGCTGCCATGTCACCCGCAGATGAGATGATCCTGGTAACCACTCCAGAGGTCACATCCCTGACCGATACACTCAAGACCAAATTACTGGCTGAAAGGATGGGAATCAACATTTTAGGCGTGGTCTTAAACCGGGATAAAAATGACCGGGATTTCCTATCCCCAGAAGAAGTGGAAGCCATCATGGAAGCATCCATCCTGTGCATCATACCCGAAGATAAGGAGTTAATTAAATTCTATGCCCAGGGTACCCCTATAATTATAGAAGACCCAGAATCTGAGGTATCACATTCATTTCTAGATTTAGCATCTTATCTGGTTGATAAAGACTATTTAATGCCCAAAATGCCTAAAAAGAGTTTCATATCCAAGTTCATCGATGGTCTCATGGGCCATGTCCCTCTAAAACCCAGACGACAGAAAGGATAAAAACTTAATTTATTTAAAAACAATCAGATAAGTCTTTTTTTAACTTAAATTTTTTTATTTTAGTGCTATTTATTTATTGTATAATTTTTTTATTCAGGTTTTTTGTTTTAATCATATAATTTTTCATCATGATTTTTCCATTGATTTACGAAGTAGAGTGAAAATGGGGATAACTATATTAACCCTAACCCATAACTTTTATAAACATATTAAGAGTAGATATAGACTCACAAGAGATATAAACCTTTTAACCTTGTTAGATGATATTTATGGGCTATCTAATCTGTAAGGAATGTGATGGGTACTATCAGCTTCAGGAGGGGGAGCATCCAGAGGATTTTGACCGGTGCCAGTGCGGCGGGAAACTGGAATACGTGGAGAAAATTGAAGACCAGAAGATAACCGATAAAATAACTTCTGCCCTAAACATCCGGAGAATATCCGGTATAATTATAGGTGCGGTGGTTATACTGGTGTCTTTTCATATTTCTTCACCAGATCCCTACTCGTCCAACTTCGTATATAACAACAACATCTCCTTTTACCTGTGGGGTGCTGGTGGACTGGTAGCTGCAGTAATTGCCGGTGGAAACATCAGATCCAGTGCGTCCAACGGTTTTTATGCGGCCTGTATCTCCGGGTTGCTGGTGATCATAACCTACTATTACATGAACAACACCATATATCAGGTTGAGTCTTCCCTGCCAGACGGTATAGCATTTTTTCTAGCTTTATGCGCAGTCTATCTCCTGGTACCTTCATTATTTAGTATAATAGGGGGTTTAATAGCCAGTATACCCAGAAAGATCCTGACTAAGCTGAGCTGATAATCTGGGGAGTAACATATATAAATTATATGAGCCAAGAAATTATAATGAATTAAGATGTTATAGGGTGTGTCATCTTTAGTGGAAAATGAAATTCTAGGTTCCCGAATCGTATTTTAAGTAGGTGGTATTAAATGATTGAAGAACTGGAATTTGAGATGGAAATGGATTATGAAGATGAATGGTTCGAAGAAGAGGCATTCGAAGAAGAAACATACAAGGAATTGGAACAGGCCAGGGGTGAAGTGGTTATAGATGCTAAAAAGAAGCGTCAGAAAAAAACCAGTAACGTCCAGGGGATTACACTAACATTTGAAGATACAGACGGCCTGGATGAAGACGAAACTTACACCATCAGCATAACTGCCGAGACAATAAAAATCGGACTAAACGAAGGTGAAAACAGGAAGTTTAAAAAAGTGGGCATAGCCCAGTTGAAGGGGAATAAATTCCTGGAATACATAACCTTCCAGGACCATGAATTCAATCCCCAGATGACCATGGCCTTTGAAAACGGGTACTCCATTGAGATCTCAGGCAGAGCCGCTATCGAGGAAGTAAAAGTAAAAAACACTAAGAAAAAGAAGAAGTAACGACCTTATAGAAGTAAAAATTTTATTTTTTTTAAAAATTCAGTATTTCTTTTAAAATTCAGAAAATTTTAAATTTTTATTTCCAAATTTTCGATTTCTAAAATTTTTTTAAAAACAATTTAAATTCTTAAACATTATTATTTTCAATTCTAAATTTTCAAAGTTTTTATATACTATTTTCTTATCTTCTTCAGCCTATCCCATGGGGAACTCTTAGGCTCACCAGAATCCCCGGTTAATTTACTTAATTCCCTTTTAAGGCGGGTTATCTCCTTCCGGGATTGTAAAAGTAGGGTTTCCAGGTTATCGTTCTTACTTTTTAAGGCGTGGTATTCCTTTCTAAGCTGATTATAATCTCTAGATTCCTTGCTGGTCTTAACTGCCTGGAGTTCCCGGTTCAACTTCTTGATCAACTGTTTTTGCTGGTCTAACTTGGATATCAGTTTTCGGTTGGTGGCCTTAAGCTGGATGTTTTCTATCTCCAGGGTGTCTTCACCGGTTACAGATCTATCCTTCTTTGGAGAGAATGTTATTTGATTTCCCATTTTATTACACTCTACAAATATCTTACTTTGATTCCCCCATGAACTATCTTATCGGGTTGATATCCCTCATGAATTATCTTATTGAGTACATCCCGAATGAGTTACTGTATCATATCCATCTTGGTGTTGTCCAGTTCAGTTTGTACGTCCTTTTTCTTTTTACCCTTATGCTTTTCAAACTGATCTTCCTGGGTTTTATGGTGAAACTACCGTCACTGGGATCTAACGTAAATCGTCTCTATCATTTCCTGATCATCTTGGGAGGTCATGATGATCTTCCCCTATAAGAGCTTACACTTAGATTATCAATAGAATAGTTCTCATTCTTATTTCATATATTTATCTAAAATTAATATGCGGATGGTGTAAATGATATAAAAAAGGTTTTGTCTTGTGGTTGGTGTAAATGATATAAAAAAAGTTATGATCTTATTTAGGTAGAACACTGTTTAAAAAATAAAAAAATAGAAAGTAAATTTTGGTATACTTTCCTATTTACTTACCGCCACGAAGTTGGGCAGTCTCTTATTTGTTTTGTAGAAAGCCAGTACCTTGGAGAACGTGTAGACAGCCTTGGTGAAACTCAAAGTTCCCAGTTTGGTGGTCAGGAAGTTCGGTGCTCTTCCATTGGTGTTGATGAAAGTTACGATTCTTTTAGCCACGGTTATGTACTCTGCTTTTTGGATGTTACCTGATTTGATGCTTCCTGATATCTTAGGGGCTGCGTTAACATTTTTAACTGTAATTGTCGATGTTGATCCGCTGTTTAACTGAATAGTTGCTGTAGCTAAAAGGTACATGAATTTAGGCATGGTTAACTGGGCGCCGTTCACGGTTACATAGTTGGGTAATCTCTTGTTGGTTTCATAGAAAGTTTTAACACTGGCTGCTGCCGTTTGTATCTGGCTTACAGTGGCTTTCTGAGTGGTTGGGGTACTAGGTGTAGTACTGACTGTGGTCTTGGTAGCCCATACAATCAGATTGGCGATTATATCTGGGTACTGTGGACTCATCTCTGGGTGTGGTCCGCTTAGAACAACTCTTCCATTACCATAGTAATCGCCCACAATGGCAGCGTAACCTTTGTATCCACTTTTGCTGTCTGCGTATTTTGCGAAGATCTTAGCTCCAGAGGATCTGAGGTACATAGCTGCTCCGTTGTAATGGTGAAGGGTTAGTGTACCGCTACGTTTTATCACACTAGTTCCGTCAGAGGTGAAGGTTACTGGCAGGTTTCCCGTATAACCGACTGCATATGCATTTACATGGGGAGCTATTCCCCATCCATTGTAATAGCCATGGACAAAATTTGCGGCAGCATATGCTCCAGCGCAGATACCCAGGTATCCTCCACCGTTTTTAACGAAGTTTTTTATGGCTGTACCATATATATTGCTACTTTTCAGGTAGTACCCACCACCACTTCCTCCCGGCATAACCAGGAGGTCGTAACCTGATAATATTGACGTGGTAATTTTGGTGGAAGTAGCGTAGTTGAATTTAACTCCGTTTACCAGATTCTGTGAGTTGGCAGTGGCCAGAGACGTTTTCACTCCAGCAACACAGTCTGATGCAGCTTCTGGACCGCTGTAGATTAAAACCTTTATGGTTGTAGAGCTTCCAGCCGCATAATTCGTGCTAGTACTGGCCGTTTTGGTTGTAGTTGTAGTATTTACTTTCTTATCCTGTGCTGTAGTACCTGCAGTGCTTGTAGTATTTGCTGCTGCAGAAACAGCATTGAGGGTCAGTGTTAAACACAATAAAATTAACACTGTAAATAAAATTTTTTTGTTTATTATACCGCCTCCTTATCCTATAAACTCATTTTAAGGAATTTATTTGGATATTTTTTGATCATTTCTTGACTACATATATAGTTTTTGGTTTTTTAGGCAAAAAAAGTCGTTCACAAACCTCCTTAACCAATTTAAGACATGCTGTGATGTTATCTAACATGACAATTTTAAATAAGCATTCTTAGTTTTTTTATTAAAAATATGAATCCATTTAAAACCTTAATTACCGTAATCTTATCTATTTATATTTTAATCATCTATATAACTGTGTTTCACCAGCTAATTGAATCAACTTAGACAAACCTACTTAGTAATAACATTTTATATGAACTTATTTATCATCTAATTTGATAATAATTAACAGATAAGAGAAATAAGGTGTAGTACAAGTTTATTTATAAAAAGATAGTAAATACAATCATTTTTGTTACAATAATCCCTTTTTATAATATCTCACCTGATAACTTGATAAGTGAAAAAATCGATATTTAAATACAGGAGCCTAGTTTTATGTTAATCACCAGCCAGATAATTGACTTCATCACCATCTCCCTAATAATTTTCGCTGTTTTTATGTTATGGATTTTCTGGTCAGATGTTTTGGGTGCAGGATTTGAACCAACCTCCCGGAAAATAGTTAAAAATATGTTAGAAATGGCCCGGGTAGAAGCAGGTGACGTAGTTTATGATCTGGGATCAGGTGATGGCAGGATAGTGATAGAAGCCGCCCGGAGCTTCAACGCCGGGGCAGTGGGGATTGAAGCCGATCCACTGAGATTTTTATGGTCGAAGGTGAAGGTGTTACTTCTGGGCTTGCAGAAGCAGGTGAATATCCGGTGGGGTAACTTCTTCAGGGAGGATATCAGCGAGGCTACGGTGGTAACTCTATTTCTCTCCCGCAAAGCGAATCAGAATTTGAAAAGTAAACTGAAAGTCGAACTCCAGCCAGGGACCAGGGTGGTAACCTATTACTGGAAATTCAATGGGTGGAAACCAGTCCAGGAAGACATGAAAAATCATATCTACCTCTACGTTGTGGGCCAGACCACCAGGGAATACCATCTAAAGGGTGAAAATACTTTTAACTAAAACCCCATGAATCTTTAACTGACAATCATTACATGAAAAAGAAAATACTCCGATGGCTTTAACTGAAACCCCATGAATACTACCAACTAAAAAATCAAGTACCAGCCAGGACATATATATAACTGGTGAGAAAATGAGGGTGTG
>MVQY01000172.1 GCA_002067325.1 Methanobacterium sp. PtaU1.Bin097
ATCTTCAACAGGTTTTACATCAGCTTCAGCAGACTCTGTAACATCTTCAACAGGTTTTTCTTGAACAGGTTCTATATCCTCGCCTTTAACAGGCTCTAAATCATCTTTAACCGAACCTGCATCCTCAACTTTAAGAGATTCTTCTCGAACAGGTTCTATATCTTCACCCTTAACGGGTTCTATTTCATCTTTAAGAGTATTCATATTTTCACTTTTAACAGGCTCCTCTTCGGTTGAGCCTTTAATTTTATCATCAGTATCACTTTCAAAAAGGGGTAAAATTTCCCTTAAGTCTTTACCTTCCACCACGATATCGGCAACTTCCTTTAGAGCGGGTTTTGCATTGAATGCTATGCTTAAACCGGCTTTCTCTAGCATGGGTATGTCGTTTGCACCGTCGCCCACTGCAGCACATTCGGCTGCTTTCAGGCCTTCCTGGTCCATTAATTCCTGTAAAACTTCACCCTTGGAACCTTCCACTATTAAAGGTCCGCTGATCTCACCGGTGAGTTTGCCATCTTCATCGTGGAGCTGGTTACAAAAAATATAATCAATATCTAAATCTTTTAAACGGTTAGTTATGATTTCAAAATTACCGGTGATGGTGGCGAGTTTGTATCCCCTTTTTTTGAGTTCTAGAATGGTTTCCTCTGCACCTTCCATGAGGGGCATCTTCTTAGTCACCCTTTCTATATTCTCTAAGGAAACCCCTTTAAGGAGGTTCATCCTTTCTCTGAGGGAGGTTTCAAAGCTTATATTTCCCTCCATGGCTTTTCTGGTTAGTTCAATTATTTTGTCTTCGGAATCTACCAGTTTAGCTACCTCATCCAGGGATTCGCCGTCTACTAGTACGTTATCAAAATCAAATGCTATGAGTTTAATCAAAAGACCACCGATTATAAATTAAAGTAAAAAGGGGAGGGATTATATTAAATTTAATTCAGCTAAACGTTCCTTTGTTTTCTCAACACCGAGTTGAGCGTCGTCAAAAGTTTTAGCTCCAGTACAGACAACCTTTCCAGATCCAAAGAGTAGTAGTACCACTTTTGGGTTGTCCAGTCTGTAGACCAGGCCAGGGAACTGTTCTGGTTCGTATTCGGTATTTTCCAGGTCCAGGGCCACTGCTTCCAGGTTCAAAGTTTTTCCCAAGTTGGCGGAGGCCACTATGTTCTGGATTTTTATCTCAAATTCATGGGGTATATCGGGATCCAGTGTTCTCATCTGATCCACTGTTATATGTATGGCTTTCTTGGAATCTTCCACTGATTTAGCACCGGTACATACCAGTTTTCCGGAACCAAATATCAAAGCCGCTGTTTTTGGTTCTTTAAGCTTATATACCAGGCCAGGGAAGTTTTCTTGGTTATATTCAACACCCTCCAATGCCGGGGCTACACTGGGAAGGTCGATGGACTTACCCAGGGTCGCAGAAGATACAATATTCTCTACTTTTATTTCCACATCCGTCATATTCTAATCCTCCAGAGCTTACTTTAATAATCTTTATCTATATTCCTTTTTGCAATTCTATAAAATACACTTAGAATTTAAAGATGTTCTTTTTACATATATATAGAATAATAAGGTTTTGTTTTGATAGATTTATATTTGTTTATATATAAATTAAGTTGAAAATTCTGTATTGAAATTTCCTAGTTAAAATGTATAAAGTTATATTGCATTAAGGTTCTACAAATTTATAACCATCAAAGATAACCGGGATAAATATGAACCCTAAATATTACCGCAGGCAAATAGCTGAAATAGGCATCGAAGACATGGTAATTGATGTATCCTCCCTGCAGAAAGCCATGGAAACCATGAGTGAGTTGGATGAACTGGAAAAAGTACTGAACCATATTAAATTCAACCTGCGCACCGATATAAGAAATTTAAGGGTGGAATATATGCAGATGATCCAGGAAGCCGACGGTTTGATCAACAAAAAAAGCCTACTGGGAAGGAAAAAAACCATCGATGATGTCGTGCGGAAGAAAAAAGCCCTGAAAAAGGAACGCAATACCAATATCGCTGCTTATGAAATCATAGAGAATTTAATCAATGACTATCTCAAACAGATAGATGAATCGCGCCTATACATAAAAAACCACATCCAGATGAAAGTGAAATAGATTCTGGTAAAGGTAAAATAGTTCCTGATTGAAGGTTAAAGTAGAACCCTAATTCAAGATAAAAGTAGAACCCTAATTCAAGATAAAAGTAGAATCTAAAAAAAAGAAGTTGTTTAGATGTTAGAAGTTGAAGTAAAAGCCCATGTAACTGATTTTGGGAAGGTAGAAGCTAAACTATCACAGATAGGTGCCAAAAAGATTAAAACCGAGCACCAGAAGGATACCTATTTTAACGCACCCCATAAAGATTTCGCCCAGACAGATGAGGCGCTTCGAATAAGAGAGATACCTGAAAAAGATGGTTCTAAATATATTTTAACCTATAAAGGCGCTAAATTAGACGATGCCAGTAAAACCCGTAAGGAGATTGAAGTGCGAGTGGAGGATCCAGAAAACACCACTACCCTACTGGAAAGCCTCGATTTTAGACCGGTGCGGAGTGTAATAAAGGACAGGATCATATATTCCTATGAGGACTACATCATCACCCTGGATAAGGTTTATGATGTGGGAAACTTCGTTGAAATCGAAAAAGGCCTTGCAGAGGGAGAAGACTACCAGGACATCCTCCCGGAAATATTTGAAATCTACCGGCAATTAGGTATCGAAGATGGTTTTGAAAGACGATCCTACCTGGAATTACTGGAACTGTAGATATATTTTCCACCACAAAAATTTATTACTTCCACTCCATAAATAAAATATAATAGTTACCATCAAAAATTTAAAAGAAATCCTTTATATAATATGATGAATTTATTTTTTTACCACAATGAATTTATTTTCCCATAAGCTATCAAGACGACAAGCTTATCAAACCCTAAAATTAGAAGGTGGAATTAATTTGGAATATTTCGTAAGCCCATTTAACCAGTCTGTTGATTTAAAGTTTCCCACTGACATAACCATCTATGACACCACATTAAGAGACGGAGAACAAACCCCGGGAGTGTGTCTTAGAACCCCAGAAAAGGTGAAAATCGCCAGGAAACTGGATGAACTGAGGATACACCAGATCGAAGCAGGATTCCCGGTGGTATCAAGTGAAGAGAAAAGATCAATAAAGGCCATAGTAAAAGAAGACCTAAACGCCGAAATACTAGCCCTGTCACGTACCAAAAAGGAGGATATCGACACAGCCATAGACTGTGGTGTGGATGGTATAATCACCTTCATGGGCACCTCTGATCTACACTTAAAACATAAGATGAAGATGAGTCAGGAAGACATCGTAAACGTGTGCATGAGTTCCATAGAACACGCTAAGGATCATGGTTTATTTGTGGCTTTCTCAGCAGAGGACGCTACCCGGACGGACCTTGAATTTTTAAAGAAAATCTACAAGAAGGCAGAAGAATATGGGGTGGACCGGGTGCATATAGCCGATACAGTAGGGGCTATAAGTCCCCAGGGAATGAATTACCTGGTTCGTGAGCTTCGATCAGTTATAAAAACAGGCATCGCCCTGCACTGCCATAACGACTTTGGGATGGCTTTATCCAATTCAATAGCAGGACTCCTGGCAGGAGCGAATGCTGTTTCAACCACTGTAAACGGGATTGGTGAAAGGGCAGGCAACGCCTCCCTGGAAGAGCTGGTTATGGCCCTTAAATTAATTTACGATGTTGATTTAGGTTTTAACGTTAGGATAGTCTATGAACTATCCAAGCTGGTGGAGGAACTAACCCATATGAAGATCCCGGATAACAAGCCCATAGTGGGCAGGAACGTCTTCCGCCACGAGTCAGGTATACATGTGGATGCTGTTTTGGAGGAACCCCTAACTTATGAACCATTTTTACCAGAGTTAATCGGACATCAGAGGAGGATCGTTTTAGGGAAACACTCTGGCTGCCGGGCGGTCAAAGCTAAACTCACAGAATGCGGTATAGAAGTGTCCAAAGACGAACTATGTGAGATTGTAGAAAAAGTTAAGTTACAACGGGAAAAAGGTAAATACATAAACGATAGACTGTTCAATGAAATCGTGAGATCCGTTCGCGGTCCAGTGGATATCTAAATATTAAACATCAAGGGACTCAAAATTCTTTTTTAAAGGGAATGAACCATATGAACATCACAGAAAAAATACTGGCCCGTGCCTCCGGTAGCAAGGAAGTCTGTCCTGAAGAGATTATAGAAGCCAAGGTAGATCTGGCCATGAGCCACGACGGAACCACACCACCCACCATCAGGACCTTCAACAAAATAGCAGATAAGGTATGGGACCCGGATAAGATTGTAATAGTTTTTGATCATAACATTCCCGCCAACAACATCGGTTCTGCAGAATTCCAGAAGATCACCCGGAATTTTGCAAAAACACAGAGTATCAAGAAGATATTCGCCCATGGAGAGGGTATCTGCCATCAGGTGCTTCCTGAGCAGGGGTTAATCAGACCAGGAGAAGTGGTGGTTGGTGCAGATTCCCACACCTGTACCTATGGTGCCTTCGGCGCCTTCGCCACTGGTATGGGAGCTACTGATCTGGCCATGATCTACGCCACTGGAAAAACCTGGTTCATGGTACCGGGAAGTTTTAAAATAGATGTAAACGGCGCTCTCCATGGATATACAACAGCTAAAGATTTAATTTTAAAGATAATAGGGGAGATAGGCTCATTTGGAGCCACCTACCATGCACTGGAATTCACCGGTCCTACGGTGGAAAATATGGACGTGCCCGGCCGCCTGACCATGTGCAACATGGCGGTGGAAAGCGGGGCGAAAAATGGTATAATGGAACCCAATAAAGCGGTATTAAAATATTTAAAGGCCAGAAACGTATCAAAATTTGATGTAGTCCGATCGGATAAAGACTCCTCCTATGAAAAGGAATATGATTTGGAAGTAGAAGACTTAGAGCCGCAGGTAGCCTGTCCAGATAACGTTGATAACGTATTTCCCATTAGTCAGGTTGAAGGAGCTGAGATCAACCAGGCCTTCCTGGGATCCTGCACTAACGGTCGCCTGGAGGATCTGAGGTTGGCTGCAGAGGTTCTTAAAGGTTCTAAAGTTCATGAAGATGTACGACTCATCATTGCCCCTGCTTCCAAAAACATCTACCTCGACGCCCTTAAGGAGGGAATAATAGAAACATTCCTGGAAGCTGGAGCAATCGTATGCAACCCTGGCTGCGGACCCTGCCTGGGAGCCCATATGGGTGTTCTAGGACCAGATGAAGTGTGCATCTCCTCCACCAACCGGAATTTCGTGGGTAGGATGGGAGATCCCAAATCCAAGGTCTACCTGGCAAACCCTGCCGTGGTGGCATCATCAGCGATAGCCGGTGAAATAAAGGGTCCTGAGGTTTAAAGAAGGATTAATGTTCAAATAAAAAAAAAATATCCAACTGTAGGAATTGACCCCCTAATATAACTAACCTGTAGGAGAACTCTACCATGGCACAGAACACACTGGATGAAATCCAGAATATAGAAGAAAGCGTTGGAAAACTCTCCAGCGCCCAGAAAATATTGTTAACCACCGACGGCTCTGTAACTGCTATACTTGATGTTTTGAAGGGCCATGTGGACATCACCACTCTCCAGCAGGAATTCGTACCTGCTGATTATGAGATGGCCCGTGACCTGAACATAGAAGAGGGAGACACCGTTAACTACCGAGTGGTGATTATAAAAAGTGACGAACCCCTAATCTATGCCATATCCCTGGTTCCAGTGGACAAATTGGACAACGATTTCAAGGAAGACCTGATAAGGGCCGACATCCCCATAGGGAGGATAATGAAGAATCACAACATCGAATCCCGCAGGGAGATCAAGTCCATATTCACCGAGGAACCAGATGAAGAACTTAAAGAAATATTCAAAACCGATTCCCCCTTCCTGAGTAGGACGTATAACATAATACATCATGATGAAATCCTTATCTGGCTCAAGGAAATGTTTCCCTACAGTTTATTTAAAGAGTAAATTAATGATTATTTACGTAAAGATTTATTTGAAATAAACGGGGTGTTATTTATGGGTGTGAAGTTTAAGGATATAGTTAACCCGGAACCTATAAAATTTGAGGATTTGAAGGGTAAAACAGTGGCCATAGACGCGGCCAACATAATATACCAGTTTTTATCCATAATAAGACAGGCCGATGGCACTCCTTTAATGGATCATCGGGGCAAAGTAACCTCTCATTTTAGCGGGATTCTATACCGCACCACATCCCTGATAGAGAAGGGGATAAAACCATTCTATGTCTTCGACGGCCCTCCCAGCGTCCTTAAAAAAAGCACACAGCTTAAGCGAAGCGAAATCAAAGAAGAATCTCGTAAGAAATGGAAGGAAGCTCTGGAGAATGGTAACATCGAAGAGGCCCGGAAATATGCCGGCAGAACTTCCAGGATGTCCACAGAGATAATAGAAGGATCAAAACAGTTGTTAGAACTCATGGGGATACCCTATGTTCAGGCCAAGGGTGAAGGAGAAGCACAGGCATCCTACATGGTGGATAAAGGTGATGCCTGGTGTGTGGGTTCCCAGGATTACGATTGTATACTCTTCGGAGCCACCCGTATGGTGAAGAATCTAACTATCACTGGTGGGAAGGCTAATTTAGAACTCATCCAGCTGGCCAGTGTTCTGGAAGATCTTCAGATTACAAGGGAACAGCTGGTGGACGTGGCCATACTGGTAGGCACAGATTTCAACGAGGGAATAAAGGGGATAGGTGCCAAGAAAGGGTTAAATCTTATTAAAAAACATGGTGACGTGTTTAAAGTCTTGGAGGAGATGGATGTAGAGATGGAAGTGGACCCCCAGGAGTTACGGGATTTATTCTTCGAACACGACTTCATCTCCGACTACCAACTCAAATGGAGAGACCCTGACCGGGAAGGTGCCGTTGAATTTTTAGCTGGAGAACATGATTTCTCGGAAGACCGGGTGATCAACGCATTAAATAAGCTTAAAAAGTTAGACACCGGTCAGAGTAGTCTGGAGAAGTGGTTCTAGTCCAACCTTTTAGAAAAAAGGTCGACCAAAAAAGACCAGGTTTCTTTTTAAAATGGAGGATAATCCCCGAAAATAATACGCGCATACCTCTGGGAAGTTTCCACCTGCTCCGGGTATATCTCTGTTGCCTTTTTTTCTAGATCTTCCCTGCTTTTGGCACCGGCCAGTACCTTCAAGAAATTCACATACACTTCCATAGACTCAGGTGGAGGTGAACAGGGTATTTCCAGGGTGATACAGATATCTTTCTTGGTAAATCTGGTGGTCCTGATTCTGGGTGATATGGATCCGATTAAAACTCCTTCCTCCAGTTCTATGAGGGGCGGGACGCCTATCTTCTTTTTCCGGTCTAAATCAGTGAGGGAATCGAAGTTTTCCTTCTTGTAACAGTGGAGTTCTATGTACATATCTGGCTTGTAATGGTCGATCAGATATAGGACGGCTTGACCAGCTTCTGATTGATAGTAAAGGGGATTCAGGGTGCTGATGTACTTGCTTTCATCACAGTTGTACATCACCAGGCAGCCGTCTGGCACATCCTTTTCTGTTATCTCTTTAAGGGCATTTATGGTGGTAAATCCCTCTTTACCATGGACACCACCTATAAAGAGGCGTTTCAGTCCTTCTCCATTTCCTTTATGGATGAGTTTGAAAAATCCCATGACTGCCTACCCCTTAAATCTAAAAAGAAGTATTAATTAAAAGAAATGATTTTAAGTTCCATGCTCCCAGCCTTCCAGGTATTCCTCCTGCTGGGGTGTTAACTCATCGATCTCTATTCCCATGGCCTGTAATTTTAGTTCAGCCACGTATCTATCGGTTTCATCCAGTGTCTTATAAACACCCACTTCCAGATCATTATCTAAGAGGTACTTGGCTGATAGGGCCTGCATGGCGAAGCTTAAGTCCATTATCTCTGCAGGATGTCCCTGTCCCCTTTCACCAGCCAGGTTCACCAGTCTCCCCTCGGCCAGGAGATATAATTTACGCCCATCGGGCATTACGTATTCGTCTATATCTGGTTTTAGGTTGTTGATACTGGTGGACATTCCTTCCAGGTCTTCCTGGTTTATCTCCACGTTGAAGTGTCCGGAGTTGGCCATTACACAGCCATCCTTCATGTACTGGAAGTCATCACCGGATACTATGTCCACGTTTCCAGTGGCGGTGATGAGGATATCCGCGTGTTTAACTGCTTCGCTGACCTTCATAACCCTGTAACCATCCATACGGGCTTCTAACGCCCTGATTGGGTCTATTTCAGTGATTATGACATTGGCGCCTAAACCCTGGGCTCTCATGGCTATTCCTCGGCCACACCAACCGTAACCACAGACTACTACTGTTTTACCTGCGATTAACATGTTGGTGGAGCCCATTATGGAATCGAAGGTGGATTGACCAGTACCATAGCGGTTGTCAAAGAGGTACTTGGTATAGGCGTCGTTAACCGCCATTACAGGAAATTCTAATGCCTTATCCTTGTGCATGGCCTTCAGTCGGTGAATCCCAGTGGTGGTCTCTTCACAGGCTCCTTTTATTTTACCCAGTAGTTCTCTCCTTTCCCGGTGGACCAGGAATATCATATCCGCCCCGTCATCGATAATGATATCTGGTTTATGGTCCAGGACCTGGTTGATGGTCTGATAGTACTCTTCTGTGGTCTGCTCTCTCCAGCCGTACATGTTCAATCCCAGATCTGCCCCGGCAGCTGTGGCGTCGTCCTGGGTGGATAAGGGGTTGCAACCGGTCATGGCCACTTCAGCTCCGCCGGCTTGAAGGGTTAAACCGAGATTAATGGTTTTAGGTTCCAGGTGTAAACATGAACCAATGGTTATCCCTTCAAAGGGTTTTTCCTTTATGAACTGCTTTTTAATATATTCTAAAACCGGCATGTGCCTTTGCACCCATTCGATCTTCTTTTTCCCCTGAGGTGCTAGTGTTATATCTTTAACATGGTAAGTCATCTTTTTCACCTATAATCTGGATTGTAGTTTGACATTCAATTAGAAACTCAAAAATTAGATAGTCTAATCATTTCATTGTTTATCTAGTAGGTAATATATAATTCTTTTATATATAAATCCAGATTTTTATTTAGAAAAAGAAATAATTGACTTATATAATTCAATAAAACTGAATAAATTAATAGAAAGGTAAATTAAAATAAGATGAATCAATAAAATGTCAATTAAAAGAATATAAATCTATAAAAAATTAAAAAGAAGAAAAAGAACTCCCATTAGAGTTTATCTAATGGTACTGAATGAGTTCCACTTTTTCTTCGGTTTTGATCTTCTTCATGGCGTCTCTAAAGTTTTTCATGGTGATCTTATCGGCCTGTAAGTTATCTCTAAGGGCGAGCATCACTGCTTCACGGGAGACTGCTTCAATATCAGAACCGACGTATCCTTCAGTGTTTTTGGCCAGTCTTTGCAGGTCCACATCATCTGCCAGGGGCATCTTTGCTGTGTGGACTTTGAATATCTCCAGACGGCCTTTTTCATCGGGTTCTTCTATTTTTACATGCCTGTCGAACCTGCCGGGTCGAACCAGTGCCGGGTCGAGTATGTCTGCCCGGTTGGTGGCGGCGATTACCGCTACGTCCTGGAGTTCTTCCATACCGTCGATCTCGGTAAGTAGCTGGTTTACTACTCTCTGGGTTACACCGGAGTCTGTGCTTCCCCCTGCTCGGGTGGAGGCCAGTGCATCGATTTCATCGAAGAAGATTACGGTTGGTGCTGTCTGTCTTGCTTTTCTGAACACTTCCCGGACACCCTTTTCTGATTCTCCCACCCATTTTGATAGGAGTTCAGGGCCTTTAACTGCTATGAAGTTTGATTCACTTTCATTGGCCACTGCCTTTGCGAGTAAAGTCTTACCAGTTCCTGGTGGACCGTAGATAAGCACTCCTTTTGGTGGTCTTACCCCGAATCTTTCAAAGCTATCCGGATATTTGAGGGGCCATTCCACTGCCTCTCTAAGTTCCTGTTTAGCTGATTCTAATCCTCCGATATCATCCCATTTAACGTTCGGTACCTGAACCAGTACTTCTCTCAGGGCGGAGGGTTGGATTTCTCTTAGGGCTTCCCTGAAGTCGGATTTTTTGATGATCATCTCCTGGAGTATTTCCTGGGGTATCTCTTCTTCTGGTTTTATATCTGGTAATACTCTTCTTAGTACCCGCATGGCGGCTTCTTTACAGAGTGTTTCCAGGTCTGCTCCTACAAATCCGTGGGTGGTTTCGGCTATCTCTTCTAAGTCAACTTTTTCATCCAATGGCATGCCTCTGGTGTGTATCTGGAGTACTTCCTGGCGTCCGTCTTTATCTGGTACGCCTATTTCGATTTCTCGGTCGAATCTTCCTCCCCGGCGTATAGCTGGGTCCAGTGCGTCGGGTCTGTTGGTTGCACCGATTACCACTACCTGTCCCCTGGTTTTAAGTCCGTCCATCAGGGTTAATAGTTGGGCTACCACCCGTCTTTCCACTTCACCAGAGACTTCTTCCCTTTTAGGGGCTATTGCGTCGATTTCATCTATGAATACTATGCTGGGTGCGTTTTCTTCTGCTTCTTCGAAGAGTTCTCTGAGGCGTTCTTCTGATCCGCCCACGTATTTGCTCATTATCTCTGGGCCCTGTATGGATATGAAGTGGGCGTCTGTTTCATTGGCTACTGCCTTGGCCAGTAAGGTTTTACCTGTTCCTGGCGGGCCGTGCATCAGCACCCCTTTTGGTGGTGATATGCCCAGTCTTTCGAAGAGTTCCGGTCTTTTAAGTGGGATTTCTATCATTTCCCGGACTTTCTGGACTTCTTCTTTGAGCCCTCCTATGTCCTCGTAGGTGACGTCTATTATGGTTTTTACTCCTTCGAGTTTGGATATGTCCACTGGGTTGGCCTGTATTTCTACTTCGCTCATACTGGTGACTTTAACTGTACCGGCTGGTTTGGTGGATACTACGGCCAGTTTTATTTCTCCCATCGGGCTGAAACTGCTCCTTCCACCGAAGAACTCGTCTAACATGGAGTCCATTGCAGCTGCCTGGGGTCTGATGCCTGTCTTGATGATATCTCCCTTGGTGAATACTCTTCCACTGAAGGCTCCTTTGATGTCTCCCCTGATCATCACCTGCTGGTCTACCGGTGCCAGGACTACCTTCTGGGCTTCTTTTACTTTGGCCCTTCTAACTGTCACTTCTTCTCCGATGGATGTTCCGGCGTTTTTTCTGATGTATCCGTCTATCCTGATTATTCCCAGACGTATATCTGATTGTGAGGATGCCACTACAGAGGCGGTAACTTTTTTACCTTCTATCTCGATTATGTCGCCGTCTATAAGGCCTAGTTGCTGCATGCATTGTGGGTCTATTCTGGCTACTGTTCTTCCTACATCTGCCTGTGAAAATGCTTCTGCAACTTTTAATTTCATTTCTTCGTTTTCGATATTTATTCCCCCATCTAAGTTTTTGTTTTAATTGTTAATTGATTATATGCTTTATTTTGCGGAAAAAATGCTTTAAAAAATCTAAAAATAAATTAGTAAACCATTGGTATTTTAGTTAACTTATGTTACTATAACCTTGTTGTTCATCCTATATAAAGGTTTTGTTAATAAGTGGTTGTAAATTTATGAGGGTTGAGTGATATCAGCAATAATAATTTTTTATATAATTTGTCCTTATTTGCTGAAAGAATAATAAATGAATGAATTTAAAATGAATTTAAAAATACTGATAAAATCCCAACACTCCCTAACTTTACACCTCGTTAATAAAAACAATAGAGTACGAATTTTTATGATTATAAATTTCAAAACCTTTATTTAGTACTAAGTAACAGATTTAATTACTATACTATTATTAAGGAGTTGATTAAATGGTCGATTTTGATATATTAACTGCAATAGGTGTTATAGGAACTTTACTAGCCCTATTATTTGCAGTAGCCATTTGGTATATTAATTTAAGAAATAAAATATCAGAAATCGAGTATAAAAGAAAACAGGATTTATATACAAAGAAACAAAATAGCTATGCTAAATTAATAGAAAGTTTAATTGGACTTGATTCTGGATTTGGGAATGTTGAAAAACAACTTGAATTTTTAAATGAAACTAATTTAATTTGGCTATATAGTCCTGATGATGTTATAAAAAAGTCAATAAATTTTTAAAAGCATATATGGAACATTCTGATGCAGAAAAGGCATTAGGAGAACTAATGATAGCTATTAGAAAAGATTTAATAAAAAATGAACTTCTCAATTATACAGAACTCACTTCTGACGAGTTTAATTTAATAGTACCGAATAAAAAGTAATTGTTTATTATCATCTTATTATCCCGCCAAAACCCTTAAGAAGTGCTTCTACCTTACTTCGAGCATGTGGATCTATCACTTCATATCTTAAGGTGATGCTCTTCATCCCTTTAGTTATCTGACTGCCCTGGTAGACGTCTATTACCTGGGAAGCCACCACACCATTAAAACTCCCAATGGCCTGGGCAACCATTTCTGGATCGGCACTTTCTGGTAAAACTACAGAAACATCGAAACTCTTCCGGGGACAGTTATCGTTCTTGTAGTCTTCCAGTTCCCGGGGACTCAATATTTCTATGTTGGAAATTTTCAGCTCAGTTATCTTCTGGTTATGGATTAAGGTTATTAAGTCGGCGGAAATTTCTTCCAATTTTCCTATATGTATTTTACCAGAGTAGATGTGTCTTAAACCAACTTCTTTACCCATAGAATTCTTTAAAATATTCAATTCCTGGTTTAAAGCAGATATGGCTTTATCTGATCGTCCCAAGGCAGCCTCCAGATCATCCATATGTTTGGCTGCACTGCTCATAGCCTTAACAAAACTGGTTTCATCCCCATTCTTTGCCATTTCATTGAGCTCGCTGTATGTGGAGAGAAATCTTTCATGGGTCTTGGGGATGTAATGATTGTGGGTCTGGATGGAGTAGTAGAGGTAGGGGTTTTCTGCAGTGATCCTGGCGATCATATCGAGCATCAGGCTGTAGATGGGGCTGGCAAATTTCCTTGACTCCTTTACATCCACTTCTAATTTTTCCAGGGTAACGGCCATGCTGATGTAAGTCAAATGGGTTAAACCCTGAACAACGCTCATCATCTGATCGTGTATCTTGGGTGTTGTCTCTATAATACGGGCATTTTCCGATTCTAAAAATTCAACCACTTTCTGGTACCATTCACCCTTGGTTACAGGTGTGAGTACCACCACCTGACCATCCAGGGACCTTATTCTTGGTCCGAACATGGGGTGCATGGGTATGAATTCCACTCCTTCCGGGACGTATTCCTGCATTAACTGGGCAGGCTTTTCCTTGACCGATGTAACATCCACCAGCAAAGATCCTGCCTGGAGACGGGGGGCTATCTCCTTAATGGTTCGAGGAGTAACGTCAATGGGTACCGCTAAAATAGCTATATTGGACCGAGTAACTGCTTCGATATTGTTGGGAGTGTATTTTACTCCCATTTTCCGAGCTATGTTCATTCCCAGTCTACTATCTCTCCCGGTGATGGTAACATCACAACCCTCTTTTTTGAGAAAATTTGCTATCCAATTTCCTAGTCCACGGGTACCTCCAATCACTGCAATTTCCATAGAGTTATCTTTAGATGGGCTGTCTATTAAATATTTTTAATAGATTATCTGGGCATCTCTTAATTTTCTAAATATGATACCATCCCTCTCATTCTGTAACCCTATGATTTTCAGATCTCCAGTGTTTTTATTCCCTCAGGGGTTTTTGCCACAGACTTAGCAGACATATCATCCACTGCCTTCAATAGTTCGCCAATGCTCTCGTTCTCCAGGACTTCCAGGAACTTTTTCAGTTCTACAGACTGCCTTAAAAACAGGCCTCTGCGTTTCATGGGTGTTCTACGTTCGTTTAATGGGTTTATTTCTACCATTATTGTTTTGTTACCTCCTTTTTCCGGAGTTTTAACTAGAAATGCTCCGTCGACTGAGGTGGGCACTCTTTGCCAAGGTTCGACATTTTCTAAAGCTTCTACGATCTTTTCTTCAATCTGGTTTTCCATTTTAGTCACCACTATAAAGGTAGTAATAACTTTTATTTAAAATTTATGATTAAGCAGGTGAGAAAAAAAATTGAGAACAAAAAAATTAATTAAAACGTAAATGGAGAACAAATAAATAAGAATATAGTCTATTATTAAACAGAATAAAATATAAAGGGCATATTATCATGCGCATCGTCCACCAAGATACAAAGAAGGGGATCATCGAATTATTACCAGAAACCCTGGATGATCTATGGCACCTCTCCCATTTGATAGAACCAGGAGACCTCCTATCAGCCAGGACAACAAGGCGTATACAGGACACAACCGGGGAACGCCTCCGTAGCGATAGGGGGATTAAGAAAACATTCTTTATGGGCATACGCGTAGAAAGCATTAATTTCCACCGGTACACCGGAAAATTACGGGCAACCGGTGTGATTGAAAAGGGTCCTGAAGACCTGGTTCCCCTGGGCTCCCACCATACCCTGGATTTGAAGCTTAAAAATCCAGTGAAAATACAGAAAGAGAAATGGTCCCGCTGGCACCTTAAAAGGATTAAAGACGCGGTTGAAGCATCTAAAATACCCAAAGCCCTGGTGGTGGTTATCGAAGATGACAACGCGGATATTGGAATACTGCGCCAGTATGGTGTGGAATATTACGGACCCATAGTGGGTGGAGTGTCCGGGAAGAGGATGGTGCAGAAGAACCGGCAGCAGGTCATCGAAAAATTCTACGACCAAATAATGGAAACCATAGGCACCTTCAAAGGAATCGAAGGCATAGTCATAGCCGGCCCTGGCTTTGGAAAAAATGATTTCTACAAATATCTGGAAGAAAAACACAAGGAAATATCTAAAAAGGCCATCCTGGAAAGTACAGGGGCAGGTGGAAGAGCAGGGATACGCGAAGTCCTCCAGAAAGGCCTCCTGGAAGATATGGCAACCGAGGGGCGTATCGCCGAGGAGATGCGTGTCATGACCGAAGTTCTCCAGGAGATTGGGAAGACATCAAACCTGGTAACTTATGGTAAGAAAGAGGTTGAAGTAGCAGCCCAGGCAGGGGCAGTGGAACAGTTACTGGTCATAGACGAACTGGTTCGGGAACCAGATGTGGAAAAGATAATGAACACCACGGAGAATCTGGGTGGTAAAGTGATGGTTATAAGCAGCGAACACGAGGGCGGTAAACAGTTACAGGCTCTAGGTGGTATTGCGGCGCTTTTAAGGTACAGTGTTTAAAAAATTGGATAAACATAAGAATAGACAAAAATCTGGATAACAGGAGTAAATTATGGATCAGATACTTCTCTTAATTTTAATATTCCTATTATCAGCAGTTTTAACTCTCTTATTTAAATTTCTCTTCACCAGATGGGGAGGGAACCTGTACACAAAGATAAGAGAGGGAACTCCGCGGGCCGTGGGTCTAGCTCCTTTTTTAGTTCTTTTACTATTTTTCCCACCCCCAGGAAATTATTTAATAGCTATAATTGGTTTAATGGCATTTCTAGACGATGTAATTGGTAGGAAAAAGATCAAATCCCTGCCCTTTGAACTGGGACAGCTCTCCCGGGGCATAGGGATGTTGTTAGTCATGATCGTCGGATACTTATACTTCGGCCCGGTCTCTATACTGATTGCACTGATGATTCAACCCCTGAACATTGCAGATATGCAGCCCGGGACAGCCTGTTCCACCATAATTATAATGAGCTCAATAATTGCAGTGCTCCTTTATTTAACTACAGGCAACCCATATTCCCTTGCTTTAGTTGTTCTGGCCGCATGTCTGGGATACGCTCCCCTGGATTACCGGGGTAAGATCATGATGGGTGAAGTGGGTAACCACTCCTTCGCCGTTGCCCTGGGAATTATATACGCCCTCTGGGGAATTACTATGTCTAATTCCTACAATTGGGACTCTGCCGGAGTGTTCCTAATGGTTTTAATCCTTTTGATTATTACCTCTATTTTAATAGCTCTGTTAAGGTGGAATAACCTCAGATCCTTCCTGGAAGATGAACTCAAAATAGAAAACCCCTACTTCGGTGATTTACTGATGGATGTCTTGACTGGTGGGGGGTTGGGTGATCTGGTGAGGAGATTAGTCCTAAAAAAACGGGAAATTAAAATAGAAAATAGTTTAGGGAAACAACTGGGGTTGCGGAGATTGTTTTACAATCCTTATGCTGTCTCCAGATTAGAGAAAAACAGCTGATTTCTATGAACATTATAATCGTTGAAAATGATTCCGGGACTATAATGGATTTAAAAACTATCTTGGGAACCTGGGATATGATAAGTTCTTAATGGTTTCCAGTGGAGAAGAAGCCCTTGAAAAAGTGGGTGATTAACCCAGATCTGATTTTAATAGATCTAAAATTAAAGGGTGAAATGAGTGGTGCGGAGGCTGCAGACAAAATAAAGAATCTTCATGATGTTCCAATTATTTTCCTGACTGTTTTTATTAAAAATATTGTTTGAATAAAATCGTTAGGAATACCAGAAGACCTCATCATCTTAAGTAAACCTATAAAACAGGAACATCTAGAATATGGTATATCAAGAGCTTTGAGGGCGGTAAATAAAACTGTTGAAATAAGTTCTTGATATATAAATGCTAATTTTTACTCCTTTTCAAGGTCCACACTGCTAGAGCCAGAAATATAACGGCAAATATCACCAGCGCCAGTATATCAGGCCATATTTTATCCAGCCCCCATCCTTTAAGCATCACCGCCCGACAGGCGTTGGCTGCATAGGTGGGAGGTACCAGATAGGAGAATGGCCTTATCCATTCTGGTATGGCCTGTATCGGCCAGAATATACCCGAAAGCAGGAATGCAGGCAATATCACCAGGGGAAAGAATTGTATGGCCTGTTCGGCTCTTTTTGCAAGGCTGGAAAGCAGTATGCCCAGGGCCTGACAGGATATGGCCAGTATGGCCACTGCTAGAAATGCTAAGAGTACATTGCCCACCACCATGATGTTGAAGACCAGTATGGCTATGGTTAAGAGGAGTGCAACCTGTAAGACACCGAAGGTACCGAATGTTATGGCGTATCCCATCACCAGTTCTCCTTCAGTTACTGGGCTGGATAATACCCGTTCTAAAGTCCCGCTGGACCTCTCATTTACGAAGGTAATGAGGGTTAAGATGGTGGTTAAGAGATAAACAACGAAGGCCAGTATCCCTGGTACGAAGAAGTCGATGAATTCGGCGTCCTCACCGTAGATTGGATCGGAGTTAAGTTGAATGGCGGGAGTGACCCCGTTTTCTGTTAAGGTATCTGAAAGGGCTGTGCTCACCGTGGTGGTAATGGCTGTTTTTATGTTGACGATGCTGTCGTCACCTTCTATAGTTATCTCTGCACTGTCTGGGTAACTTTGATCTTGAGACTTCAAGATGGCATTCTCACTGAAATCTTCCGGGAATATTATAACCGCCGATACCTGGCCACTTTCAACTTCTGCCCGTGCATCATCGATACTGGTCATATTATGAATACTTAGAGTAGTTGTATTGAGATTGTTAACTATTTCATCGGCTAAATATATTGTATCCCCCATGGGAGGGGTGAATCCCTGATCCTGGTTGATTATGATTACATTAACATTTTCCACATCTCCACTGAATGCTATTCCAAAAACACACATGGCCAGGATGGGTGCTAAAAATAACAAAACCAGACTACGCTTATCATTAACCACTCCCCGGAAGACACGGCGGCTTACGGCCATTATCCTGTAAAATTTCATCTAAACCACCCCCATCCGCATGGTATCCTCGTTCCTGGCGAATGCCAGGAATGCATCTTCCAGTGAGTCTTTTCCACTTTCCTCCAGGAGTTTTAGAGGTGAATCTTCGGCGATGAGTCTCCCCCTCTGCATGAAGCCAATACGGTCACAGCGCCTGGCTTCATCCATGTAGTGTGTGGTTATAAGAATGGTAACCCCATTATCCCTTAGCTGCTCGAAGTAATCCCAGAATGACACTCGAAGCTCAGGGTCAACACCTACGGTTGGTTCGTCAAGGAAAAGTAGATCTGGTTCATGGATCAAAGTACAAGCCAGTGAAACACGGTGTTTCATCCCTCCACTGAGGTTATCCACCATTTCATATCTCCAATCTTCCAGGTCAACGAATTTAAGTAGCTCAGCTATTCTTTTCTCTGCTTTCTCTCTTTGCAGATTGAATATTCTACTGTAGAACTTCATGTTCTGGTCCACAGTAAGACCAAAGTAGACCCCCGTCTCCTGGGGCATGTACCCTATTTTGGAGGCAATATCTCCATCAGGGATCTTTTTACCCAGTATATGGGCGCCTCCAGAAGTGGGGGTGCTGATACTGCATAGCATCTTAATCAAAGTGGTTTTACCAGCACCATTAGGACCTAAAAGTCCATATATCTTCCCTTTCTCCACCTTCAGGTTTAAGTTGTTTACTGCTGTGAAGTCACCGTAATTTTTAGTTAGATAATCAGTTAAAATTGCATATTCTTTTGTTTTCAAGGTTTCACCCTCCCGTACATCATCTAATTTACTATCTGCAGATAACAAACTATTTATACATTTTGTAACTAAGATGGTATAAAATGAAAAAATAGGTGTGTGTATGGTTTTAAGCAGGGAATCAGTTGAGGCACTGGAAATTATGGGACTAACCGACTATGAGATACGCGCATATGTGGCTTTAACATCTCTTATCTCCGCAGATGCAACAGAAATAAGTTTAGCAGCCAACGTACCTCGTTCCAAAGTGTATCAGGTACTTAAAAGTCTGGTTAAAAAGGAGTTCGTTGAGATGAGCAAGGGAAAACCCTTAAAATTCACAGTTGTCCCTCCCCTGGATGTATTCTACAGGTCATCCCAGCACATAAAAAATAGATTGGACCATGCGGAGTCTGAACTAAGCAACATATATGAAAGCCAGATTCCACAGGTACCCGCACCAATCTGGATTTTACATGGCCAGGAAAAAATTGTGAACAAGGAAATGGAAATAATATCCCGGGCAGAGGAATCCCTCTTCATCTTAGGCGGGTTGATGTTTCCCGGGGAACCGGAACGTATAAAGGAGACCTTACAAAAGCCCATCAAGAAAAATGTGGATGTAAAAATACTTACTGTTCCTAAATCCTCAGTCGACCATGTGGAAGTACATGTCAAGGAGATTTTAGAGGAGCTTCCCATAAATATGAAAATATTCCCTGTGCCCTTCATTAAACTGGTGGTTAGGGACCGGAAGGAAATGATGATAGTCTTCTGCAAACTTTCAGAAGATACTGTGTTATCTGAAACAGTCATAGCCATCTGGAACCAATATGAAGAGTTTGTTGATACCATAACTGGAATTTATGATTTCATCTGGAACACTGAATTCTTTAATCTGGGCATGACAAAATTCAATGAATTAAATAAATCTAAATCCCATGATAAAGATATTTAAATAGGAGTATCCTAAAGAATAACTTCAATAAACCATTAAGAAATCAAAATCTAATACTAATCATACATGACAAGGAGTTCATAAACCTATGAAGGCATTGTTCATCGTCACAGGCCGGGGTATTGGGGGAGACGCCGTCACCGCCCTCAATATCGCCCGTGCCCTGGAAAGTTATGGTGTAGAATGTGAATTTGCCCTGGACCACTCTGCACCCGGTCTTTTATTTAAAAAACATGACCTGAAATGGCATAAGATCAGCGTACCCCAGGCAGGGGGCCATGCCGCCACCAAATTCACCCTGGCCAAAGCGGCCATCAAAACATCTAAATCCACCTGGGAAGCGGCCAAGTTATGCAGGGAAATAGACCCCCAAGTGGTGGTGGGGGTAATTGGTGGCGGAGCTGTAGTCGGGTGCCTGGCTGGTAAACTGACGGGCATCCCTGTGGTGGGGATTTTAATCACCCCCGCGGATGCTAAGGTGTGCACCAGAATAGCCACCACCATCGCTCTTCCTGAATCCAACCTCTTCCAGATGGACCTGGAAGATCAAAATATCTATAAAGCCTATTCTCCTGTTAATCCCGATATAACCCGGGGTGACCGGGAAAAAGCTCTGGAGATGATGCCTCCAGAATTCGATGAAGGCCGTCCCACCATTCTTTTTTCATCCGGCTCTTCACTCTTCAAGAAGATGGCGGAGGGTGCAGTTGAACTCAGTAAAAGCGGGTTAGACGCCAATATCCTGGTAGTGGGAGCCCCCCTGGAAGAGGAATATCTGGAAATACTTGAAGGAGATAATATCATCAACCTGGGTTATATAAGCTGGATACAGGACCTCTATAAACTGGTTGACCTTGCGGTGGTTACTGATGATGGTATGATGATCCAGGAAGCGATAGCTTTAAAGATACCTGTAGTAGCCCTGTTGGGTGTTAAATGGGGCCGGTACCATGATTTAGCCAGTGTTTTTAAAGGTGCTGTGCTTGAAAGTGAAGTGGAAAACATCCGGGAGGTTACACATGATGCACTCGAAAATTTAGGTGAAATGAAAGGTCACGCTCAAAAATACAGTGCAGATGTGTTGGGCGCAGCTGACCGGATAGCCCGGATAATTAAGGGGCAGATTAAATAAATAATGAACTGAAACTATTGCTTTTTTATCAATAAAACAGCTATTGATCCAACATGGATTTTCACCCAATTTAATATTTCTACCCAAACTTGGCAAAAAACCGTAGCAGCTTATAAACAGGATCAGTGGATGGGTGGGTTTCCAGGAAATCGTCGAAGTCGTGGAATTTGTATTCATCCCTCATCATCCGGGCGAGATAGGCCATACTGGTACGGGCTGTGGGTGATATATGGGAAATATCTTTTATGGAACCGGATTCTGTATCAACTTTGACTTTGGTAAATCCAGTGTTGCCTTCCAGTACTCTCCAAAATGATCCGGGACCTGCAAATCCTGGTATTGAGGCTTTGAAGTTGGCAGTCTCATCTATATCCTCTGAACCATCTCCCCTGGTGATGAATGCCACATCATAGTAGAGTGAGACGGAGTTGGGGATTAACCTGTAATCGACTTCGGCTGAAACATCACAGGCATTCCTGGCGGCCACTACACCTTCCATCCTGGCCACGGGAGTGGTTCCAATCCCACCTACAACGTCTCCAGCGGCGTATATGTGTTCCCTACTGGTCTCCATCTTCTGGTTCACCACAATTTCCCTGTGACCCCCCAGGTCAACTACTCCCTCTACTATTTGAGAATTGGGGATCATACCGGTTGCCAGAAGCACTTCACCCTCCATAAAATCTTCTTCAACATAAAGGCCGTTACTGGTTATCTCACTGGCCTGTGTATCATCCATTATTTCTACTTTATCTAAAAGCTTCCTGGCCACGTAATCCCTAACATCATCATCCACCATCTCTAAAAAGGGATCTCTACACAGCATCTTAACTTCTGAACCCATCAAAGAGAATATACCTGCAAATTCAGCTGCTATCACACTGCTTCCAATGATTAAGAGTTTTTCCGGGATTTTTTTAAAATTTAATACGTCACTATAAGTTGAAGCATTCTCCACTCCCCTAATTGGGGGGATAAAAGCACTTGAACCGGTGGCCACTATCAACTGGTCGTATTCTATTTGTTCCTGGTTCACAGTTACGCTTTGACCTTCCTCTGCCACCGTAGCGGTGCCTTCTATCACTTCTATACCGACTTCACTGGTTTCAGCTTCATGGACTGCCCTTATCTTCTCCAGGACAGCCCTCATTCCCTGAGCTATATTTTCATAATCCAGATCTGGAATCTGGTTGATTATCCCCATTTCCTTAAATCTCCGGGAGTCATCCATAAACTTGGCCACATCATTCAAGCCGGAAACGACCATGCATCCCTCATTTAAACATTTACCCCCTAAATATTCCTTTTCAATGAGGGTTACCTCTTCTCCTATCTGCGCTGCTTCTACTGCTGCTGTTTTACCAGCAGGACCTCCGCCAATTACTATTATTTTCATTTAATTCCCTCCAACCATTATTTTTATATGGTAGAAGTTCGTATTAAAATTATTAACAAACATTCAACCTAATTTCTAAAAAATATTATTTGATAATTTTACAATTTTTTACGAGGAGATAAAAAACATGTGTATTGCAGCACCAGCCAGAATACTGGAAATTAACGATAAAATGGCAACAGTGGATTTCGGAGGAGTCAGACAACAGGTTAAACTGGACCTGGTAACCGATGTTGAAATTGACAGGTACGTACTGGTCCACTCTGGTTACGCCATTGAGGTACTTAGCGCTGAAGAGGCTAAAGAGTCCTTAGAAGCCTGGGATGAGCTTTTAAAGGTCCTGGACGAGGAAGAATAAATTTTAGATTTTTTTATTTTATTCAAATTTCTATTTTATTCAATTTTTTGATACCAAATAAATCTTTTAATTCAAATCCTTATTTTGAATACCATCCAATTTTTATTCCCTAATCCTGTTTCCAAGTGTAGATTGATCTGAGGTCTAACTTTTTTTGATTTGGTTACCAAGTACAGATTACATGTTTATTTATAAAAGAATAGGATAATGATAATATTGTCATTATCAACATTTTAACAAATATTCAAGTTAACAACTATCCAGGTGCCAGGGGGAGCAAATAGAATGCCTTTCGACCAAAAGATCCTGTCTTTCCGGACGTTATCAATCTTCTTTGCAGCTATAGTACTCCTTGGTGTCATTCTTTTGACTCTGTGGGGTGATTCACCCTATGTTTCCATTATCACCTATGTGGCATTTTTAATACTAAATATATTTGTAATTCTTGTTTTGTTTTATGTGGCCAGGAAATCTTATAAATTCAATAGAAGAGCCTATATAGGATGGTTTTTAATAGCACTATCTCTATTAGTTACCTTTTTAGGGAATATTACCTGGATAATTTTCAGTGTATATCTTAACCAGTACCCTACCTTCTCTATTGCTGATATATTTTTCTTGGCTTACTATCCCCTACTCATAATGGGGATTCTTTATCTATCCGTCGACCAGATCAATAAAAACAGGAAATATCAGATTCTACTGGACACTGGAATTTTAATTGTTTCCATTGCCCTGGCTCTTTGGGCAATATTAATAACTCCTTTACTGGGAATTCACAATGAAAACAACCTGGGTATAGCCATATCCTTAGCCTACGTGTTTTTAGAGATTTTCCTGTTGTTCATCTTATTCTATTTAATTTTTAACTGGCTCGGAAATGTTAAAAAAAATCCATTTATATTGTTGGCCCTGAGCGTGACAGTATTAATTATTACCAACATTATCTACAGCTATCAAGCTATCTACGGGAGTTATGTCCCCGGAGGGCTTTCAGATATGGGCTGGTTAATCTCCTATTTCCTGACTGCACTGGCCGGTATTTCTTACATCGAAGTTGAAAACAAGACCCCCTCACTTAGTTTAGATATAGACTCAAACAATCAAAATTTATCCTTAAAATTTAATTGGAGTTCTTACCTACCTGCTTTATGGCTTTTTTTCATATTTATATTGTTGTCTTGGATTTATACACATCCTAATGGCACTGATTTAAATATTTTGATTGGGGCGGGCATTATAATAATGATGATGTTCATTCGTCAAATTTTGGCTTTAGAAGAAAGTAACGAGGCAAGAAAATTATTAGAAAGTAATCAAAAGAAACTGGAAATAAGAGAGCAACAGATTAAATCCTCCCTTGAAGAAAAGGAGGTGCTTTTGAAGGAAATCCATCATAGGGTTAAAAATAACATGCAGATAATTTCCAGTTTACTGAGTTTGCAATCCAGATACGTTAAGGACGAAGATGATGGGGAAATTTTTAAAGAATGCCAGAATCGGGTTAGATCCATGGCTATGATTCATGAAAATCTTTATAGAAGCCCTAATCTCGCAGAAATCAACCTTCAAGAATATCTTCAAAGCCTGATCACAGGGCTTTTCAGCTCTTATGGAGCCAACCCTCAACTGATCATAACTCAAATGGACCTGGAGAAGGTTTCGGTGGATATTGATAAATTCATATCCTGTGGCTTGATAATCAATGAATTAATTTCAAATAGCCTTAAATATGCTTTTCCCAGTAATGAAGGAGAAATAACTCTCAGTCTGCGTAGACTGGATGGAAATGAGCTGGAAATGGTAGTAGCAGATGATGGTGTTGGTTTCCCTGAAAATCTGGATTTCCGCAGGACAGAATCTTTAGGCTTGCAACTGGTAAATAATTTAGTAAAACAACTTGATGGTGAAATAGAACTAGAAAATACCAGAGGGACGAAATTCACCATTAAATTTCCGGGATAATTAAAATAGAAGTCTAAAGGATGATTATTTATATTTTTTTAATAGATAGAAACCTTGGTCACCCCATCTATCTTCAGAAACTCATTGTAAAGTTCTCCTTTAACTGGTTTTTCTGTTATAATGATCAGACGGGGGTTCTCTTCCAGTTCAGGGTCTCCGGCATGGGCCTGTCTAATACTAACATTTTCCCGGGATATTAAATCGGTGGCTTGGGCGAGAATTCCTGGGTTACCGGCCTTTGCTTCTATTTCCACGACTCCAAAGCCAAGGTTGGATGCCACATTCTTTAAGAATGCACCGGCAGGGTATATGTTGGTGAAGATGGCTTCCAGCTGTTCATCTGCAAGGATCACGTCGATGGTGGCTTTTATAGTCCTCCGGTCAACACCCGCTGCCCGGGCCAGGGCCACGTCACTTACCTCCACATCTCCACAGTAGATCTTGTTGTTTTCCCCTACACAAAGACCCAGTTCCACTATCTTCCGGGCCACGCTCATCCTGGCCGGGAATTTCTCGAACTTATGTTTAATCCTGTCCCACACAGTTTCTGCCTCCCAGTATTCTGAATATAAACATATTCCTCCATTGATGTATTTTTATGTACCTTAATCTACATTATATATTATCTTTATCATGCTTCAATGTATATATTTGTACTCTAAAGGTTTAAATAGTACAATAAATATAGGTGGGACTAATCAATTTTTACAAGACAAAACCAATCTCAAAAAAATAGACGGGTAATTAACATGAAAGGCAGTGAATGTTTTTGGCGATTTAATCTTAAAAGAGCCCCAAACCATCAAACTAGAATTAGACTCACCATTTGAACTATTCAAGAACATCTACCAGAACAACACCCACGCTTTCCTCCTGGAATCGATGGAAAGTGACAGTGGTATGGCTCGTTTTTCAGTCCTGGGATTTCAACCTTCCGCAATAATAAAAGCCCATGACAATGTGCTGGAGATAGAAAGAAACGGTACAAAAGAAGGGTATTATGTGGAAAATCCCTTCGATGAAATTGAAAAACTCATATCCACATCCCATGGTAGGAAAGGATTCAGCGGAGGACTGGTGGGGTACGTCTCATACGAGGCCGTGAAGTACTTCGAACCAGTAGAAGTGGCCAGGAGCCCCTATCCTGATTTTGAATTTGGACTATTCCTGGATGGGATAGTTTTCGATAGGATCCGTAACCAGTGCCACTACGTGACCCTGGGTGAGGACAAATCCGATTACATAAAAGCCATAGCCAATGAGGAACATGAAATAGAGGATATCCAATTTAAAGAAGACGGATACCATTTCACCAAAGAACAATACGAAAATATGGTCCTCGAAGCTAAAGAGAAAATACTCGCCGGGGAAATATTCCAGAGCGTCATCAGTAACGCCCGGAAATTCAAAGTCTCCGGTAACAAGCTCTCATTCTACAAGAAACTACGGGAAATAAACCCATCACCATACATGTACCATTTGAAACTGGGCGAGAAGGAGATCATCGGAAGCAGCCCGGAGATGCTGGTACGGGTTGAAAACGGTCAGGTAGAAACCTTCCCTCTGGCAGGGACCATAAAACGCGGCTCAACCCCAGGGGAAGATAGAAAACTGGAAGAAAAACTCCTAGCAGATGAAAAGGAACGGGCAGAGCACCTCATGCTGGTAGATCTGGCAAGAAACGATGTGGGAAAAGTCAGTAACTTCGGCTCAGTGGAAGTCACCGATTACATGGGTATAAAGAAATTCTCACACGTACAGCACATCTACAGCAGGGTAATAGGCCAGTTAAGAAATGATAAAACTGCAGTGGATGCGTTCCAGGCCATATTCCCAGCAGGCACCCTCAGTGGTGCCCCTAAAATAAGGGCCATGGAGATAATCCACCAGCTCGAACAGGGCATACCCCGGGGACCATACGGCGGTGCGGTTGGCTACTTTTCACTGAACGGCAATGCTGATTTTGCGATAACCATCCGGACCATGGTCTGCGACGGAGACAACGCCAAAATTCAAGCCGGCGCCGGAATAGTCCATGACTCGATACCTGAAAAGGAATACGTTGAGGGTAAAAACAAGGCATGTGCACTGGTAGATGCATTGAAGGGGAAGTGAATAAGATGATATTGATTATTGACAACTACGACTCATTCACCTATAACCTCTATCAGCTCATAGGGGAGATAGAAAGTGAGGTAACTGTCAGGAGAAATGATGAAGTAACCATAGAAGAGATCCAGGAATTAAAACCAGAGGCCATAATTATCTCACCCGGACCTGGTAATCCCACTAATGAAAGGGACTTCGGTATCTGTTCCCGGGTAATCACGGAACTCGGAGGGGAAATACCCATATTGGGAGTGTGCCTGGGGCATCAGGGGATATTCGCCACCTTCGGTGGGGAAATAATCCGTACAGAGCCCGTGCACGGTAAGACCAGTGATATATTACACAATGGTGATGAACTCTTCAGGGGAACCAGTAACCCTCTCATCGCTGCACGATACCATTCCTTACTTTGCAACAGCCAAACAGTACCGAAATGTATGGATGTTATAGCAGAAACAGATGACGGCCTGATAATGGCCATTAAACATAGAAGCAAGCCCATAATCGGCCTCCAGTTTCATCCGGAATCTGTAGGTACAGATGAAGGAATAACTATACTTAAAAATTTCATGAAGGTGGGAGTATGATGGCACAACCCGTGAAATTTCAGGATATAATAAACCGGAGAAATGAAGTTTTAAGGAAAGAAAAATCTTACAAGCCAATAAAAGACCTTAAAAACAGCATAAAAAGGATCAAACTAAGGAAAAGCTTCAAAAACGCCCTAGACAAAGAAAAAGATATCTCTATAATCTGCGAATACAAACCGGCATCACCTTCACTGGGCCATATCTCCCATTTGAAAGTTGCAGACATCGTACCCCAATTTGAAAATGGAGGGGCCAGTGCCGCGTCAATACTAACCGAGACATCCTACTTCAACAGCAGCATCGAGAACCTGAAGATTGCATGTAAGATAAGCAAGTTACCACTGCTCCGTAAGGATTTCATCATGGATGAATACCAGATCTACGAGTCCCGGGCAAGCGGTGCAAGTGCCGTGCTCCTTATGGCCGATGTATATCCCCACCTATCCGAGGGAATCGCCCTCACCAAGTATCTGGGAATGGATGCCCTGGTGGAATGTAAAAACAAGGAAGAAATAGAGAAAGCCCTGGATGCTGGGGTAGAGATAATAGGGATTAACAACCGGGACTTCACAGACTTTACCATCGACCTTAACCGGACCCGTGAGCTAGCAGAATATGTTCCCTCAAATGTGACCCTGATCTCAGAAAGCGGTGTAAAAACAGAAAGCGATGTGGAACTCCTGGCAAGCTTCGGTGCAGATGCCATACTCATTGGAACCAGCGTGATGAAATCAGAGAATATAAGCCAAAAATTAGTAGAACTAATGGCCACAGCGAAAAACAGCAGGACCAAGCGAAGATGAAAGTAAAGATATGCGGAATCACCAATGAAGAAGATGTTAAAACCTGTGAACGAAACGGTACAGAACTCATCGGCTTTATAAACATCCCAAGATCCAAGAGGTTCATTGAAGTTGATGATATCCAAAAGTTAACCGCGTATATGCAGGATAAAAGCAGGGCTGTCGTGGTAACTGAAACAGAAGATTTAGTTGAAGTTGAAAGTCTGATTGAATCCACGGGGATACAGTATTTGCAGTTCCATTCACAGTCAGCCGCTGAGCTCAAGAGGTTTAAGGAAAACAATCCACAGGTGAAGGTTATAAGAGCAGTTGGCATATCTGAAGTTATGGGAGAAGAAAAGAGTAAGGAGATTAATGACTATGCAAGTGTCTGTGATTATCTACTTTTTGACTACGAAGTTGCTGGTAAAAGTGGAGGAACCGGGAAACAGATCCCACTGGAATTGGCGGTAAAAGCTGCAGAGGCTGCTCGAAAAAACTCACATGTCGGGTTGTTTTTAGCCGGCGGCATGGACAGCCACAGGATGAAGAGTGAAGGAAAAATCCTGGAAGATTTTTTTGATTATGTAGATGTAAACTCCGGCGTTGAAAACCAGCCCGGAGAGAAGGATGAAAATAAGATAATTGAATTTATGAAGGTTATGAATAATTCATAAAAGTTCGAAATTTACAAAGAGGGATAAATTATGATTTCCAAGGGAAAATTCGGTAAGTATGGAGGAGTATTCGTACCCGAACTTTTAATCCCTGCATTAGAGGAATTAGAAGCGGCTTACCTGAAGTATAAAGATGATGAAAAGTTCAACGATGAATTAGACTACTACTTGAAGGACTTCGCTGGCAGGCCTACTGCCCTGTACTATGCAGAGAACCTATCTGGAAAATTAGGGTGTAAAATATACCTTAAAAGGGAGGATATGCTGCATACCGGTGCCCATAAAATAAACAACACCCTAGGACAGGGATTGTTAGCTAAATATATGGGTAAAACAAGGCTCATCGCCGAGACTGGTGCGGGGCAGCATGGTATTGCCACCGCTGTTGTTGGTGCTCTCTTAGGGATTCCCACCGAGGTTTACATGGGCAGTGAAGATGTGCAACGACAGAAACTAAACGTCTTCCGTATGGAACTTTCCGACGGCGTCGTATTACCCGTTGAAAGCGGCAGCCGTACCCTGAAAGATGCTATAAACGAGGCCATGCGAGACTGGATCACCAACGTGGACACCACCTACTACCTCATCGGCTCCACCATGGGGCCTCATCCATACCCTACCATGGTGAAACATTTCCAGGCTGTCATAGGCCGGGAAACCAAGAAGCAGATCATGGAAAAAGAGGGTAAACTACCTGACACCATCATGGCCTGTGTTGGTGGTGGTAGTAATTCCATGGGAATCTTTTCCGCATTCGTTGAAGACGAAGAAGTGGAATTAATTGGAGTTGAAGGGGGAGGAGATGGAATCGACAGTGGACATACAGGTGCCACCCTAACCATAGGAACAGAGGGAGTACTGCATGGCAGCCTCTCCTACGTACTCCAAAATGATGATGGACAGATCAACGAGGCACATTCCGTCTCTGCAGGCCTGGACTACCCTGGGGTTGGACCGGAACACGCTTACCTGAAAGACACCGGCCGGGCAAGCTACGATGCCGTCACTGATAAGGAAGCGCTTGAAAGCTTCAAGCTACTCAGTGAAACTGAGGGTATCATACCTGCCCTGGAAAGTGCCCACGCCATTGCCTACGCCAAGAAATATGCAGAAAAAGAGGAGAACAAAGGCAAAACAATTGTGATAAACCTTTCCGGTCGGGGAGACAAGGACATGGACCTGGTTGCCAAAGAGATGGGTGTGGAAGTATGAATCAGGATATTGAAAGTTACCAGGAAATGTTCGCCCGGGTTAAAGATAATGGTGAAGGCGCCTTCATCCCCTTCGTAGTAGTGGGAGACCCGGACTTTGAAACCAGCCTGGAGATAGTTAAGACCTACGTGGATAACGGGGCTGATGCACTGGAACTCGGATTCCCTTTCAGCGACCCCATAGCAGACGGACCCACAGTCCAGGCTGCAGATATAAGATCACTTAACTCAGGTATGACCACCCGGCGTGGATTTGAATTCATCAAGCGTATCCGTGAGTTTACCAACATCCCTCTAGGCCTTCTCGTTTATTATAACCTGATCTATAAGATGGGTGCCGATGAATTCTACAAAGCTGCCAAAGAAAGTGGGTTGAATGGCATATTAGCTGCTGATCTACCCCCTGAAGAAGCTGAAATCTTACTTGACACCGCGGATAAGTATGGTCTGGACCAGATCTTCATGGCTGCCCAGACAACCAGTAACGAAAGATTAGAAAAAATAGCAGAGATGTGCAGTGGCTTCCTCTACGTGGTGGCGGTGATGGGTGTTACCGGGGCCCGATCCGAACTGGCAGACACAACAGTTGAACTGGTGAGCCGGGTGAAGAGTCACAGTGACCTTCCACTGGCAGTTGGTTTTGGTATCTCCCGTCAAGAACATGTGAGGAATGTTCTCAGTGCCGGTTCAGATGGTGCAATCGTTGCCAGTGCATTGCTTAACATCATAGGGGAAAACCTCGAAAACAAAGAGGTTATGTTAACTAAAATAGGTAGTTTCTGCAGGGAGCTTAAGGAAGCAACCAGGAAATAGAAAACCAAACCAGGAAATAGAAAATATTTATGAAAAATCTTTACGGTGAATTACAGTGACCATTTCAAAATGTCTGGTGAAGGTCGTTGGTGGTGAAGACCTTACAGAGGAAGAAGCATACCAGTCCATGATGGACATCATGAAGGGTGAAGCCACCCATGCACAGACCGCCTCATTTTTAACCGCTCTATCCATTAAAGGCGAGACTGTAACCGAGATAACGGGTTTTGTCCGGGCCATGCGGGAGTCAAGCCTGAAGGTCCGCTCCACGAAAAATCCACTGGTCGATACCTGTGGAACTGGCGGTGACACCCTGAAGACCTTCAACGTCAGCACCGCCGCTGCCATCATAGCTGCAAGCTGTGGTGTTACCATAGCCAAGCACGGTAACCGGAGCATAACCAGTAAATGTGGCGGTGCAGATATACTGGAAGCCGTTGGGGTTAATATAAACTGCAACGACCAGGAAGTAGAGTATTGCCTGGAAAACGCGGGTATTGGGTTCATGTTCGCCCCTGTATTCCACCCGGCAATGAAAAACGTAGCCCCGGTAAGGAATGAACTGGGAATTAGAACCGTCTTCAACATACTCGGACCCCTCACATCACCTGCAAATGCTGATATGCAACTTTTAGGTGTCTTTCATCCTGATTTAGTGGAACCATTAGCCCATGTACTTAACAATTTAGATGTGGAAAGGGCCATGGTGGTGCACGGCTTTGATTCAGAGGGTAACCCCGCCATGGATGAAATATCAACCGTGGGTAAAACCAGGGTCGCCCTACTTCGTGAAGGGAGTGTAGATTTATTGGAACTATATCCTGAAGACTTCGGCATAGAAAAGGCAGATGAAGAACACATCATTGCCCCGGACACCCTGGAAGAAAACATGGAAATATTCCAACGAGTTCTACGTGGAAAAATAGTTAGTCCTGCTGATGAGGCCCGGTTTAATCTCTGCTTGGTGAATGTTGCGGCTATTTTATATATAGCAGGGAAGGCAGATAGTTTCACCAAGGGAATGGATGTTGCCCTGAAAGCGATAGAAGATGGCGAAGCCCTCAGACAACTTGATAAATTCATTGTAGCAAGTCAAAAAGGCTGATGGCAATCTGAATAATTTTTTGGTATAAATCGGATTTTTATCCCTTTAAATCCTTTTTAAGTCCTTAAAATTACCTATAGCCGATTTTTTAGTTTATCATTAAATAGTTGCGCTGTATATTTTGATTATTCATACAGGCGCGTCACAGATCTGGCAGGAAACCCAGTAGCACTCAGGACATTCACCTTCACCACAGGAAGTACCTGAAAAAATATTATTTTATTTTTATTTTCCCTTTTTTACACGTTTAAACTGTATTTAATTCTCCAATTTTAAGCTGTGGAGAATTATTTTAGCAAAATTTTTAAAAATTTTTTCTAAACAGTTCAATAGGATACTTAACAATTTAGACAAATTTTTTTTAGGGTTGAAAATCAATTAATTGATAAATAACCTATTATTAATGGGTAAAAATTTAATTTAAAGAATTATCCAGCTAAAAATATAAAAAAGAAATAAAAATGAGGTAATTATATGCTATAAAATTACCATCGCTCCACTTAAATATGTAGGATCAAGAGCATATAAACCTTTTGAAACTGATTTAAAATCAAAAGTAAATTAAGTAATATTAAAAATAAAGCATTATCAAAGGGTTAAAATTAGAGAAAAATGGGCCCGCTGGGATTCGAACCCAGGACCTCACGGTTATCAGCCGTGCGCTCTAACCAAGCTGAGCCACGGGCCCCCTACTTAATTCATGTATATTTAATTTTTAAAATAGCATTTATTGTAGTGTAGATGCTAGATTAGTTTTCATCATATTTATACCTTTATTTTTAGGGAAACTATCCTTATTTATTTATAGGTAACTCTTCAAGGTATTTAGAGATTCTTCAAACTCGTGGTTATCCAAAATTACAAAAATGGAATTTAACAGGACGGAACACACAGCCATGGATGTTCTCAGGAGTTCTATATCCTCTTTTAAGGTCTTCCATTTCTGGACAGGCCGTGTCCTTTCCTGGTCGTTTATCCTGCGTTTTACAATCTGTTCGTAGCTGGATTCAACCAGGATGATGATATCCGGTTGGAGTATCTCCACAGGCAGGGAGATGAGATATCCCTCCCGGGACTTGTCCAGGCCGTGCAGATCAACCAGAACATTCTTCCAGTCACTTATCCTGGTGGCAGCTTCCTTCCAGATTTCATATTGCAAATCCAGGGGGAGTTTAAAGATTCCTTCCAGGGTGGATGCTATTCTCCTGTTTTTTGCAATTTCAAGCATCAACTCCCCGTAATTTATGTAACGATACCCTGAGGATGATGATGCTGCCCTGCAAAGTGATGTTTTACCTACACCTGGAACACCCACCACTGCGGCAAGGTTCCAGCGTCCCATTTTATTTGTTCACCATTTCACATATGGCATCCGCCATCATGTGTCCTTTGACTATGATCTCTGCCTTGTCGATTTCTTCCAGGCTTTCTGCTGCTAATCTGGCCTGCATGGCTATGTTAGCTGCACTCATACATCCCGGGTTGGTGGGTATAATCTCTATTTTAGCTGTTTTTTCAGCTTCGTTGACTTCTATGTTGCCTACAATGCCCATCTCCGCTATACTGATTCCCATATGTGGATCTGGGATTTTTGCTAATTCTTCCCTTATTTTATTCACTAGTTCTTCTGACATAATTATTACCTCAAAAGTAAATTATTAACCTTCTATTAGTTTGATATCTTCATTTGAATGGAATTATAGTTGTTTAACCCCCTTAAAAAGGTCCATTCCTTTTGAATAAATTATATTAAAATTTATTTCATGATTATATTTAAACTTATGTTTATTTATAATTTTTATACAATAACATTGAAAGAAAGTTAAAATTCTTAATTTAACCCTTTATTCTATGCCTTACCCTGACCGCCACTCCTTTAACTGCCTTTTTCATCTCCTCACCAGAGAGAACTGTCTTTCCAACACCCACCACATCTGTCTGCCTTAAAATTACCACTTCATCCCCGGGGAGGATGTCCGGGTGTGCGTCCACCACTCCCGGTGCAAACAGGGTGTTGGTTTTAAGGTCGAAATCAATTTCCACCCAGGATCTCCCCAGATCCCTTAAAATCCAGCCGCCCTCCAGGTTCAAGGAGTAGAGTCCTGTTTCATATAACAGTGTTGCTATCTGTTTACCTTCATGGATTACCCGCCGGTTGAATCTGCCGGTTATCCGGGAACCGTCCGGTATCAAAGAATCGGCGTCCTTACCATTAAACTGGTAACGAGCAATGGATCTTAATTTTTTCAGGTTTTTATCCTTATCCCTAATTTTAGAATAGCTTTTAAGGGCAGTTCTCAGGTTATGCATGGACTCTGGTGAGGTTGTCTTACCATCCTTGCAGGTGTAAACCGCATTTTCCAAATACCTTTCACACGTTTCCCGGTAGCCACCAGCCACATGGGCTACCACCGGCAAATCTTTAACATATTCCCTGAGACATTCACCAGTTACGTCTATTTCCTCCTCTGACCAGTTTCCAGTGGTGGAAACATCATAGGATTGTATGGGATAGGTTTTCTCCATCTCCCGGGGGCATACCCCGAATGGGGAGGTTAAAATGGCCTCCTGGTAACCTTTGGTGACCCTCATGAAAACCAGGTGGGACTTGGACTGGGAATAGGGTTTCCTCATACTGCAGGGTAGCACCACCACCACTCCGCCGAGGGGTTCAAGGTGCCTCATCCTCTCCCTCCACCTACGGACTTCCGGTCGGTGAATGGCCTGCTCAGTAACGCATAGAACTTCCAATATAATGAACTCCTGTATTGAATTTGTGTAATCTAAATTGATTTAATCGATTTGTATACATTCTCTCCTTCGGGAATAAAAGTGTTTCCCACTTCCCAAGGATAAAAGTATTCCCCACTACAAATGATAAAAACTATTTCCCACCCAACCATCTAACTCCACAGATCTCTGCTAGATCTTTGTTTACTGAGATTATATCACTTTTGTCGAGCTGATTAACATCGTCCTTGCCTACTATACGGGTGAGATTCTCTATCTCCCGGGTAGATAGTTTAATGAAACTGGTTAATCTTTCAACACCCTCTTCTATATCTATCTGTTTAATCAGTTGTGGGTTCTGTGTAGCCACACCAGTCGGGCATAGTCCGGTGTAACAGATTCTATACTGCTGACAGTTGATGGCTATAAGTGCTGCCGTTCCTATATAAACTGCATCGGCACCTAAAGCCAGGGATTTGGCGAAGTCATCGGAACTGCGCAGCCCACCAGATGCGATAATTGAAATTTTATCCCTGAGATTCAACTCTTTCAGGGCGTCATGGGCCTGGGGAATAGCAGCGAACAAGGGAATACCCACATTTTCCCTTACATATAAATTCGTGGCACCAGTTCCCCCTCCAAATCCGTCCAAGGTTATGAAATCCACCCCTGCCTTCGCCAGTATCTTCGCGTCACTTTTAACATCACCACATCCTATCTTAGCACCGATAGGTGCGCCTTCAGTTAAAAATCTTAGCCAGGATATCTTATCCTCTAACTCCTGTGCATTGGTGATATCTTCATGATGGGCTGGGGAATATGCACCTTCTCTAGGTTCTAATCCCCTTATATGGGCGACCTCCCGGGTCATCTTCTCTGCGGGGAGGTAGCTACCTTTACCAGGATATGCTCCCTGTCCAAAACGGATCTCCACGGCAGAGGCCTGTTTTAAGAGCTCTTCATCCACTCCGAACCTTCCAGTTGCATACTGTAATATCCGATTATCCCATCCCAGTGATTTCTCTTCATCTACCAGTCCGCCTTCACCAGAATTAAATCCAATGTCGAGTTCTTGGGCAGTTTTTAATATGGCTAATTTCACGTTCTTAGAAACAGCTCCAAAACTCAACCCGGATATCAGGATAGGTGAAGATACCGTAAAAGGCTTCTCTGCATGATTACCTAAAGTAACAGTGGAATTCACATGTTCTTCTTCATTTAAGGGAATCTTATTTATCTGGGCAGGGATGAAGTAGAGGTCGTCCATGGAAAATGGTAACTTCTTCTGGGAGCCCATGGATACGGTGATACTTTTACCCTCCAGACTCTCCTCCCGGATGTTCAAAACGGTCTGGTAGAATTTTTCATCCTCATCAGACCTTTTTTTACGCATCAACGTGTTAGTTTCCCCCGTCTCTACCAGATTACAGTAATAGAGTCCTTTTAACCCATATTCATAGTAAACTGGGCAGGTGTCGCACAAGCAGGTCTGGGGGTTGATATCACATTTACTCGCCTGAGTGCCACAGTAAAGTATTTCACCAGGGCACTCCTGGGGATAGCTGGGGCACAGCGGACAACGGCATCTGTTCCGGTTTTCCTCGTTATTTTGAACTTTAGATCGTATATCAGCAGGCTCAAGAACCATGTTATTACCTCAAATACCATAAAATAACCAAATAAACCTTATAAAAGTAGTAATCTCCTTTCAGATAAATCTCCTTTCAGATAAATCTCCT
>MVQY01000173.1 GCA_002067325.1 Methanobacterium sp. PtaU1.Bin097
GCTTCCACAACAAATGATGCCACGGCTGAAGCGAAATTTCCACAAAATTCCAGACTTTCACCACTTAAATAGGCTTTCAAGAATCCCGCCCGGTATGAATCTCCCCCACCGGTGGGGTCGATACTGTTGACCAGTTTTGCTTCGATTTTTATTTCCTGATCAGCGTATATTATACTGCCATCTTTACCCATGGTTTTAACGATTATTTCAGGCCCCAGGTCTTGGAGTTCCTTAATATTCATTTCCAGAATTTCTAGTATTCGATCTATCTCATAATGATTACCAAATAGAATATTACAAATTTTTAAAACCTTACTAAGGTTTTCTGGGGAGTACATATGCAAATCCTGTCCCGGGTCAAATGATACTAACTTATCGCATTTATTGGCTGTTTCCCCGCACTTCCCATTAAAAACAGGGTCACCAGTGGCCAAATGTACGGCACGTGCCTTTTTTATAGCTTTAACAGGGGTTGGAAAATCTTTAAAATACTTTGCAGCTCCCCAGTAGAAGTAGCTTATCTGATCGCCCTTTTCATCGGTTATTACAAAGGCAGTAGGGGTTTTTTCATCTTCCACCACGATCATATCTTCGATATCAATGGATAAACCCTTTAGGCAGTTTTGATAATCAGATCCCCTGAAATCACCACCCACAGCAGAGATTAAACTTGCCTTAAGTCCTAAATTAGCGGATACTGTGGCCACATTGGCTGCTGCGCCACCATAAAAGGTTTTCATATTATTTATTGCAGTTGAAGAGTTAGGTTGGGGGAACCCGTTGACCTGGATGATATAATCCAGTGCTGTATGCCCCACGGCTAGTAAATCATTTTCATAGCTCAATAGATCACCTTTCCTAACTTTATTTTTTAGATATTTAAATAATTATAATTTTTTAAAGATAAAAAAAAGAGATTAAAATTTCCCGAAACCTAATTCCTGTATTAATTTACGTCCTCTACCACTTACATAATCTATAAATCCTTTAAATTTTTCATCTTCTGGATTATGCAATACCATGGTCAAGATATGGTTTGTATCTTCCTTCAACACATCAGAACCATTGGTGAAGCTGTTATTAAGGAAAGTATACAGGTCCTGGCTATTTTTAACAATCTTGAGTGCTTCATAAGGGGATTTTAATACATTAACTATTTTGTAATCTATTTCCTCATTGTCCATGGTGTTCCAGGCCAGTCTCTGGGCGGAACCAGTAACTTCCACGAATTTTTTACCTTCTAACTGTGAGAGATCCATTATATCTTCATCAGAAGGAGATACTAATACTAGATGGTCCCGGGCCATAGGAGTAAAATCCATATCCCGCATAAAAGCCTTCACCGGGTCATCAAGGGTTAAAATATCCACCAATCCCATATCATAAAGGTGCAGGGCACTCTCATCCTCCGTCTGGTAGACCAGGGCATCGAGGCCGTATTCAGAGGCTAGAACTTCCACCAACCCGGCAGATATATATCCGCCACAGATCACAGGTTTTTCATGGGTATCCAGCCTTTTTGTAAGCTGATGGTATTGTTTGAGGAGATTTAAACCATCCTCGGTGAGTTGGGAACCGGCACCAGTGCTCTTTACAAGGTTCATGTTCAGTTTTTTCTCAGCATCTAAGATTCTCCTGTTTAAGACGGCATGTGATATTCCCAGTATTTTAGCCGCCTCTCTCTGTGATCTGGTTTGGGAAACGATGTCCAGTGTTTCAAAGAATTTGAAACTGAGGGTTTCTCCCCCTATAATCAGGCTTAATCTGGGTTTGATTTTCATTTCAACACGGTAGAGATAGATTTTTAAAGTCCCTTTGAATATTTATATAATGGTACAAACAGTTATAATTAGAGGATTAAAATAATAATGTGTGTTTTTTCTCGGGTGAATTTATGATTTTAAATGATGCGATACAGGAAATAGTGGATAACGTATCTGCAGCTTCTGCAGAACTTGATCGGGAAAACGTTGAAGAAATGCTAAAGCTATTGAGAACTTGTGAAAACGTTTTTCTATTGGGACAGGGCAGATCTGGGCTGGTGGCCAAGGCATTTGCCATGAGACTCATGCACCTGGGAATCGGAGTTTACGTGGTAGGGGAAACAATAACCCCGGCAATTAAAGATAAAGACTGTTTATTGGCCATAACTGGTTCTGGAGAAACCAGCTATATAATAAGCACTGCTCAAATAGCTAAAAAACGGGGAGCAAAGATTATAGCCGTCACATCCTATGTAGATTCTACCATGGGAAAAATAGCAGATTTGGTCGTGCAAATCCGGGGCCGTACCAAAATAGATACAGAAAAAAATTATATAAAAAGACAGATCAACGGGAAACACCAATCTTTATCCCCACTGGGAACCCTGTTTGAGGTTACCACCCTGATATTCCTGGACGCGGTGATTGCCCAGCTCATGGTGGACCTGGGTAAAACAGAGATGGACCTGAAACAGAGGCACACCGTGCTGGAATGATGTTTATTTTATTTCTAATTTAATTATTTTATTCCAAATAATTTCTTTTTTAAAGATTTTTAAACTAAAACACATTTTTTTAAATTATAATACGCTCTGGACTGGAATAAATATTAAACCTATCTCCTCTGACGAACCCGATCATGGTCACACCTGATTCTTTGGCTACAGTAACTCCAGATGATGTGGGTGCGGCGTTAGAGGCGATGATGGGTATACCCATCCGGGCGATTTTTATCATCATATCCGCTGGCATCCGTCCACTGTAGACTACGAAACACCGGGAGAAATCGTATTTATTTAAAGCAGCGGTACCTATAAGTTTATCCACCGCAACGTGTCTGCTTATGTCCTCAACAGAGATGAAGTTGTCCTCGTAGACCATGCCGGCTACGTGTGTACCCCCGGTTTCCTTCCAGGTCTTTGCTGAATCCTTTAATTTTACAAATGCATCGAATATGGATTCTTTAGAGATTTGGAAATCGGATTCTACCTTATCCACCATCTCAATTTTCCTTCGCCAGCCACCAAAACAGTCTGAACCCACGATCAGTTCTTTCCTTAAATCGAAATCCTCGAGATCTATTTCCACGTTGATGGTGTTGCCCTGAACTTCCACTCTGGTGATGTCATCGGTTGAAGTGGCCAGTCCTTCACCCAGGAGATAGCCCACGGCAAATTCTTTTAGATGGGAGGGGCTTATGGAAAAGCTTCTGGAAACCTGTTCATTGATAATAAGCTCTATATCCTCGTCGCAGACAATTATCTCTGTCATGTGGGAGACATCTTTTTGGACCTTTAAGGCTTCAACGTGTCTGACCATTTCTCGCATTTAAACTACCTCTTTATTATCGGATTGTCCATCATTTGAATAATTGGCTATCATGAAAAAAAATTGGATTCAAATTTAGTTACTAAAAAATTTGAAGTCTAAAGAAGGCCTTTTAATCTTCGAACAGGTCATCTACCCAGGATATTGCGGCGGCCACATTGGGAAAACCTATGGTACTGGTTAACAGGATTAAGGATTGATATACTTCTTCTTCAGATGCTCCTGCTTCTATCGCTCTTCTGGCATGGCTGTGCACTGCTCCTTCAGAGCGGAGTGTTGTTGCCGCTGCCAGTTGAATCAGTTCACAAGTTTTATTGTCTAAATGCCCCGAGTCCTTCACTTCTCGGCCTAGATCACCTAATATTTTTCCATAATCTCCAAAACGCTCTTTTATACTCACATAATGTGGAGGTAATTTTTTACTTCCCGGTTTTTTCGACATACAAGATCACCTTAAAATTTCTTAATCTATATATTTGTTTTATTGAGATATATTTTTAATACTCAGAATGGGTAGAATAAATAAAGAAAAAAAGCCTAGATTAAAAACAAAGACTTTGATCGAAGCCTGTTATGAAATTCAAAGAATAAAATTTTCATTTTCTACTTATACAATTTCTACTTATATTTTGATTACAGTTAGAGCTGCTGCTTTAAATCCTATGTAAACTGCTTTCCCCAGGTTTAAGTTCAACTGTTCCTTGAGGTAATCGGTGACCTCTACGAAAAGATTGATGGCGCCTATGTCTACAGTTAACCTTACCCTCTGGTTTTGCAGGTTCATGCTGATTATTTTTCCTTTGAAAATATTTTTCACGCTGGAGTCCTGGGCTTTTAACTTGATAAAAATATCTTCAGGGCGGATTAAAACCAGAACCTTGTCACCAACATCGAAATTTTCTCTTAGGGGTAGAATGATTTTATTGTCATTTAGATAGATGTTAGCAATTCTATTTTTAACATCGATATCTGAAATTGTGCCTTCTATTTCATTAACATCTGCATGCATTTTTAAGATACTGTTAACCTTTATATACTCTTTTAATATTAATTTTCCCTGATCAGTTAACTTACTTCCGCCTCCTCCTTTCCCTCCTATTTTAGTTGAAACAATTCTGTTGTTAAAATCATTTTCCAAATCTCCAATATATTTTAGAGCCCTTCTATAGGAGATATGTACTTGTTTAGAAGCTTCGGTTATGGAACCATATTCATCTATATAGTTTAAAAGCTCAAATTTTTGATCATTAAGTAATATTATCTTATCGTCTAATTTTAAGCGATATTGAGGTCCATCTAGCGCATTATACATTGTTTCATACCTAGGATTTTATCCTTATACTTTGACAGTATCCCTGTTTAATTTGATTTCATATGGGTCTATCCGAAATTGTGAGGTGATTTTTCCACTCATTAAATATGATCGATGTAATTTTCATCCATGATCGTATTTCTTTCATGATCATTCACAGAATATTTTAAAAAATCCTGGATTAACCGGTGTTTTTGAGTAAATTAATCCAAATCTTCCATGAATGTTCATGATATATTTAATTTATTAAACAGTTTCGATTGGAACGTTATAAACTTTTGTAAACAAACTCATTTAGAAAGACTTATATCCGTTATGTGGATTTAACCACCTCGAATATAAAGAATTCATAACGTTGGGGCCTTTTAGATCCCATAAAATAAAAAAAATTAAACGCTAGATATTCATTTGTTTTGAAATCTAAGTTTTTTCCCGCCTATTTATTTAGTTCTAAGATGACATACGCTTTTTTGTGTATTTAAATTAATTGTAAGTATAACTTAAACTTAAAATGGGTGGCTAATAAGTGGGAATATAAACTTCGAATGGATAAGAGTATATCTAATAAAAATTAGTATAATCAAAGTTAACTAGTCCAAATATCTTAAACCTGTTATCTGGTTTATAATATCGGTTTTAGTGAGGATTCCAATGGGCCTTTGTTGTTCATTAACCACAATAAGACGCCCTATTTTGTTCTTATTCATAATTTGAATGGCTTCTACTATCATCATATCCGGTTCAACGGTTACTATATATTTGGACATGAGGTCGGTTATTTTAAGATCCTTTTCTTGATTGGCAATGGTTTTGGTGATATCAACTAGCGTTAGGATCCCAATAACAGTATCATTTTCAACCACAGGGGCGCCTTCTATTCTATTATTGGATAAAATCCATGCTGCTTCGGTTATATTCATATTGGGATTTAATGTTATGATATCCTGGGTGGCAACTTCCATCACAGTCTTAGCAGGTATGCTCTGTATGTCCCGAACATCCAGGAGCAAAACACCCTCTGTATCATCCCTTCCAACAACAGTACCATTTACTACCAGCTTATTTACATGACTGGGACCAATTCTTATTTTATCCCCGATGTCAAGTTGTTTGGTATTACCTATTGTTTTAACGGCGGCTTTACATTCTCCAGGTCGGGGAAGGCTGCTGAATTCTATTTTGGTCACGGTGATATTTTCTACCAATTTATCTCTTTTAAATAGGGGCACTGTTTCATCTGCCTCAGCAATATTGAGATTTAAAGCATCATATGCATCTATTGTTGGTTTATACCCACCTCTAGGACCTGGAACCCCTTCTACACTTCCCATGCTCTTTAAGGATTGCATTTGATTCCGAATCGTTCCCGGGTTACGGTTTATAGACTCGGCAATAGTTTCTCCTTTGATGGGCATGTAATTTGATTTAGTATATAAATCAATTAAAGCTCTTAATATTTCTTTTTGGACAGTTGTTAGCAATAAAACACCTTCTAAGGTTTTATTGTTGAAGGTATATGTAATGATCGAAGGTAATATGTTCATGATCTTTACTAAAAGTTCTTCACTTTACTTATATAAAACTTTGTGATAAGAGTTTCTGAATTTATTATTTGAAATTTTATTAGTCACAAAAAGTATCCCGTTCAATGAAAGAAAAAATCCTCAAATATAACGTAATACAAGCTAAAAGACAATAGTAATCGTGTTTCGTAGGTTTTCAGTTAAAAATCAGGTATTGTAACGTAATTCAATCAACATGTAAGATGAAACACCACTGATTATTTAAAGTTGGGAGCGTTCATAATCCAAAATCTTTGTGACAACAGTTTCTGGGTTTATCAAATCCTGTAAATCGTAATATCGACCGCCAGAAACCTTTGATAGATCCATGTTGAATTCATGTCCCAACTCTTCCTTTCCAAAATTAACCACTAATGTGTTTATTTCTTTATCCTTTAAATTCTCAGCTATTCTAATTGCATCTTCAACAGGGCTATTATCCAGTTCAATGGGAAAGCCCAGATCATGGAGATATTTATTGGATAAACTGGAAAATTTCTTATTAAATCCAACGTTAGGCATGCCATCGGTGAAGATTATCATCAGGGGAATATATTCATCCTGTAATTTCTCTTTTACAAGGATATCAAATCCTTTTTTAAGGCCGGAGGCCAGGGGGGTGGTTCCACCCACAGTGAGGTTATCCAGTTGATCCTTAAAAGAGAAAGCTCTGCGGGTTGTAGGGATTATAATCTCTGCTTCATCCCCTTTAAATCCTATAACACTAATTTTATCCTGATGACGATTGATATTTTCCATGATCCGGTATAATATTCCCTTAATACGATTCACTTTTCCTTCAAAAAACATCGACCCGCTGATATCTACAATCAACGCGATTGAAGCTTTAGCATCATGTTTTCTCATTTTATGGCGTATGTCTTCCATTTCAACCTTAATATTCCCCTTGGATCCCAGCGCAGCAGCTCGAAGAGTTGCATCTATAGCTATATCATTAGATACTTCCTTTGGAAGTTTACTTTTGATATATCGGCCTTTAATTGTTTTGGAAGCCACTCTTTTACCGTAAATTCTCTGTTTCTTTTCATTTTCCACTTTCAGAAATTTTTGTATATCAACAACCTCTTCAGTGGCCTCAACCGGTTTACCACCTTCATATGGGGTTCCTACTTCTAATGCATCTCCAGTGGTTGGAGTTTGGTTATATTCATCTCCTTCTTCCCAGTAAATTTCATGAGGGACTCCTTCAACCCCTCCATCCTCTTCTTGTGCCTCGCAATCTTCATCAACTTCATTACCCGTGTCTTCAGGGTCGAGGGGCTGATTTTCTTTATCTAATTCTTCATCAGCTTCTTTTGCAGTTTCTGCAGCAGCTTTTTCAACTTCTCCTTCCATTTCTTCCTGATTTTCGAATCTTTCTCCTAAAACAAGTTCTGCAGCTTCTAATACATCATTTTCAGTCACTGTCCTGCGATTATGATATGCTGCTATAGTTTTGGATGTTTTCAATATAGCGATATCCGCTCTGTGGCCATCTACCCCCATATTTATACATAAACGGGCAATTACGCGCATTAAACGCTGTGAAATCGTGACTTCTTTGAGTATTTGACGGGCCTGGATGATTCTATCTCTTATTTCCTTCTGGGCATCTTTGAATTTCTCTATGAATTCTGAGGGGTTGTTTTCAAATTCTTCCCGCCTTTTCATGATTTTAATCCGATCATCCACGTCAATAATGTTTTTCGCGAATACATGCAGCCCTATTCTATCTGAAAGTTGCTGTCTGAGCTCTCCCTCTGCCGGATTCATCGTCCCGACCAGTATGAAGTGGGAAGGGTGAGTAATAGAAACACCCTCTCTTTCAACGATGTTCACTCCATATGCGGCTGCATCTAACAATACGTCAACAAGGTTATCATCCAGGAGATTAATTTCATCGATGTATAATATGTTACGATTAGCTTCTGCCAGTATCCCTGGCTCTAACGTTTTTGATCCTTCTTTTAATGCTTTTTCTATGTTTATTGATCCTACCACTCTGTCTTCAGTGGATCCCAGTGGGAGTTCTACCACACGCATATCATTCTCCACTACCTGGATTTTACCAGAACGACATTCACCACATAGTGAGTCCGGTTTGTCAGGGTCACAATTGAATGAGCATCCCTTAACCGTTTTTATTGGGGGTAAAAGATCAGCCAGGGCTCTGACTGCGGTGGTTTTACCTGTTCCTTTATAACCTTTAATTAGAACTCCACCGATGCTGGGATTTATGGCATTTAATATCAAAGCCTTTTTAGCATTTTTTTGGCCGATTATGGCAGAAAAGGGGAAAATAAGATTTTTCAATGGTATCACCATGATTTAAAGGGAATTAGTGCATTTACTGACTTTCTACATTTAAATGTTATCATCTAATTTTTGTTCTTTATAACTTTTTTATGGAATATTATTGTTATTAAACTGGGATCTAAAATTGGTAGAAAACTATAAAATTGCTAAAAGTACACTTTTAATCATAGATTAATAAATCCTTAATGATCAGTCTCTACAAAGGTCAATAGATGAACTTTAATGATTTTATAAAGCTATCAAAAGCAGAATACAGGAATTTAATCAACGATGAAGCTCCTGTTGTCCTGATAGGCGCCGCGACATGTGGAAATTCTGCAGGTGCTCGGACCATAAAGAAAGTCATGGTAGAGGAACTGGAAAAAAACAATTGTGAATGTAAAGTAATAGAAGTGGGATGCATAGGTCTTTGTTATGCAGAACCCATAATAACCATAATTAAAAAAGGAAACCCAGCTATTTTTTATCGACAGATTACTCCAGAAATAGCCACTGAACTGGTGAATTCTTACATACTTGGATCTGACCCTCTTTTAGAATATGCCCTGGGGTTAGTGGATATCAACTTCTTCGAGGAAGAGGAAGTACGATCTGATGAAGATGTTGATGAAGTTTTCAATGATGTCCCACACCTCTTTGATCTACCGGTACTTAAACCACAGGTTAGGAAAATCCTGCGCAACTGCGGATTCATCGACCCCACCAGCATCAGGCACTATCTGGCCAGGGATGGCTACAACGGATTTTTAAAGGCCATTAGTCTGGATCCGGATGAAATAATAAGGAAGATAGAAACAGCAGGCTTAAGGGGCAGAGGTGGTGCAGGTTTTCCCACCTGGCTGAAATGGCAGCTGTGCAGAGAGTCTGATAGTGAAACTAAATACTTCATCTGCAATGCCGATGAAGGTGACCCCGGGGCTTTCATGAACCGATCACTCCTGGAGAGTGATCCTCACTCTGTATTAGAGGGCATGCTAATAGCAGGTTATGTAATAGGTGCTAAAGAAGGTTACATATATTGTAGAACTGAATATCCACTGGCATTAAAACGGTTGAAAAATGCACTGTCCCAGTTGGAAGAACATGGACTTTTAGGAGAGAATATCTTAGAATCTGGATTTGATTTTGACATAAAAATAAAAGAAGGAGCAGGTGCCTTTGTATGTGGGGAAGAAACGGCACTAATCGCTTCAATTGAAGGGGAAAGGGGAATGCCCCGTACCAGACCCCCATTTCCCACCACCTTCGGCCTGTGGGGAAAACCAACCGTCATAAATAATGTAGAAACCATGGCCAGTGTAGCCCTTATAATGCAGAAAGGTGCAGAAGAATTCGCAAATAAGGGAATAAAAAATAGTAGAGGCACAAAAACATTTTCACTCTCCGGACAAATAAAAAACACAGGGTTGATTGAGGTTCCCCTGGGCAGAACATTAAGAGAAGTGATATATGATATTGGCGGGGGTATTAAGGAAGATAAACGCTTTAAAGCAGTTCAAATAGGCGGTCCGTCTGGGGGATGTATTCCAGAGGAGTTCCTGGATACAAGCATAGATTATGACTCACTAGTAGGTGCCGGGGCTATTATGGGCTCCGGTGGGTTAGTGGTTATGGATGAAGACAACTGTATGGTGGATGTAGCCCGGTACTTCCTGGAATTTGTGCAGAACGAATCCTGCGGCAAATGCATCCCATGCAGATTGGGAACCAAGCAAATACTTGACATATTAACGGATATCACCCAGGGAAGAGGAAAAACAGGCGATGAAGTTCTCCTCCACGAACTGGCCCAGGGAATTAAAGCCACATCACTATGTGGACTGGGACAAACAGCACCTAATCCAGTATTAACCACCTTAAAATTCTTTGAAGATGAATACAAGGCCCATATTGAGGGGAAAATGTGCCCAGCCCGGGAATGCAAATCACTGATATCATATGTCGTAGACCCGCAACTTTGCACCGGCTGCATGCTATGCCAGAAATCATGCCCAGTAGGAGCTGTAACCGGAGAGAAAGATGAGGTCCACCATATTTACCAGGGTAAATGCATCCAATGTGGAACCTGTTTTGAATCATGTAAGAAATATAAGGCAGTGAAGTGCGTATCACCGCAGATAAGTTAGAAAACGTGTTAATAATTATTAAACAAGGGATAGAGGATATAGATTCATTAGATGAAGGATAGAGAATAAATTCATCAGATGAATAATTGGGGATATAATCCATAAGATGACAAATAGAGGATATAAATTCATCAGATGAAAGATAGGGGATGTAAATGACCTACTCAGAAGTTAACTTCACCATCGACGGGTTGAAAGTAAAGGCAAGGAAGGGGGAGACCATTATCCAGGCAGCCCTTAGAAATGGGATCTACATACCCCACCTCTGTTATCACCCTGATTTGAAGCCTTCAGGTTCCTGCAGGTTGTGTCTGGTGGAAAATAAGGAGGGAAGAATCATCACCTCCTGCGAAAACCAGCCAGCAGAAGGCATGGAATTATCCACCACCAACCCCAGGTTAGACGATGCTAAAATTACAGTGGCCCGGTTACTGGTTGCCAACCACCAAACCGACTGTCTCACCTGCGCCCAGGATAATCAATGCAAGTTACAGGAGATATCCTCCTATTTTGGAATAGACCAAGAAGATATGGGGAATTTAAGGTATTCTTCTGCCGATATACCGCTGGATGATTCTAATCCGTTTTTTAAAAGGGACTTAAACAAGTGCATCCTCTGTGGTATCTGTGTCAGGACCTGTCGTGATAGATTAGGGGTAAGCGCCATAGATTTCGGATACCGGGGATACGATACTAAAATCACCACCTTTTGCGATGAACCCATACTGGAATCCAACTGCGTATCCTGTGGGGAGTGTGTGGTGGCCTGTCCAGTGGGAGCACTGGTGGATAAAGAGAGTTCTAAACCCACCAGGGAAGTTAAAACCACCTGCACCTACTGTGGGGTAGGCTGCGGTCTATATCTGGGAGTCAGGGGTTCAAAGGTGGTAAGTATTAGAGGAGATCCAGAACACCCGTTGAGCTGGGGAAACCTGTGTGTGAAGGGTAGATATGCCTTTAAATTTATAAACAACCCAGATAGATTAACTAACCCTCTCATAAAAAGGGATGGAATCTTTGTGGAAGTTAGCTGGGATGAAGCCCTGGAATTTGCCGCGGAAAAATTATCAAAGTACCAGAAGGATAATTCCTGGGAGAATGACTCGTTCGCTGCCATATCCTCTGCTCGCTGCACCAACGAGGACAACTACCTCTTACAGAAATTCACCAGGGTAATCATGGGCAACAACAACGTAGACAACTCCGCCCGTTCCTGTCACGCCCCATCAGTAGCAGCCCTAGCCCAAACACTTGGAAGCGGGGCTATGAGTAATTCAATCAGTGAAATAGAAGATTCAAAGTGTTTATTTATTATAGGCACCAATCCCACCCAGAGCTACCCTGTTTTAAGCATGAGGATCATGGATGCACTGGCGAATGGTGCTAAACTAATAGTAACCGACCCAAGGGATATTGAAATGGCCCAGTATGCTGATCTACATATTCAACACAATCCAGGAACGGATGTGGTCCTGATCATGGGCATGATCAAGGTTATACTGGAGGAAAATCTGCAGGATCAAGAGTTCATTGAGAGTCGCTGTGAAAACTTTGAGGAATTACTGGAATCCCTGGAAGAACTTGATCTGGACTATGTTGAACGAATAACTGGAGTAAATATCCATAAAATTAAAGAAGCAGCTAGAATATATGCTACTTCAGCTCCAGCAGCCATATTTTATTCCCTGGGAATAACTGAACACTCCCATGGTACTGATAATGTATTTGCACTTTCTAATTTAGCACTGGTCACAAGTAACATTGGTAAACCCTTAGCTGGCCTTAACCCTATACGTGGACAGAATAATGTGCAGGGCGCCTGTGACATGGGATGCCTCCCGGATGTATATCCAGGATACCAGAAAGTTGAAGAAAAAGAGGTGCAGGAGAAGTTCGAAAAAGCATGGGGCACTGAATTATCTCCAAATAAGGGTATGAAGATGCCTGAGATGATGGAATCAGCCCGTAAAGGAGATTTAAAGGCCTTATATATTATGGGCGAAAATCCCGTGCATAGTGAACCAGACTGTAAAAATATAAAGGAGGCACTGAAGAACCTGAACTTCCTGATTGTGCAGGATATATTCTTAACAGAAACAGCCCAATCAGCGGATTTAGTACTTCCCGGGGCGTCCTTTGCAGAAAAGGATGGTACATTTGCCAACGCCGACCGCCGGGTGCAGCGCGTTCGCCGGGCCATAAAGCCAGTGGGAGATTCCAAACCAGACTGGCAGATAATCTCCGAACTAGCCCAGAAGATGGGAGCCCGTGAAGGATTTAATTTCACCAGTGCAGAAGAAGTTGCAGCAGAAATAGCATTGGTTGCACCTATTTATGGTGGTATGCAGTACCAATGCCTGGAAGATGAAAGCAGGCAGTGGCCCTGTTTCGATAAGGAGCATAAAGGCACACCCATCCTCCATCAGGATACATTTGCCACTAAGACGGGTAAAGCTAAATTTATACCCCTCTATTACCGGCCTCCAGCAGAACTTCCCGATGAAGAATATCCACTGGTACTCACCACAGGACGTATCATCTACCATTACCATAGCAGCACCATGACCGCTGCAGATAAATGCATGAAAATGTTATACGACCATGACCCGGTAGAGATAAACCCGAAAGACGCGGAAAAACTGGGTCTGGAAGGAGGTGAGATGGTATGCGTGAGATCTCGCCGGGGAAAAATTGAAGCACCGGTTAAGATAACTGAAAGGTCACCGGAAGGCCTGGTTTTCATGGCATTCCACTCACCAAAAACGAAAACAAATCTTATAACCAACGCTGCCCATGATCCAGTTACTAAGACTCCGGAGTTTAAATATTGTGCGGTTAGGGTGGAGAAGATTTAGAAATTAAGTTTCAACTAGTTTTAATTTTAATTTATTTTTCCTGCTTTTGTTGTTATTACTTTTTGGTTTATTTTTGATCTTCGAGTAATAATAGTTTTATAATAGAAAGTATTATATAAGAGTTGTTTATAACTATCTATTAGAAAAAGAGCAGGTGAAAAATTATTTAAGAAGATGTTTTTTATGTCAAGTAGGGTAGTTGAAGGTTTGTTAAGGTTTAAAGGGATTTTTGTATTTGTTTTTTTGGTTTTAACGGTTGTAAGCATGTTAAGTTGTGTTTCTGCTGCTAGTTTGAGTGTGGATGAGGTGGGTTATGGTTCT
>MVQY01000174.1 GCA_002067325.1 Methanobacterium sp. PtaU1.Bin097
TAATTATTGTACTTAAATCCAAAAGAAATATAATAGTGAAGACGGCATATAATCGTAATGTAAAACGAAAACCAGATTGTTAAAGGAAGCATCATGACAATAACAAACAGTATTGAATGGGAATATGACATTAATGGGGACTCTATGTTTATAAATGAGATGGAACCCTATGAATATAAGGAGTCTATCGAAATAACAGATGATATCATATTAGATCTCGATGTTAATAACAAAGTCGTGGCTTTGGAAATACTGGATGTTTCGGAAGTTTTTGGGATTGAAAAGAAATATATAGAACAGTATTTGGAGAGCATTGAAGCGGATATTATAACTACTGATAAATTAATTTCCATAAAGGCATTATTTACCTTTTCATTAGATGATGAATCAGTTCCGAAGGTTTTAGATGAAACAACCGAGAATGATATGGGTTTACTTATACCTAAAACTCATCTAACGACACCAGCATATGCTAAATAAAATTTAAATATTTATTTTCCCTTATTTTCCTTTAATTAAAAACATTATCCAGCAATTCTCCCTGAATTTCTTAATATTTATTAACTTCCAAATGGAGAATTAATATAGATAGATATGATAACTGGTAAAACCAAAATAATGGGCTTGATTGGAGATCCAGTGGAACACACCATCTCACCTTTCATGCACAACGCTGGGTTTAAATACTTCGACCTGGATTATGCGTACGTGCCATTCCACGTGGCCAGGGAAAACCTCAAATTCGCCATAGAAGGGGCCAGGGCACTGGATATCAAGGGCTTGAATGTGACCATCCCCCATAAGATCGAGGTGATGAAATACCTGGATGTTATCCATGAAACTGCCTGGCTCATCGGGGCGGTTAACACCATAAGATTTGCAGATGAAGTAGAGGGATACAACACCGACGGATTAGGTGCCATAAGGGGTATTAAAGAATTGACACCTTTAAAGGGCCGTAAAGTTATTATATTAGGTGCGGGAGGAGCATCCCGGGCCATATCCTTTCAGTCCGTCTTAAGTGGCGCGGGACAGGTTGTAATAGCTAACCGAACCCTGGAGAAGGCCTTAAAATTAGCTTTAAATCTCAAGGATAATTTAAATGTAGATGTGAAGGCCGTTAGCCTGGGAGAAGAACTTGAAAAGGAACTGGAAGACGCGGATATACTCATAAATACCACTCCCATTGGCATGTACCCTAATGTAGATGATAAACCCCTGGTTACCTCAGATATGATGCATGAAGGACTAGTAGTAAATGATGTGATTTACAACCCCCTGGAAACCGGGCTTTTAAGAGAAGCCCGCCTGGCAGGTGCAAAAACCATAACCGGCATTAAGATGCTTATCTATCAGGGAATAGAATCCTTTAAAATCTGGACGGGAAGGGAACCACCCCTCAAGGTCTTTGAAGAAGCACTGGAAGATGAGATAAAAAAATTATGAAGATTTCTGATTACTTAAGATTTCTGATTACTTAAAACGACCAATTTAAACATCAGGTAGTTAAATGAAGGATTTACCAATAACTGACAACCATATACACGTGGATCCAGTTAATGGGGACGGACCCCTGGAAGTAGCCAAGAAATTCCAGAAAGCAGGGGGCACAGTGATGATCATACCCAACAAACCAACCTGGACCATGGGGGAGTCCTATAATCTTCAGGAGACCATGGAAGAGGTTATAAAATACGTCCAGGAAATAAATGAAAACGTGGATGTGAAGGCGTTTGCTGTTGTCGGAGCACATCCTGCCGAGCTTTCCCGACTCATAAAAGAGGGAATATCCCTGGATAAGGCGGAGGAGATGATGAAAGACGCACTCCAGGATGCGCAAAAGCTGGTCCTGGAGGGTAAGGCCATAGCAATCGGTGAAATTGGACGGCCCCACTATGAAGCTTCATCAGAAGAGATGGAGGTTCATAACAGGCTAATGTTACGTGCCTTGGAACTGGCACGGGATGCGGACTGTGCAGTGCAGCTGCACACGGAAAGTTCCGGGGAAAAACAGTTTCGGGAATTTGCCGAGATGGCAGAAAAAGCAGGTATCAGCAAACACAGGGTGGTTAAACATTTCTCTGGCCCATTTGTCCTTGAAGAAGAAAACCACGGCTTAACACCCTCACTCATCGCCACTAAGAAGGTGATAGTACAGGGGCTAAAAAAAGGGACCAATTTTCTCATGGAAACCGATTATCTGGATATGAAAACCAGGCCCGGTGCAGTTCTAGGTCCTAAAACAGTCCCCCGGCGGACAAGGGGACTGATACAGAACGGGATCCTGACAGTGGAAGATGCCCATAAGATCCACGTGGATAATGTGGAGAGGGTTTACGGGATTGAACTTCCCTAGCAGGTCAATAAGATTAAATTATTCCTTCTTCATACCTGATTATATTCATTTTCTTTTCAATACCCTGATTAATTCATTTTTGTCCTGATTAATTCATTCATTCTTCAACCCATATTTATATGCCTCTACTTTAACCAGCGAACCAAGAATTCCGCCTATAACGCCAAGTATAATCTCTATAACCAGGTACAGAACCAGGCTGTATGCCATATAACTCAAATATGCACCATATCCCTGTAGTAAGTACAAGGCCACCATAACCAGTGTAACGATAACTCCAGCAATCACACCGAAGATCGCACCATTAATCATGCCGTTTTTTATTTTACCTCCAACCATGAAACCGACAACAGTTGAGACCAGTAAAAAGTCCGAAAGTGTGGTATTCAAACCGGATAATAAGCTTGATATTATGTAAAGTGCTAAGACAATGATAACACCGATAAATATTGGCTTCCATCTAATTAGATTATCAATCAAATTTATCACTCCTTAATCGTTAATTGTAAAAACAATTGATTCAAGGCCTGTTTAAAGCTTTTCCAGATTTATACCCAAATTAGACCAATTTAATGAATAATATAAAGAACTTAAAAGCAGAGAATAAAAATAATATTTTCAATAGAGTTCAGTGGTGGAATTTTTGAAACAAAACTTAGAAGGCATAACCGAGACCATGCTCATACCCCTCTGGGCCCGGGCCAAGGAAACCAGAATGGAAAACCCGATAATAAGGGATGAGATGGCCCTGGAAATGATGGAACAAATAGATTACGACTTTGAAAATTTCGAGCGTGGAAGAATGCCCCAGGTGAGCATAGCCATCAGGACCGAACTACTGGATAAGGCAACCCATGATTTTATAGGTAGACACCCAGATGGTACCATAATCAATATGGGATGTGGTCTGGACACCCGCTACACTCGATTAGATAATAAGAAAGTGCACTGGTACGACCTGGATTTGCCGGAGCCCATCCGCATCAGAAGACGGTTCTTTAAAGAGACAGAACGTTATAAGATGATAGCAAGATCAGTCTTTGATTACACCTGGATGGATGAGATTAAAACAGACAAACCTATCCTGATTATAGTTGAGGGGTTGTTGATGTACTTCCCGGAAGATGAGGTAAGGGAATTATTTAACATGCTGGTAGATGCATTTCCAGGGGCGGAGATGCTCTGTGAGGTGACCACACCCCTGGTGGTGGAGAGACATAAAAAACTGGATCCCCAACGTGAGAGAATTGTCCCCTTCCTGTGGGGAGTAAAAACCGGTGAGAAAATCGAGGGATTTAACCCGAAAATAAAGTTCATAACTGAATGGAACTACTTCGATTACCATAAAGACCGGAGAAAAAAGGCGAAAATCAGACTAACCCGTGAACTCAGTGGTAGAATCGTTTATTTAAAATTTGACTAATTTCCAGTCTAAGTTACTAATTTTCCAGTTCCAGGTTAATTTCCAGTTTATATTACCTTTTTATGCTGATTAGTTTTAATCAGTGCCCACCACCGATGAGGAAGCTCACCACGCTGATTAAAACTCCGATAAGGACTATTTCGATACAGATTTTAAGCATGTTTTCCCGGGACACCCTTGCCAGATACAGGCCTAATATTATCAGGGCAATGAAACAGAAAACCACGGTGGTGATTACAGCCGAAGTTCTATCAGCTAAAAAGAGAAATGGCACCACGGGTACGAAGGATCCGATGAAACTGGAAAAACCATGGGTGAACATACTCATGTATACCCTTCTTTTGGCCCGATCATGGATCACCGTATCGTCCAGTTTACCCTCATCCAGCATCATCTTCTGCTCAAGTTCACGTATGCTCCGGACCTCCTCAGCCCTTTCACCTATGAAGGAACCGAAGGCGTTGGACATGGCCAGGGCTATACCCCCGCTTAGTCCGGTGAGTCCGATAACGAAGTTGGGGATTTCCACTCCACCGGCACCAGCCACTCCACTGGCTGCTAACGTAACACCCATAACTGCCAGGACACCGTCCAGGGTACCCAGGGCTATGTACCGGCTCATGTTGATGTAATCTGAGATGAATTGGCGTATGTTCATTTTAACCTAGTTCTCCACTTATTTTATCAAAAAATAAATACATTTTTTTTTAAATGGATTTATCTCCACGACCCAGTTCTTTATGGGCCCGGGCGAGGTGCCCTGCTGATAAAGCCCCTACCAGGGATAATTCACCGGCTAAGACGGTCCCGGCTACTATCTCGGCGAACTTACCCACCTTTCCGGAGCCGTAGACGTCCATTATCTCCAGGCATTCCCGGGCGGTTTCCAGTCTGGTTCCGCCACCGATGGTTGCCAGGGGCACATCTGGCAGTGTCACGGAGAAGTAGAGGTCTCCATCGATATTTTCGGCGGTGGTTATTCCCAGGCTTCCCTCTACGATATGGGCTTCGTCCTGGCCGGTGGCTAGAAATATAGCGCCGATCATGTTGGCGTACTGGGAGTTAAAGCCTATGCTACCGGATATCGCTGATCCTATTAAATTCTTGGATGTGTTAACCTCCACTATGGCATCAGTGGTGGTTTTAAGTTTATTCTCCACTATTTTCTTGGGCACGATTACTTCAGCCACCAATGTTTTACCCCTTCCTTCTATAAGGTTAAGGGAGGATGGTTTTTTATCCACACACATGTTACCGCTCAGGGCTACCACGTGGGCGCCTGTTTTATAGGTTAAAAGGTTTAAAGCATTTTCGGTGGCTATGGTCACCATGTTCATCCCCATGCTATCACCTGTTTTGAAGACGAAGCGTGGGTAGAGGTACCGTCCCACCACTACCACCGGGTCGATCTTCAGGAGCTTACCATGTCTGGTGGTGACCTCTGCGGCCTTTTTAAGTTCCTTGAAGTGGTCCCTGATCCAGTCTTTTATCTCCAATGCATCAGTAAGTGATTTAGCCTTAATTACCGGTCCTCTGGTCATCTTATCATCGGCTATGCGTACGTTTGCACCGCCTGCCTCGGTTATGGCCGAACAGCCCCGGTTTACCGATGCTACCAGAGCCCCTTCTGAGGTGGCCAGTGGAACGTAAAACTTCCCCTGAGTATTTAAACCGTTGATCTTTAGCGGCCCGGCCAGGCCAACTGGAATTTGGATAGTTCCGATAGGGTTTTCTATGTTTCTCTTCTGGGCTTCATCCATATCCAGGGAGTAGTTTGCGATGTTGGTTAACTGGATCTTATATTTCTCTTCTAAAAATTTCCGCCTTATATCAACAGCTTCCCGGGTGTTCTCGGTGAATTTGTCAATTTCGTATAGTTTAAGTTCACCATTTAGAAGTTTATTTATTATTTCTTCCTTTTCGACCATTTTCTCACAGATCCTGAAATATTTAGAGAATTTAATAAAATTGAGTTTATATAATTTTTTGAATTCATAAAATTTATATTTTAACCAATTGAGGGAGGAAAATTCATATATTAAAAAAAGTTATAAAATGTCCTTCATTATTTCGGCTATCTTAGAAGGCCTGCTTGCAACCTGCACCCCGGCTTTCTCCAGGGTTTCTATTTTACTTTTGGCAGTCCCGCTTTCACCTTCTATAATGGCACCGGCATGTCCCATCCTCTTACCCGGCGGGGCGGTTACCCCGGCGATGTACGCCACTACGGGTTTGCTGATGTTTTCCCGAATATACTCAGCGGCTTTTTCCTCGGCGTTTCCCCCGATCTCTCCGATCATGGCCATGGCCTTAGTGTATTTGTCTTCTTCAAACATCTGCAGTACGCGTGAGAAGTCCATTCCTACCACTGGGTCTCCGCCTATTCCCAGGCAGGTGCTCTGGCCTAAGCCGGCCCTGGTGATCTGGTGTGCCACCTCGTAGGTAAGGGTCCCGCTCCGGGAGATTATGCCCACTTCTCCCTCCTGGAATATGTGGGTGGGCATTATTCCTAACTTCCCCACTCCAGGGGTGATGATTCCCGGGGTGTTGGGGCCGATGACTATGGTGTCGTGCCTGTGGGCGTATTCCACCACCTCTATGGTATCGTGTACCGGGATGTGCTCGGTGATGATGACCACCAGGTCGAGCTGTGATATCGCTTCAAAGGCAGCGTCCTTGGCAAAGGGTGCTGGTACAAATATTATGGATGCGTTGATATCTAATTCATTTTTTGCCTCTGCTATGGAGTTGTAAACATCTATTTCACCGAATTTCTGCCCTCCCTTTCCGGGGGTGGTTCCGGCTACAATGTTAGTTTTGTAGTCCAGCATTCCCTGGGTGTGGAAGGTCCCCTGTTTTCCGGTGATGCCCTGTACTATGCATCTCGTGTTTTTATCTAGAATTATCATCTTCCTTCAAACCCCTACTTCTCTTCATTTAAACCATGTTTTATGTGTGGTACTGTAATTATGATAGTCCTTTGTTGGTAATAAAAAGGGGTGATTTGCTATTTGCTTCGTCACCATTTTAAATTTTACTTACCACCATTTCCATGACCACTATTTCAAAATACGCATCCTCTCAGAGAGGGGAACTGCCAGGTCCATGACGTTGCCGTTCATGTATGCGGTGATGGACATGATAACACTACCGGGTATAACATAGGATGGTGAGCCTCTCTCCACCAGGTAGACGTTCTTGTTTCCCAGGGCGGCTCCCATCATAGCACCGGCGACTATTCCCATACTCTCAATATCCTCTATGGTCGCAGCTACCACCGGGTCATCAGTCTGGTCTGAAACATAGCCAACACCGGGTATTTTCTGTGGACCGTCCTGTATTTGGCTGCTGGTGTCGGTGACACCGTCCATGTCCTGGGCAGCCTGGAGGGCCGAATTTGCAACTTTACCTACAAATGATTCTCCCCCATAAGTGTCGAATGAGACTATTAAAGCGTCCGGGTAACGGTCCTGTCTGATAGTTGCCTCGGCGTAGGATATTCCTTCACCGGCTCCTTCTGGTGTGGGTGATATGCCCTCTACATCACCTATATCTTCAGCGTTATTTCTTAAAATCTCCACTATGGCGGCGTTTATCTCTTCTAATTTATCATCCGGAACGAATGCACTTATAACCAGGTCATCACCGGTTATATTGGTCAATTCGGCTGAGTGTGCGCCTAGTTCCAGTAATTGGGGGATGTTCTGTTCCACACTACTTATCAGGTTCCAGCTGCAGGAAACATCGTTGTTAGAGATATCTGCACCGATGGAAGTTAATTTCAATATGTTCACCTTCAAGTATCAAATTTTCACTGATTAAAAAATTTAAATAGTAATATCTACATCATATTTACCTATTTCACATAATTATATGTAATTGAATGTAATGATTAAACTATATAAAACGGATATAAAAATTTTTTAATAATAAAACTCGTTCTTCTTCATGAAAATTTGATAAACAAGAATAATCAACGGGAGTGTTGATGGAAATTGATTGATACACTGAACCTCACCCGGAAATTCGGTGATTTAACAGCGGTAGATGGATTAACCTTACAGGTTGATGAGGGAGAGATCTTCGGTTTCCTGGGACCGAACGGCGCAGGAAAGACCACCACAGTGAGGATGCTCAGCTGTCTAATCTCAAAGACCAGTGGGGAAGCCAGTCTAGCCGGTTACCAGGTGGATGACCCGGAGGATTCCCTGAAGATCAGGAAGATCATAGGTTTGCTCCCGGAAAATGTGGGTCTCTATGATGCCTTAAGTGCCTATGATAACCTCGATTTTTATGGCCGGTTATACGAATGCCCAGAGGCACGGAGGAGAGAAAATATTGAACATTTCCTGAAGATGCTGGGGCTCTGGGATAAAAGGGATGTCAGTGCCGGCCAGTTTTCCAAGGGAATGAAGCAAAAACTGGCCATCGCCCGGGCGCTTATCCATGATCCAAAAGTACTCTTCCTGGACGAGCCAACAGCAAACCTGGACCCAGAATCGGCAAAGACAGTAAGGGATTTCATACTGCAATTGAAGAAGGAGAAGAAAACCACCATATTCCTAAACACCCATAATCTGGACGAGGCACAGAGGGTCTGCGACCAGATAGGAATATTCAACGGTAAACTAATGGCCCTGGGCACCCCGGCAGAGCTTGAAGAATCAGTCTGGGGTAATAAAACAGTGGTTCAAGTGGAGAAAGTAACGGATGCCATACTTTCGGCCCTGGATAAATTACCACTGAAAAGTATGGTGGTGGATGAGGGCAGACTCACCATCGATGTAACTGAAGCAGATAAAGAGAATCCGGCCATTGTTGATGCTATAGTGGGTGCGGGTGGTAAGATTCAATATGTTACCCGGCTGAGTTCCACCCTGGAAGATGCGTACCTGAAATTCGTGAGGCAGGAAAAATGAAACTCAACAAATCATGGATCATTGCTGGTAAGGACTTTAAAATATTCCGGAAGAAAAAACGTATCCTCTACGCACTGATAATTCTCCCACTCCTGCTTTCGGTTGGCTTGCCATTGTTCCTTATATCTACATTAGAATCTGCAGATCCAGGAGAGGTAGCAATAATACTCAATGCATTTTCATTTTTTTACATCATTCTGGCTTACATACTACCCAATTCCCTGGCAGCATACAGCATTTTAGGGGAGAAGATAGAACATAGTTTAGAACCCCTCCTGGCAACACCCCTAACCGATGGTGAGCTTTTACTGGGGAAGATGATAGCTTCCTTTTTACCCTGTGTGGCCATGATCTATCTTGGTTCTGTAATTTTCATGGCATTATCCGATGTAACTACCGGTACTCTTTACTTCCCCAACTGGACGATGGCATTTATTCTAATTATAGCCGTACCCTTAGCTTCCATCTTAAGCATTCAACTGAACATCATAATATCTTCCCGGGTTAACGATGTGAGAACTGCCAATCAGCTGGGACTACTCCTGTTTATACCATTTATAGCAGTGTACATATTACTAACCACGAACATGGTGTCTTTAAATATACTCAACCTACTTATAGTCTCAGCAGTCCTCTTAATCATCGATGTGGCATTATTTTATGTAAACAAGGCCACCTTCAACCGGGATAAGATACTTACCAAATGGAAGTGAACTATCACCAAATAAATTTAGGGGTTCATGGTAAACTTAATGATGATAATCGTTAAGATATGGATGGATAATAAGAAGATGAATCTAAGAAGATGAATCCATTTCCCAAAATTACATTCACGAAGAAATAAACCCATAGGTGCATAACACAATGCCTGTAAAAACAATGATATGCGTCCCTATTTTCCAGCCAAATTTAAAATCTGCCCGATTAACAGCTGATAAGGCCCTGAAACTGGGAGCTGATATACTGGAGCTCAGGATAGACGCACTCCAGGATCCGGATATTCAAGAGGTAATAAACTTCATAGACTCACTGGATGGTCGGGTAATAGCCACCAACAGAACAGCCCGGGAAGGAGGGTTATTTAAAGGTTCTGAGGAGGAGAGAACTGAAATCCTCTCTGATGTAGCGGGACACGCCCGATATGTGGATATAGAACTGCAAACTGGGGAAAAATTACGATCCAGGGTTATCAAAAAGTCGGGCTCCAGCATAGTTTCCTTCCACGACTTCGAAAAAACCCCTAGTGTGGATGAGCTACTGGAGATAGTAAGACAGGAGAAGGAGCTGGGGGACCTGGCCAAATTCGCGGTGATGCCCCGCAACCTGGAGGACACCCTTACCGTTTTCCAGGTACTCTTACAAGTGGAAGATACCATCGGGATATCCATGGGAAATCTCGGCGGATACACCAGGGTAACTGCCGGTCTTTTCGGTTCACCAATCACCTATGCATCTTTAGATGGGGGATCAGCTCCAGGACAGCTTGATCTTAAGACTACAAGACTATTTTTAGATAAATTCACGGACGTGGACAGATGAAAATTAGAAATATCCTGATAATAGCCCTGCTGGTTCTACTAACCACCTCTACATCTGCCTGTATCTACCTTGAACCTTCAAAGAATGTGGAGGTCACCATTAAAACCAACGGTTCAGACATCCAGGTAGAAACACCCCATACACTCTTATTTTTCAACACAATTCCCACATCCATGCAGATGGAAATGGAAAATAAAGCATTAGAAGACGTATATAGTGATACCAGTACTGTCGAGAGTATTGAAAATGATATGCAGGATATAGCTGAGGCTTATGACTACAACGTCACGGTGACTATAGACTCACAGTTTGGCACTGATAAACTACCCATGGTCGCCACAGTAAAGGGCACATCCATGCTCCCCACCCTCCATGAAGGTCAAGAGGTGGTATTACTTAAAACTAAGGATATTAAGGTGGGAGATATAGTGGTGGCCCGTCACCCTGAACACGGATTAATAGTTAAGAGAGTAGCCCAGATAAAGGGCGACCAGGTCTACTTAATGAGCGACAACCGAGAAGTAACCATAACGAATAATATGATTATCAAGGGCCTGGACACCTGGCTCCCCACAGAGGATGTGGTTGGAGTGGTTATGGAATATTAAATGTTTAAGAAGTAATTAATTGGTTGTTGTCTTTAAAAATAAAAAGGATTGTTGTCTTAAATAAAAAAGGATTTAAAAAAATATTATCTCTTCAAAATAAAAAAGGAATTTAAAAAACTGTTTTTCAATTTGAACCTGCTTTTAACTCATTTCAGACAGTCTTTTAACCCTTTTAACCATGTTGGGGTGGGTGGAGAGTACTTCCATGATCTGACTGCCGGTACCTACCTTGGTCTGGTGGTATTTTAGTTCATTCAGTTCAACTTCACTGATGGTTCCATCCCTATCAAGGTCCAGTTGTTGTAAGTCACTGATCACATCACTGGAACTGGAGATGTCGTTGACGAAGAAGGCTTTCACACCCTCAACTTCCTTCTTTTCCCTTTTATCTGCTACAGCTGAGCTATAGGTAAGTTTGTAAAGTGCGCTGGCCAGTTCATGTGGTGGGTTTCCCAGTTCTATACTTCCCTGGTCTGCGTAGTACTCCCTGACTCGTGACACGAAGAGAACTATCAGTTCTGACAAGGCATATCCTATTAAGGCCACTATCCCGATGAGCCCGGCGTTATCATTTCTACCTCCACTGAAGAGAGTGCTGATGAATATGTAGTAGAAGATCAGTGGAACGGCGCTGATCATGGTTATCACCGCCATGTCCCGGTGGTTGATGTGGGATAGTTCATGCCCCAGGACAGCTCTTAATTCTCCTTCATCCAATATTTGAAGTAATCCCCTGGTTACGCAGACTCTACCGTCACTTTTGGTTCTCCCAAAGGCGAATGCGTTGGGTATGTTCACTTCAGAGATTCCTACCTTTGGTTTGGGGATGCCGGCCCTCATGGCCAGATCTTCCACCATGGCATGGAGTTTAGGGGCCTCATGGGGTTCTACATATCTCACCCGCATGGTCATTTCCACCAGTTTCGGTCCCAGGAGATACTGGCCTACTACTATGGCCACAGCCAGTATAGCATAGAAGGTAAGGTTCCCGAAGTGCAGGAAATATCCGGCCAGTGTAACAATCACATAGATTAAGAAAAATAATAGGGCAATTGCTAAATATAGCCGCATGGTTAATCTTAACGTTCCCATTTTCTTCATTTTTTTATCACCTAAATGTTCACATTCATAATATCTGATGTCCTATATAAATATTTCTGATGAATAATCTAATTTTTTATATGACTAAGTTCAAGGAAATTCATGAATAATTTACCAGGTCCTGAAAGGGAATTAATCTCTTTAAAAAACGCTGCAATTTTTGGTGCGGCATTGATAATTGGGTCGGTACTTTATTTATTAACTAATCAAAGTATGGAAATAAATATTAAATTCTTTGATTTTATAGTTCCTCTGGTAGGATTTCTTTCCTTTTCATGTTTAATATATGCCGCAAAGAGGTCTAGAATTTATGGAAAACGTGTTTATCTTGCCTGGTTATTCATTGCATTTTCCATATTGCTGTACGTTATAGGAGATACAATATGGGCTTTTATGGAGGTTGTTTCACATGTACAACCTTTTCCATCCACCGCCGATATATTTTATTTGTTATATTATTTATTTTTCATAATAGGACTATTTTTAATGTTCAGGTCTCTTGATAATCCTGAAAATATTTATAAAACTATTTTAGATGCCTCGATTGTGGTGGTTTCCGCTATATGGATTTTCTGGAACACTTTGTCTGTTTTTATTATTGCTCAAGGAACTACATCGGCGTTTTCTTTATATTTATTTTATATAATTCGAGATTTTGTTATATTTATGCTTCTAATAAATTTAGCACTTAAACAAGTAAATAAATGGGATAAAAATCCTATCATATTATTGACCGCGGCTCTTTTAGTTCAATTCATAACAGATTTAGTTATTACCTATCAATTTTCCAGTGGAATTTATGTGTCAGGTCAGTTTACTGAAATTGGCTGG
>MVQY01000175.1 GCA_002067325.1 Methanobacterium sp. PtaU1.Bin097
CGGGCCCGACGGGAATTGAACCCGCGACAACTCGGTTAAGAGCCGAGCGCTCTGCCAGACTAAGCTACGGGCCCCGGTTGAAATTTTCTATCAAATACATTCTATTAGGGGATTTTGATATTTAAACCTACGGTTTAATTTTTCCAACCAGTATCAAATCCATTCTAGTTCTGTATCTGTTAATTCTCCACCGGCACTACCAGTGTTGACTGTTTCCTTCGGCTCAATCAGCATGAGACAGCATTCTTCTTCACAGATGGGGCTTGTGCTCAACTCCCCGAGGTACAACGATCATCTCACCTTCCTTAATATCGAACACATTATCCTTGGTAGCGAGTTTGAAGTTCCCCTTAATTGCGATAAATAATCGTCAGTCTCCGGGTGATGGTGCCAGACGAAATCCCTCCTGGCTTTAACCAGTTTGAAGTAGTAGTCATTCATCTGGGGCGATAACCTTATAGGAATGCAGCTCCGTTATCAAATCAGCTTTATCTTTAATATTCACTTTCCTGATTTCCATATTAATTCTCCAGTAATCTTGACATCCTATCCATGAAATTCTGGGCTGATTTTATGGTTTTTATTAGTTCCTCTTGGGATGGTTTGGTGTGGAATGAGTATTGGTGCTTCTGGAAGCACTTATCTAACTCATTCATACAGGTTCACCCTCTATTACTAGAGAAGTTTTCATCAAGGAATTGTAAAATGGTGGGTCATTTAATTTTATATCGTCTAATTTTTCAGGTGTAAGTATAAGAATGTGTACATCTGATGAAGTTCTACTACTTAATTTACTGTATAATTGATTTAATTCATGTGTGGAGGGTGCTTTATCTGTTTTTATCCATATGTCAATATCACTTTCATCCGTGTTGGTACCAGAAGCCCAACTACCATACAAAGCAGCAGACTGTGCCCACGAAGGTGAAATTTCCTCCCACTTTAAGATGTTCAGGTTCAGCATCACTTTTATAGCTTTAACTAAAGGGGTGTTTTTGTTGTAGTATTTCAGTCCTTTTCTTTCAAGTAAGCCTTCTTTTTCCATTTCCTTTAGAAATCGTGATACCAATCCCTTTGAGGTGTTGGTGTCTTTGGATATCTCTGTGACTCTTATTTCATCCCTTAGAAATACTTCATGCAGTATGTTCAAACGTTCCTGGGTTTTGAAAAGTTCACTGAGCATGTTAAATAATAATAAGTTTATAGATTATAAACTTTTTGTTCATGATCTGAAAACAAATTGTTTACGTATCATAAACTTTTTAGACAGTTCATAGTTTTGGTTTTTCATAAATAATTATTAATACTAAATATATAAGTAATATTATTTTCGGGTGAATTACTGAGAACAAAAATTGTAAGGGGTATAGAAATTATAATATATTCTTCAAATGACTTGCATAGCATTCTTAAAAAAATTAAAAAATCGAGAGCCTGTGGTTATAACTGATTCAGAACACTTTTTAGACAGTACCAATAGAAAATACTGTGAATATGGCTCGATATATGAATTAATAAGAAATCATGATCCGTTAAATATTAAATTATCAAATGATAATAAATTTATTGCAGTTTATAAGCATCTCCTCAAATGATAGATATTATATCATCGTTGTTATTTTTCATTAGGAGTCTTGTTGAAATTAGGTTAGTAACAACATTTCCTACAAATCAGTAAGGGAGGTAAATATTTATGATTAAAGAAAATCCCAATAAATTATAAATATGATGATACAGTCGATGCTTTAATGATTAAGGTAGACAACTTTGAGCATGAAACAAGCGTACCTCTTACTGATGATATTATCATGGATTTGAATAAAAAAGGTGAATTTATAGCGTTAGAAATACTAAATGCTTCCCATGTACTAGATACAACACCAGAAAGCTTACAGAATATTAGTAATATAGATTTAACTGTTAAAGTAAATGATTATCAGATATTCGTCAACTCCATATTCACATTACCTATTAAAGGTCATGAAGAAATCAAAGCTACTAATGCAACTACAACCAACGATATCAACATTCCTTTTATGGACGCTAGACTAGCAACCGCTTAATTCGTTCACTTTTTTTCTCATTTTATTTCACTGTAATCCAATTTTTCTGAAGGTCCCTTAACCTATTATCCAGATTTTATCTGGAAATTAATTTCAAAAAAGATAAAAGTCCCTACTACCAATATAGAATTTAGTCTACATTAGAAAAATTTATAGTTTTTATGCATCCTTTAGGAGACTTAAAGGCTGATCTGTTGAGTATTTATATTTTGGAGAATTTACATGGTAGATTTAATTAAATCAACGGTGAAATGTTATAAGAAGAAGACCAAGAAGACTGTCGGTGGGGAGCAGAAGACGTACGAGTACAACCAGTACCAGGTTCCCCTGAAGAGGTCGGATAATCTGGTCTGCAGTGAAGAGGTTTACGTCATACCACAAAACTACTTTGAGGGTCTGATCGAGGCGGAAGTGAAATCCCAACTGGAAGATCTTGAGCAACATAAGGAACTCATTGTGGGATATAAGAAAGAGCTTGCAGATTTAGAATGGAAACATGGTGAACTATCAAGATCCTATAAGGCCCTGGTAAGTAAAAATGCCAAGACCAACAAGAAGTTACGCCTGGAAGTGGAAAAAACCACCACACTCGAAGAGGAAAACCAGAAGCTTAAAAGCCAGCTACAGCAGATAATGAAGGATCATAAGGATTTAAAAGGTTTATACGAGACCCACCTTGAAAAGATCAAATTAGAAGATGAGTCTAATTTGAAGAAGGAACAGGATATATGGAATTCAATTAAAAGCCGTTTCTCCAGTCGAGAGATGAAAGACCAGGAGGACCAGGAATAAAGACTGGGATTAGGACCTGTAGACGGTGAATAAAACTATCTTAATAGACTTTTTATGTAAAATTTTATTACTTCTCAAACACTCCGCATTCATTTATAAGACCTAGATTAGAAAAATATTAAATGTGAAAACATGAGAATCTTTAAGGGAACCCCCCATCCAAGCATCAGCAAGGTCAACGTGATAGAAGACCAGAACAACTTCCCCATCAGCTGGCTCAACACCCAGGCCTACTGCGAATACTGCATCTTCCTGGAAAATGTCAAGGGAATAGCAGCCAAGCCGACCAAGGCCATGATGGAGGGGACCAAGGGGCATGCTGATCTGGAAAAAGAATTCCAGAAAGATGCTGAACCCGCATCCTTCGAGGAGATGCTGGAGACCTCGCTTACTGCTGAAATCTTCTCCCGGGAACTACCCGTAGAATCAGCCCGGTACGGTATAAGGGGATTCATAGATGAAGTTTGGATGACCCCTGATGAGTTCATAATCATAGATGACAAACCAGGAAACAGGGCCTATCCCTCCAGTATAAACCAGGTATTCGGGTACTGCCTGGCCTTCAAAGACAGAATCCAGGAGGATAGAAGGATAGTAGCCTCCCTCCGGGAGAGGGGTACGGACAACATATTCTGGTCCGCTTACTTCGATGGGCAGGCAGAAAAAGCGGTACTGGAAGTAATAAATAGGGTTCACAGTCTTTTAGACGGTAGAATCGATTTCATAGCCACTAAAAATCCTAAAAAATGCAGGAGCTGCAGGTTTGCATCGAAATGCGATCGCAAGGCAGAGTATTAAATAGTAAAGTAGGTTTGAACTGTTTATTTTTTCATGTTTGGATAGTTATGATGGTATTTTTCAGGTTTAAATAAGTTTATGATGGTAATTTTCAGATTTCAATAAATTTTAATGGTACATTTCCGTTATTGGTAAATTTTAATGGTACGTTTCCCCTTCAGATAAATTTAAATACTACATTCAACTTAAAGGAGAATACTGCAAGTGCGGTTTATTTGTTTCTAAATAAGTTTTAGTCCCGTGGGGTAGTGGTAATCCTGCTGGTCTTTGGAACCGGCGACGGCGGTTCGACTCCGCTCGGGACTATCCATTCTAACGTGGTAATCCTATGGAAAATATACTGGTGGCCGGGATTAACACCCGCCCCGTAGCCTGTTCTTTAAAGGAACTGGGATACACCGTCTATTCTGCTGATTATTTTGGGGTCATGGATCTTAAGCCCTGTGTAGACCGGTACCGATCTATTTTAAGCCAGGAACCCTACCAGTCCTGCGGTAACTTCAAAGAGAGGTTCAAGTCAGGGGAAGTTGAGGAAATGGCAGCTGATTTCATAGGAGAAGCTGATTCTATTATTTGTCTGGCCGGTGTTTCACTGTATACTTTCCCTAAAGGAAAGATAATAGGGAATAAATCTGTTGGAGATGTAGATGATAAATTTAGCCTTTACCAAAAGCTTAAAGATAAATTCAATCTCCCCCTAACTTTTGATGTGTCTGATATAGGGGAAGCGGTTGAAATAGCAGGTAATTACCCGGATAAGGATTTTATCATAAAACCAGTCCAGGGTTCTGGTGGCTATGGGATAAGGGAACTGGGTAAGGGTGAAAGAGAACTGGATGAGGCTGAAAAAGAAAGGGGTAAGGGTAAAAAGGAATCAGATGAGGGGGAAAATGTTGATTTTACAAATTTCCTAATACAGGAAAAATTAACCGGCTTAAATTTAAGCTCCTCAGTACTTGCAACCGGGAGTGAATCAAGAACCATCCTAACCAGTCAGCAGATTATAGGAGATAAAGATCTATGTCAGAAGGAACCCTATGGCTACTGTGGTAATATCGCCCCTTTAACAGATGGAGACATTGTCTGGGAGATATCCAAGGCTGCAGAAGAAATAATAGACTACCTGAAACTAATCGGCTCCAACGGAGTTGATTTCATCCTTAATGATGAAGGATTATTTGTTATAGAGGTTAATCCACGCATACAGGGAACCATGGAATGTGCAGAGCAGAGTTTAAGCATCAACATGGCCGAGGCACATATCAGAGCATGCCAGGGGGATTTGATGGATGTCTCCCAACCTTCAAGTTTCGCGGTGAAGATGATCGTCCACGCCAGGGAGCGTATCCAGGTAGGAAAACTAGACTTTAAAAATGTCTATGACTTACCCGTGGAGAATGTTATTATTGAACTGGGGGAACCAGTGGTTACGCTGCTTACTTCAAGCAGGGTTCTGGAGGATGCTGTTTATTCGTCGAAGAAGCTGGTAGAGAATGTTTACAGTAACTTAAATCCTTATCCCCTCTAAATAGGAATTTAAAGAATTCCCAGTTGTATCAACATGTACAGGATTAGCCCTATTCCTATGACTATGGGGATTGCTATCAGGATATATGATATTAGGAGAAATAATTTAGCCCTTTTATCCGGATCCTTCATTATGTCATCCATGTCAAATTCTCTGAAATCCATTGTATTTTTTACCTCACTAAAAATATGTACTGTGTAGTGGTTGGTAGTTCTCTCCTGATTATCCTCAGATCCGGCCGGTAGATATACATTTCCCTACCACAGTCTTCCAGCCCGAGTACGCTGCAGATTATTTCAAGCTCAGGCCCGCCGGCCACCCGGGTACCCGAGGTATCTGATTCTATCTCCAGGTAGATGGGTAGTTTTAGTCTTCCATGTTCTTTTTCAGGGATTATCTCAGCAATCCTTCTAAGTTCATCCCTCTTAAAACGGTGCCTGGTCCAATCCGCTCCTATAACATGGGGTTTATCCTCCCTGAGTAGTTCTTTAAGGTTTTTTCTCTTTTTGGGTAGGTGGCGGTTCAGGCTGAAGATCTGTTTCTTCAGTAGCCGATCTGCCTGGTCCGGGTTAGGGGTCATGATGTATGATCATTTAATGGTAGATTTATATTAAATTTTTTAACTTAAAAAAATGAGTTCTTTCTATTATAAAAATTACCATTTTTATTGAATTTAAAGCTTTTTAGAATCTTTGATCTTTGGAAATGCCTGAAATCAGGTAGTTTTGTAGTAGTGTTGTTTCTATTTGTTGGTATCATGCTGTAAACAATTTATATATACTGTTTTATCTATAGATTTAAAGGATGGATAATAAGAAAACATCCCTTTTATCATTTGTTATAGGGGCGCCTATAGGCTGTTTAGGTGGTTTGATAGGTCTTGGTGGGGCTGAATTTAGATTACCCTTCTTATTGAAGACTTTTGATAAACCGGCCAAGAGAGCTGTGGCATTGAATATGCTGATAAGTTTAATCACGGTTATATCAGCCATCTATTTCCGGATGAACAACTTCAATATCTCTATTATCTATCCTCAAACCTTTTTGATGCTGGCAATTATTGTAGGCTCTACCACTGGTGCCTATTATGGAATCGGCCTGTTAACTAAGGTATCTGATGTAATGTTTAAGAAGGTGCTGTTGGTCCTTCTTCTTATTATGGGGTTGCTCTTAATCGGTGAAAGCTTCATCACATTTGGATCAGCTGGAATAATATTCGGTAACTTGTATGTACAGTTGATAGTAGCCGTATTATGCGGGATACTGATTGGAATCGTCAGCAGCCTTTTAGGAGTGGCTGGTGGAGAAGTTATAATCCCCATATTAATTTTAATATTTGGAATAGACGTCAAACTGGCCGGGACGATGAGTTTAATCATCAGCCTACCCACCATGATTGTGGGAATTACCAGGCACACCAGAAATAAAATGTACACTGTCAAATCGGAACTCAGTTCTTTAGTAGTGCCCATGGGCATAGCTTCCATTATTGGTGCTTTAATCGGCACATTTTTGCTTATATACGCCCCATCACAGTTACTGAAAATCATATTAGGTGTATTACTAATATTCACCTCAATTAAACTCTTAACAGAAAGAGAATAGAAACTATAAATCCAAATATAATAATTCTGACCATCATATTGTTTTTGGGTCCTGTTCAGCGATACAAAAGCCACAAACAGCTCCAGGATTATCTTTTTGCCGTTCTTTCACTGGACAAGGATACTTACCACCTTCATATTTTACTTTAAAACCTCCCGGGAAGGGTGTACCCACAGGATGTACCGATTCTTCTAAAATGAAGGTAGTATACAGTGATACGATCTTATATTATCCGGAAAAATACAGGGTTAAATCCGTTCATCACCTGTATTTCCTACGATAACTTTCCTGCACGTAACGGGCGTCATTTGCCAGGTAAAGACTGGACTGTACAATATCTTGTAATGTAATAAGTATTGCTTCATACTCCAAATACTTGAAAAAATTTATCAAGGGTTATCTCATCCCCCTGAGAGAACATCTTCAATCCTGTCAATTACCATCACCCTTAACTGGTGGTTGAGCAAAATATCGTTTCTGGAAGATTAGTGCCACATTTACCAGGCTTATCAGTACCGGGACTTCTATTAGGGGTCCGATTACCGCAGCAAATGCTACTCCTGATCCAATACCAAATACTGCCACTGCCACTGCAATGGCCAGTTCAAAGTTGTTACTGGCGGCAGTAAATGACAACGCTGAGGTTTTAGAGTAATCAGCCCCTATCTTATAGCCCATTAAGAATGTGATGAAGAACATAACCACGAAGTAGATCAAAAGTGGAATGGCTATGATCACCACGTCGAAGGGTATCTGGACTATATAATTACCCTTCAAGCTGAACATGACGATTATAGTAAATAAAAGCGCTATCAAAGTTATAGGACTTATTTTAGGTATGAATTTCTCATGGTACCATATTTTCCCTTTCCTTTTAACCAGGAAGTATCTGGTTAATATTCCAGCTATAAATGGAATTCCCAGGTATATGAAGACACTTTCTGCTATCTGCACTATGCTGATATCCACTATGCTTCCCTGTATACCGAATAAAGGCGGTAATATGGTGATGAAAATATAGGCATAGACACTGTAGAAGAACACCTGGAATACACTGTTAAAGGCCACTAGACCCGCAGCGTATTCCGTATATCCCTTGGCGAGTTCATTCCAAACGATGACCATGGCGATACAGCGTGCCAGGCCGATTAATATTAAACCAACCATGTATTCTGGGTAGTCGTGCAGGAAAACTATGGCCAGTACAAACATCAAGATGGGCCCTATTACCCAGTTTTGAGTTAAAGATAGGCCCAGTATTTTGGTGTCTTTGAAGACTTCGCCCAGCTCTTCATACCTGACCTTCGCCAGGGGAGGGTACATCATCAAAATCAACCCGATGGCAATGGGGATGCTGGTGGTCCCAACTGAGAATTGATTGATAGCTGATTCTACTCCTGGAAAAAAGTATCCTATGGAAATACCAGCAGCCATGGCTAAGAAAATCCAGAGGGTTAAATATCTGTCTATAAACCCTAATCCTGGTGTGTCACAGATTTGGTCGGTAACTTCTGTGGTGGTGTCTTCTTTCAAAATAAAACCTCCCCCAAATGGGAGGGGGGACTGTTTACTTACTTGCTTTAACCTGTATACTGAGGATTTTCCCTTCCAGGAGGGGTCCCATTTGTGGTTCACTGAAGTAGTGTGATTCCACTATCTCAACCCCAGAGAAACCAGCCTTTTTTATGATGTTCAGGTATTCTTCTTTTTCTACGGCTCCACCGATACAGGCTGACCAGGCTGAGAAACTATTTCTTACCTCGTCGGGGAGTTGGCCTAGAGTGACCAGGTCCGAGACTAAGATCCTACCACCGGGTTTTAAGACTCGGAATGCTTCCCGGTAGGCTGCCAGCTTATCAGGGGTTAAATTTATGACACAGTTACTGATGATAAGGTCTACGGAGTTGTCTTCCAGGGGTAAATCTTCTATTTCCCCTAATTTGAATTCAACATTGTTGTAGCCACCTTTTTCTGCGTTTTTAACTGCAGTCTGGACCATTTCCTCGGTCATGTCCACACCGATTACTTTTCCCTGTTTTCCGACTTTGTTGGCTGCAAGAAATACATCTATTCCCCCACCTGAGCCCAGGTCCAGCACAGTATCTCCTTCGTGTATCTCGGCCAGTGCTGTGGGGTTACCGCATCCTACTCCGAGTACAGCTTCTCCTGGAATGCTTTTTATCTCCTCTACAGTGTAACCAGCTGCTTTTGCCTGTTCTATGATGTTTGGTGCAGTTCCAGAGCAGCAGGAGCAGAATTGTGTTTCTCCAGTGGCTATTTTCGAGTATCTTTCCTTTACTGATTCTTTTATTTCCTTTTCTTTCAACATTCCCACCATAATCTATTTTTTAAATTTTGTACATTTCATCGTTTATTACCATATTAAGAGCTTTCTCCATGCCATCTATACTTGAAAGTAGGAGTAGAGTGGGCAGACTGACCCTGGCTACTCCACAGTTTTCTAAATCTTTTAAAGTAAAGTTCTTCATGTTGTAGGCAGCCCAGCTGCGATGCTTACCGGGCCTTTAACTTCCTTCTTTATCTGTTTGACCTCGTCGAGAGTTTCTACATATGTAATGAATGCTAAATCGGCCTGGCACCTAAATATTGATTGGCACGTTCTATTGCAATTTCCAACCCGTCCTCTCTACTTTGGGTGGATTTTAATGCATCTGTACGGCCGTTTATTATGAAATCAGGGACGTTCTTTGTTTCTGCTATTTTCCGGGCGGCTGTGATTTCCCCTATCATTGAATCTTCATCAACTATATAAACGGTACGTTTTCCATCTGGGATCTGGTCTTCCAGGTTAAGGCCGGCCACACCAGTATCAATGAACCTTTGGATGGTACCCGAGACATATTCCGGCCCGCCATAACCGTCTTCTGCATCAGCCATAACCGGTATATCCACTGATTCTACTATTTTCTGAGTTAAGATGAGATTTTCTTCAAGTGAAACATCTGCCTCACTTTCATATCCCACTTCCTACAGAAAACTGTACCCGGAACATTGCACCGCTTTAAAACCTGTCTTTTCATTAATTTGGCACTGAGGGGATTGAAAGCATCGGGCATGATGAGTGTTTCTTTGGAATTTATGAGTTTTCTAAGCACTGTGCATTTGTCCATAAGAATTTCCCCTGCCCATCTCTAAAATCAATATTGATATCAATATATTTAAATCTATGGATATATTTAATAAGTATTTATGGGATCTAAAAATTTAAAGACAAAAGTTTTATTCATCTGCAAACATAATTCTGCCCGGTCTCAAATGGCGGAAGGACTTTTAAATTCAATATACGGTGAATATTTTGAAGCTTACAGTGCCGGTACAGATCCAGACATTTTAAACCCCTGCGCAGTGAAAGTAATGGCCGATAGGGGGTATCGATATATCCCGGAACCGATCCAAAAGCCTGAAGGAATTTGAAGGTAAAAAATTTGATTACATGGTTACAGTTTGTGAAGGGGAAAGTGGTGCCTGCCCATTTTTCCCGGGAGGAAGAACTCATATCCATAGATCATTCCCAGACCCATCTGTAGTAGATGAAGATACAAAAGTAAAAGTCTTCACCCGGCTTAGGGATGAAATTGAAGAGTGGATAAAACGGAAATTCCAGGGTGATATCCCATTAAAACCAGATGCCATTTGAAAATCTTAGAAGGAATTAATAAAATAAAAAAAAATTCCTAGATGGAATTGAGACTAAAAAAACAGAATAAAAATAAATAATCTTAGATGAGTTAACTAAAAACAGAATAAAAAATTTAAAAAATAGATTTAATGGGTCAGTTTAATGGGTAAAAGGATTAAAACACCCAGTAAATCGTTTTCTTCTATCTTGCAATCCAGTGCAGCGGCAAAGAGTGCTGTGTCAGCACTTCGTTCCATGCTTATGGGGAGTGAGGTTTCCTCACCGACTGCCATGGCTTGGCCGTAGATATTTGAGGCATAGGCGCTCATGAAACATATCGTGTTGCCCTCTATCTTGATGGGTTTGATCTCTATGGATTTGATCTCACCGGCCTTGAACTTCTTATCCTCAGCAGCTATTATGGCCCTTAGATCACCGGATATTGTGCCGATGTTGAAGTCAAGGGTGCGGTGGCTGTGTTCTGCGAGCTCCCTTTTCACCTGGTCCAGCCGGGTTATTATCCTGACCATCAGGCCTCACCCTCCGACATGGTTTTTTTGATCATCTTGAGCCTTACGAAGTTTTCCCTGTCCATCTCCTCCAACCTCATCTCGATATACTTCACTGTGTTCTGGAGTCTGGGGATGATGATATGCTCTAAAGCGTTCACCCTTCTCTTTGTTGATTCTATTTCAACTGCAAGTAGTGTGATGGTCTTTTCTATCTCACCTAGTTCTATTATCAAAGCCACGGATTCCTCAAATTTACCGGCGGCATCATCCAGTTTAACAGATGTGTCCATAAATCCGTATCCCCTCTCGACGATTGTCCGTTTTTGGATGTCGTAATCCATGACTGGTACAACTACACCCATAACACTTCGGGAGTCCACATCGATGTCGACGGATTCTTTAACTGACATGGCAGCCTTTTTAACTGCCAGGTCGCCCATGGCTATCTGGGCAGCTGTGAGGTCATCATAGGCTTCTTTAAGGTTATCTGCCACCTTCTCCCGGGATCCTTTAACCCGGTCCAGGATGTTGAAGAACTCCATGATCAACGCGTTCCTCTTCTCCTTAAGAAGGCTGTGGCCTTTAACTGCCAATTTCTCCCTTTGTTTTAGTTTTAGAAGCTCCATCCGCGTGGGATTTATGCCTTCTATCATTTCTTGTGCCATTTTTCTATACCTCTAAAAAAGATAAAGGTTTATCCTTTATGAGCGGGATGGTACTTGGGTATGTGCTCTGCACGGACCCTTTTAAGCTCTGCTTCTGGTAAGAGGCTCAGTAACTCCCAGCCAAGGTCTAAAGTTTCCTGGATGGTCCTGTCCTCATCCCTACTCTGGGTTATGAACTTGGCCTCGAATTCATCGGCGAAGGTCAGGAATTTCCGGTCACGCTCAGTGAGCGCCTCTTCACCGACTACAGCCATCAGGTCTCTTAAATCACGGCCTTCAGCGTAAGCAGAATACAGTTGGTCTGAAACACCACTGTGGTCTTCCCTGGTCCTCTCCGGACCGATACCACCACTCATTAGTCGTGATAGTGATGGGAGCACGTCTACTGGTGGGTAGATACCTTTACGGTGTAATTCACGGGAAAGCACGATCTGTCCCTCGGTGATGTAACCAGTTAAATCGGGTATAGGGTGGGTGATGTCGTCCTGGGGCATAACCAGGATGGGCATCTGGGTGATGGAACCTTCTTTACCCACTATACGGCCTGCCCTTTCATATATGCCGGCCAGGTCAGTGTACATGTAACCAGGGTATCCTCTTCTTCCAGGCACCTCGTCACGTGCAGCTGAAATCTCCCTCAACGCCTCTGCGTAGTTGGTCATATCGGTTAGTATGACCAGTACGTGCATGTTGTGCTCGAATGCGAAGTACTCAGCAGTTGTAAGAGCCATCCTCGGGGTGATGATACGTTCAATTGCTGGGTCGTCTGCCAGGTTCATGAACACGGTAACCCTCTCCAGAGCACCGGTCCTCTCAAAATCACGCATGAAGTAGTTTGCCTCTTCGTGGGTGATACCCATGGCTGCAAATATAACGGAGAACTCTGTCTCTTCCGCGAGAACCTTGGCCTGTCTTGCGATCTGGGCGGCTAATTCGTTGTGAGGTAATCCAGAACCGGAGAAGATTGGTAGTTTTTGCCCCCTGACCAGGGTGTTCATCCCGTCTATGGTGGATATACCGGTCTGTATAAACTCTGCAGGGAATTCCCTAGCAGAGGGGTTCATAGGTGCCCCGTTAATGTCCAGTTCCATCTCGGGTATGATCTCGGGTCCGCCGTCGATGGGGTTTCCGGTACCGCTGAACACTCTTCCGAGCATGTCCAGGGATACTCCGATGTGGGCGGTTTCGCCGGTGAATCTGACCTTGGTAGTGGAGGTGTTTAAGTCCCGGGTACCTTCAAATACCTGTACAACTGCCAGGTCGCCTTTAACTTCCAGGACTTCTCCTCTTCTTTTTTCTCCTGAAGGGGTTTCTATATCCACAATTTCACTGTAAGCAACACCTTCCACACCTTCAACTATCATCAAAGGTCCGGCTACTTCAGCTACCGTTGTATATTCCCGTGTCTTTATATTAGTGTTGTTGGTCATTTTTACGCACCTCCAGCCTGTTCAACTATCTTGTCCTGGATCTCCTTGATCTGTGCATCGAATTCATCTTCTGGTATGAACTTCATCCTTCCTATTTCTTCCTTAACCGGTAGGTTGGTCAGGGCATCGGATGGTGCTCCGCGGTCCAGAGCTTCAGTAGCTTTCTCTTGGTACAATAAAATGGTCTTAAGCATCTGGTACTGTTTGGTTGAGGAGCAGTAAGTGTCTACCTCGTGGTATGCGTTCTGCTGCAGGAAGTCCTCCCTGATCATACGGGTACTCTCCAAAGTTATCCTCTCACGGTCAGGCAGTGCGTCTGGTCCCACCAGCTGCACGATCTCCTGTAGTTCTGCTTCCTTCTGTAGGAGTATCATGGCATCGTCACGGGCTTTCCTCCAGTTTCCGCCGACGGTGCTGTCCCACCAGCCCTGCACACTGTCCACGTAGAGCGAATAGCTCTGTAGCCAGTCTATGGATGGGAAGTGTCTTTTATCTGCAAGTGAAGCATCTAATGCCCAGAACACTTTACATATACGCAGGGTGTTCTGTGTTACCGGTTCAGAGAGGTCTCCGCCGGGTGGTGATACTGCACCCACTACACTTACCGAGGATATTTTATCTTCGGTTCCCACGGTGGTCACTCGGCCGGCCCTTTCATAGAACTGTGCCAGACGTGATGCTAAATAAGCGGGGTATCCTTCTTCACCAGGCATCTCCTCGAGCCTACCGGAGATCTCCCTCATAGCCTCAGCCCATCTTGATGTGGAGTCGGCCATGAGTGCTACGTCGTATCCCTGGTCTCGGAAGTATTCTGCTATGGTGATCCCAGTGTACACGCAGGCTTCCCTTGCTGCCACCGGCATGTTTGATGTGTTAGCGATAAGTACGGTTCGGTCCATGAGTGGCTTACCTGTTTTAGGGTCCTCGAGTTCAGGGAATTCCTTCAACACTTCGGTCATCTCGTTTCCACGTTCACCGCAACCTACGTAAACGATGATATCTGCGTCGGCCCATTTTGCTAGTTGCTGTTGGGTAACGGTTTTACCTGATCCGAATGGTCCTGGTATGGCTGCGGTCCCACCTTTAGCCACTGGGAAAAAGGTGTCCTGTGCCCTTTGACCAGTTACTAGTGGTATGTCCGGGTCTAACTTGTTCTTGTATGGCCTTCCGACCCTTACCGGCCATTTCTGCATTAGCTGTACTTTTTCGGTGCCTTTAGGAGTTTCTACCTCGGCGATATCCTCTTCCACGGCGTACTCCCCTTCAGCTACTATGCTTTTCAGGGTTCCGGACACGTTTGGTGGTACCATTATCTTCTGCACCACTGCAGAAGTTTCCTGTACCTCACCCAATATGTCTCCTCCCTGTACTTCTGCACCGGCCTTTACGATGGGTGTGAATTTCCATTTTTTATCCTTAGGAAGGGCCGGTACAGCCACTCCCCTTTCAATGTAATCTCCAGTTAACAGTTTGATGTTTTCCAGTGGCCTCTGAATTCCATCGAAGATAGAACCGATGATTCCTGGTCCTAATTCCACGGAGAGTGGTCCTCCAGTACTTTCAACTATTTCACCGGGTTTCATACCGGCTGTTTCTTCGTATACCTGGATGGTTGCAGTGTCACCTTCGAGTTCAATTATCTCACCGATGAGCTTGTCTGCACCGACTCTGACCATCTCGTACATCTGAGTCCCTTTCATACCGTCAGCGGTTATAACGGGACCTGCTATCTTTATTATTTTTCCTTCTGTAATCATTTTACCATCTCAACCCCAATTACTCGTTTTATAAGCTCTCTTAACGGGTCGGTTTCCCTTTCAATTGAGCCTGTTTTGTCTGGTATTTCAATTATCATGGGTAATGCGCGTTCACTGGTTAAACTATCTATCTTCTCTCTCAACTCATCTCCAATCTTTTCTGTAGTTATTATAACAGAGTAATCTTCTCGAACAAGATCTTCCAGTTTTGCACCTGCTTCCTCTGTGTTTTTCACGGGATATCCTTCCTTTATACCTCCCAGCATAAATCCGGTGACTGTGTCCTGGTCGGCTATAACTGCTATTTTTGATGTCATACTAGCATCTCCTTAATTACTGATGCGGATAAGTCCTGTTCTCTTTTTCCTCGAATGATTATCTTCAAATTCTTGATCTCGTTTTCTTTTTTATTTAGATAACCTATCATGGGCCCTATACCGAACTGGTTTTTCTGTGAAATCCTCTGGGCGACCTCGCTTACATGTTCGTCCAGTGCCTTTTCAAACGCCTGGATGGAACCGGTTTCTGTGTAATCTGTTAAGCTTTCAGTAAGCATAGGGGCATAATCAGTCCCTTCCAGTCCATTTACAACTCCAGACACATCTTCTGATTCCATGAGGTCTTTCAGTTTCCATTCCCTTATCTGGTATCCGTCTGAGACCATGTATGGTTCTATATCATCATATTTGAGTCCGTCTGCCTTGGCCCTCAGGATCATCTTTATGTTGGTGATGTCCACCAGGTTACCCACATATTCATGTAGATATGCGGTGTTGTCATCTTCAGGTGTGGCGGCAGTTCTCAAAAGATTTTCCAGTAAATATTTGTCCAGAGAAGCTTCTACTGGTAGTAATATCCCTGTTTCCTTGTAGACTGGAATGGAATCCTCTAGGATGGGGGCGTAATCTGTTCCTTCAAGGTTGTTCAGGATTTCGTCCACGCTATCTGCATCAATCAGTGTGTTCAGCTTATCACTTAATTCACCAAAGGGAACCACAAGGTTCATGGTTTCTTCTTCACTTAACCCGGCTTCTTTGGCTATGATGATGCTTTTTATATTCCGGATGTCCCATTTCTTCATTAAAAAGATGAAAGGGTCTTTGGTATTATCGGGAGCTATTCTCGCTATAAGGTCATAGGTCTCTGCAAGTTGAGAGTCCAGCGCCTTTTCTAGTGGGTATTCATCGATGTATTTAGCATACTCCGGCAATCCTCTGAGGTAATTTTTCACCTCTTCAGTGGTCTGGGATTCTAAAAGCTCTGTGTATTGCTTATCAGTGAACAGCCTTCCTTTTCTAGCCCTTACCCTGGCGAGGGGATAAGTATATGGGTACATACTTAGCACGGGTCTTATGGCCGATATCACAGCTATAAGCCCTATGATGGCCAACACCACAACTACCAAGGCGAGAAAAGCTTCACCTGAGGGAAGTCCCAATCCAGTGATTAATGTACTGATGTCCTCTACCATTTTGAAATCTCCCCATATTTACTTGAAAAGCACGGCTGCAACCTTTGACCTTAGATCCTTCTTGAAACGCAACATCCTTGCTTCTATAGTATTGTTAACTTCAATTTCACCATTTTTAGTTTTAACAACAGCTCCCCCAATGGTCTTAATATTTTCACCGAACTCCAAAGTTGTAGTCTTCCCTGTTTTTTCGGCAACGTCTTCTGCTATTGCTCCAATGGAATCCTTTACTTTGGCCACATCTGACTCTTTAAGGAGAACGATAAGTTCTCCCCCTCCAATCTCTGTAGCTGCCTCAGTTATGATTTTGGTGAGTGACTCCTTGTATTCGGTTGCATCTGAAGAAGCTATTTCTTTGAGTCTTTCTAAAGCCTTGTTAAATGCATCCTCGATAATTTCTTCTCGAGCCTCAAGCTCCATCCTTCTGGAGTTCATCTTAGCTTCAGAGATTATCTGCTGATACTTCATGTTGGACTGCTTTTGGGCGTCCTCTAGGATTTTAGTCTTTTCCATCCGGGCGTCTTTTTCGCCGTCTGCCAGTATGGAGTTGCGTTTCTCTTCAACTTTTCCTAGAATGGAATCAGCCTTAATCTGAGCATCAGACATAATACTTGAGACTATCTTCTCTGTCCCAGCACTCATGTCTTATCCTCCTAAGAGTCCACCGAACACCATCAAGAGTATAGCTATCAGGAAACCGTAGATAGCCTGTGTTTCTGGCAGTGCAGTGAATATGATACCACGGGCAAACATGTCTGGGTCTTCAACCACTGAACCTACAGATGATGATGCTGCAATACCTTGACCCATACCGGATCCTAAACCAGCAAATCCTATAGCTGCACCTGCACCTATTGCTACAAGACCTAATGCAGCAGATACTTCTTTTCCAGGGACCATAATTGTGAATACCATCAAGAGTATAGCTATCAGGAAACCGTAGATTGCCTGTGTTTCTGGCAGTGCAGTGAATATGATACCACGGGCAAACATATCCTCATCTTCTGCCACAGCACCTACACTTCCTGCTGCTGCTATTCCTTGACCAATACCTGATCCTAAACCAGCAAAACCGATGGCTACTCCTGCCCCGATTGCTGCTAAAGCTGTTCCTAAAGCGACTTCTACCATATTATTTACCTCCTAAATCAGTATATTTTCTTTTTGTACGGAAGGCTCTGAATTTCTGACTTCCACCTATATAAAACTGTGCAAAATATTCAACGTAATGTAAACGCAAAGAGTTAATGAAAGCTCCCAAACTCTGGAAAGCTAAGTTAGCCATATGACCGCCGAGGAATATAATAACTGCTACTATTATTCCCACAAATGGGATCATATCCCCAACAAGTCCTGCTAATATATTAACAGTCATAGCTATCCCCCCTGTAGATAAGCACAGGGCTAAAAGCCTGGCGTATGATAGTAGGTTACCTAAAAATCCGGTTAAGTCCATGATTCCAAATGCACCGTTGATGTAGACCATTATGCCTACCGCAGCGACTGCTACCAGTGCTCCGGGTATGGCCAGTATCATGGAACCGGCCAGTAAGTAACCAGCGGCAGCCAGAACTATTCCAATTTCCAGGAGTATCCATACTATCTGAGCTCCCAGGGCTTCTTTCTTCTCTCCTCGAACGATGTTGTTGTAAGCTCCTATAACCAGTCCCATGTTTATGTGGATAACTCCCACTATTATGGCGATAATAAGGATAATTTCCGGGTGTACAAAAGCGTCAATGAGACCTATTGTTGTAGGGAGAGGTACACCTCCGGTTACCCATTTAGGGAAGAAATTTCCAATGAAACCATTGGTGATCATTCCCAGTATGAAAGCCCATATACCGCAGGCTATCAGGATCAATCCAAAACTACCTATGAATTTACTCTTTTTACCCATCCCCTTGTACAAAACAACCCCTAGAAGGGCATCTATTATCCCGTAACCGGCATCTGTTAGACAGAATCCGAAGAAAAATGGAAATATAATTGCCATCAGGATTGTAGGGTCGACTTCCCGGTATGTCGGGGTGGAATACATGTGTACAAAGGTTTCATAGGGTTTGGCGAATTTGGGGTTGTCCAGGTGAACTGGAATGTCATCCTTCTCAACGTCAGGGTCAGAGACATCTACTATGGAATGGCCTTCAGTGGAGTTGTCAATTATTTCTAGTGCTTTATCCAACTTCTTCGCTGTTACCCAGCCCTCCAGCATCACAGTATTTTGGGTCTCTCCGAAGGAGGAGTATATTTCACTTCTCTGTTTTTCTATCTCCAGCTGCTCTTTTAAAACTAAAAGCTGTGGCTTCCATTCTGCCGATATTTCTGCTAAATCACTTAATACTACTTTTTTTTCCTGTTCTATGGATTCAATCCTTGATTCTGAGCTACTGATAATCTCGCTGGGCTTACCAGTTACTCCCGGGAATTCGAATCTTTCAAATTCCAGTTTCCGGAGTCCACTGGTAACTTCATCCGCGAACTCTCTACTGGTAATGACGATGAGAATTTTAAATTCTTTTTCCAGAGCATCAGTATCGAAAACTTCAATTTCATCGGTTATACCCTTTACACTTTCTTTAAATTCGTCATAAGAAAGGTTGGATATCTTACCAACGATAATTGAGACCCGTTCTGATTCTCTTAGATCAGCTAAATCAACGTTAAAATCAGTTAAATTTTCTGCAACTTTATGTGCATTTTCCAGCTGTGCTTTTTCAGCATCCAGCTGGCTTAATTTTTCTTCTAAAGGTTTGGTTTTTGAATCGACCTGGTCAAGAACTGTTTCTGCCTTCTGGATCAGTTCTTCGGTACCGATCTCATCAATTTCTGTCTTTTCGATTGGTGGAGGGTTGATGAATCCCTTAACCATCTTCAGCATGCCCTTTTCCCTTTTTCGAACGGAATGTAAAAAATCAATAGTACCGGTGGTTTTCATCAAAAGGGAAGAAAGTCGTCCGGTAAAAGGGGTGGCATGTGCAGGTTTAAGGATCTGCTTCCACTCGGCATCCTGTTGTATGCGCTCTGATATATCCTGGATTTGTACTATGCTTGCTTCATGAAGTGAACTCACCGCAGAATCAGCATACTTGTCCAGGGTGATAATACTGAGCTTTTTCATCCTGGCTGGCTTGAACATGGTACTCACTTATAAAATACTTTTAACTATGATTTCTGCGGCTTCATCAACATTATCGGCAGCTTTTTTCTTATTTACTTCTACCTCACCGGCAGTCTTATTGGTTATTTGAAAAGCTTCCTTCTTTGCATTGGTTTCTGCTTCATAAAGCAACTTTTCCGCTTCTTCCTGAGCCTCTTTTTTGGCGTTTTCTACTATTTCTTTGGATTTGGCTTCAGCGTCATCAATCATCTCTGATGATTTCATCTGTGAATCCTCTATTAATTTATCGGCATCATTTTCAGCCTTTTTAATGGTAGTAATAGCTTCCGATATCGTTGTCATATAAATCACCATGATAATCCAAAATTTCTTCTGAGGTATATATATCTTTTACTATTTGATTCTCCGCATCTTAATCCTTCTTGTTTATTATGGCTTTTAAAGCGTTTTATTTCATTTAAATCCTGTTGAAAGCATGGTAACTGAAATAATTCCATGAGCACCTATGCCTGATTGATTAAACGTGGTACATATTAAACCGTGTATGGAACTGCGTTTGCTGGATGGATATGGTAAATTAAATAGAAATCTCAGCTTCAATGTGGGGTGGGTTTTTGATGTATACAATAATTTGGTCTATAACCCCAGAGTTCCAAAGAATCAGTACAGCAAGGGAAAAACTATAGTCCAGAATATCTTCCATATACTATCTTAAAGTCCCCTTCAATCTGCCCTGATTTATAATCAGAGTTGAAATAAAGTGTAATATATAACTATTTTGTAATGATAGATCATGATTATTTATGATAAATAGCAAAGAAAAATACTTATAAAACCTTAAAAAAGGATTGAGGTACTTAAAAATAGGAGAGATTAAAAAAAAGTAAATATTTCTTAGATGGAAGGCTTCCTCTCCTCCACACCATCGTAGCATATCTCATCAGATTCTATGAACTTCCTGAAGGGAGATTCCTGGTTCTGCTCCTCATTCACGTGTGAAATTAAAGCAGGAAGCCTTCCTATCATGAAAAGTCCAGTGCCAACCTGCCAGTTAAAGCCCATATCTGATAATATTCCCGCGTTAGCTCCGTCCACATTCAGGAGAATGTTCTTCCTTTCAAAGAGAATATCCTGCATGGCAATAGCCAGCTGGGTGTGAACGCCGTACACCCCATACTCCCTGGCAAGCTCCAAGAGCCGAGGCGCCCGGGGGTCTTCATCATGGTAGCGGTGTCCGAAACCAGGTATCTTCTCGCCCTTTTCCAGGTATTCTTCCACCAGTTCGATGGCGTTGATCTTGATATCCTTACGGGACTCGATGGCACCGGTGGCCACTTCACCCTCACCAGCCTCATTTCCCACACCTTTTTGCACAGTTTCCTGTAGAAGCTTCATGGACTGCTCTAAAGCCCCGGCATGGTGCTTTCCAAAGGCCATCAAACCCCCGGATACACAGGTGTTCAGGGGAGATCCCGTGGAAGCCATGAGCCTGGCTACCTGGGTGCTGGGGGGAGTTGTCCCGTGGTCGCAGAAAGAGACCAGTACCGCTTCAAGCATCTTAGACTCGTTTTCATGGGGCTTGTTACCCTGCATCAAAAGGTATACCATTTCCGGAAAGGATAAGTTACCAATGAGGTCCTGTTGCAGGTAGCCCCTGGTGATGATCCGGTTGGGCTCCACCTTGGTAATGGAAGTCTTCCATTTAGGGTTCATGTATTTAAGCAATTCTTCTATGCTTTTTCTTCCAATTGCCATAAAATTTCACTCCAGAATATAATTTACGGGTTCATAGTTAGTGATATCAGGTGATACTCTTACTTATGAAATTTGTAGTTAAAGATATCAAAGATTGATACTCTCATAATGTACTCGTCATTAGTATCTAAGGATTGATACTTTCAGCTAATGTATTCATCATTTGAAAGTTTAAGTATTGATACTCTTAGCTAATAAAATTCTCTGTTAGAGATATCAAAGGATGATACTCTTGGTTCAACGCAACAACAT
>MVQY01000176.1 GCA_002067325.1 Methanobacterium sp. PtaU1.Bin097
GTTTAAAAACATTATTAAATTTACCATTAAAAATTAATCAACCTCTCAAAGGTATCATATCTCAAAGGTATCATATCTCAAAGGTATCATATCTCAAAGGTATCATAAATTTTCAAACTCTTCAAAAACCCTTAAGGATTTGGCCAGAGCATCAGTTTCTGCAATGGCAGAACCTAACAATATAGCCAGATGCAGTTGATCGTTGGTGGCTCCCAGTTCCTTAGCCACTTTAAGATGTGTTAATAGACAATGGTCAGCACCCAATGCAGATGCAGCCCCTATGGATATGAATTCTTTAGATAAAGGCGGTAAAGATTCATCGGTCATTAGAACATCTAATTTATCATAATATGCCTTCAGTGCAGCCGGATTCTTGGATAATACCTGAAAGATTTTGGGTACAAAACCAAAATAACTCTCAATACTGTTCAATATGACATCTACATCAATATATTCATTTTGTTCGTCCGTATTCATCTTAAATTTCTCCCAATTGTATTATTATGTCCAACAGAAAAAAGAATACATTTTTTATAATTAGACAATAAAACATGAACAACTAATATTGAATATTAAAATACAACATCATAAGGGTAACGAAGATGATAACCGTTAACGAAAACTTATGTAAGGGATGTAACCTGTGCACAGAATTCTGTCCCCAAAAGGTGTATAAGGAATCGGAAAAACTGGGCAAGAAGGGAATCCACGTCCCAGTCCCGGTGGACGAGGAAAAGTGCAAAAAATGCGGGTTATGTGCCTTAATGTGTCCAGATCAGGCGATAAGAGTTGATGAGGAGGACAACGATGAGTGAACAATTTTTTATACAGGGCAACGAAGCCTGCGCCCGGGGAGCCATCGAAGCCGGCTGCCGGTTCTTCGCAGGATACCCCATAACCCCCTCAACCGAGATAGCAGAAGATATGGCCCTCTTCCTGCCTAAAAATGGAGGATCATTCATCCAGATGGAAGATGAAATCTCAGCACTGGGAGCAGTAATCGGAGCAGTGTGGACCGGTCAAAAGGGAATGACCGCCACTTCTGGGCCTGGATTTTCCCTGATGCAGGAGCACATTGGATACGCGGCCATGACCGAAACACCACTGGTCATCGTGAATATGCAGAGGGGTTCACCCTCCACTGGACAGCCCACCATGGCCTCCCAGAGCGATATGATGCAGGCCAGATGGGGTTCCCACGGAGACTATGAAATAATAGCCCTATCACCATCATCTGTCCAGGAGTGCTTCGACTTTACTGTGGAGGCATTCAACCTGGCAGAAAAATACAGGATCCCCGTCATGGTCATGAGCGATGAAATAGTGGGGCACATGCGGGAGAAAATCACCATCCCAAAAGAAGTGGAAATAACCTACCGCCAGATGCCCGGGGAAGGCCCGGAAACATTTCTACCATTTAAAGCCCCACAAAACGGAACCTCACCAATGCCCGCCTTCGGAGACGGATACAAGATGCACATAACCGGACTCACCCATGACGAAAGGGGATACCCCGATGCATCAAACCCAGAAACCCATTCTAAACTGGTAACCAGGCTCTGCAATAAGATCCGTCAACATACAGATGAGATAGCAAGGATTGAAAAGGGTTTCACCGAAGACGCTGAGATAATAATCCTGTCCTATGGAGCCCCAGCAAGATCGGTCATAACCGCGGTTAAAAATGCCCGAGAAGAGGGTATTAAGGCGGGATTTATAAAATTAGATATAGTATGGCCATTTCCAGAAAACTTAATTAAGGAAGCGGCTGCTAACGCTCAAAAAGTGGTCGTGGTTGAGATGAACCTGGGACAGATATATTACGAAACAGAAAGAGTACTCCGGGATAAGCAAGTGGAACTTCTACCCAAGATCGGAGGAGAAATACACCTCCCCACGGAGATAATGGATAAAATTATGGATATGTCCGACTAGGGTTTTATAAGATTAAAATTAGGATTTTGTAAGATTAAAAAATTCATAAAAAGTAGAGGAGAGAAAAATTAAATGGTCAAAGGGGAAAGTCCTTTCATGAAATACCTACGCAGAGACAGACTTCCCACCATCTTCTGCGCGGGATGTGGAAACGGGATAGTCATGAACACCTTCTTCAACGGTATGGAGATGGCGGAAGTTGACTTCGATAACCTGATACTGGTATCAGGTATAGGATGCTCCAGCCGCATACCAGGATATGTAGCGTGTGATTCACTGCACACCACCCACGGCAGGCCTATAAGCTTTGCCACCGGGATTAAACTGGCAAACCCAGAGCATGACGTGGCGGTGTTCAGTGGTGATGGTGATGCAGCGGCTATAGGTGGAAACCACCTCATACATGGAGCCCGGAGAAATATCGACATCACGGTGATATGTATCAACAACAGCATCTACGGTATGACCGGTGGCCAGATCAGCCCCACCTCGCCCAAGGGAAGCTACGGAACCACCGCACCTTACGGAGCTTTAGAAAGGCCCTTTAGCCTGGCTGATTTGGTAACTGCGGCCGGAGGGACCTACGTGGCCCGATGGACCACAGCCCATCCAGTACAGCTTTCCAAGGCCATCAAATATGGGCTGCAAAATAAGGGATTCTCATTCATCGAGGTCATCTCCCAGTGCCCCACATACTATGGACGTAAAAACAAGTTAAGAAGCCCCATAGATATGCTGAACTGGATGAAGGAGACCAGCATCAACAAAAGAAGGGCGGATAAGATGGAAGAGGAAGAACTCCAGGGAAAAATTATAGTAGGGGAGTTCCAGAAGAAACCAGAACCAGAATTTGCCGAAAAACTGTGTAAACTGTTGGAAGAGCAGTGCGTGACAGGAAAACCTACCGCCATAAGATCAGCATACCAGGAGGACTGAAAATTGCGTAAAGATATAAGAATTGCCGGGTTCGGCGGCCAGGGAATCATACTGGCAGGGATAGTCATTGGAAAGGCAGCAGCACTTCATGATAATTTAAATGCCGTACAAACACAATCTTACGGCCCCGAAGCCAGGGGAGGAGCTTCTAAAACAGAAGTGGTTATCAGTGATGAGAAGATAGACTATCCCAAGGTACAGAGACCAGACATATTTGTGGCCCTCTCACAGGCAGGTTTAGACGCATATCTGCATGATTTAAAGGAGGGTGGTATTTTAATCATCGATCCGGACATGATAAAAGAGGAAGAATTGCTCCCCTTCGTGGAGGAACATGACATAAAGCTTTACAAAGCTCCGGTGACCAGGACGGCCGTTGAAAAAATAGGGCTGAAGATAGTAGCTAATATAGTGATGATTGGGGCCATCACCAGGATGACCAAGGTCATATCTGAAGAAGCAGCCCGTCAGGCGGTGGCAGAAAGCGTGCCTCCTGGAACTGAAAAGAAAAACTTGGAGGCCTTTGAGGCCGGAGCGGAACTGGCAGGATGAAATAGGCGTAAAAGGCTCGACATGAAGGCGTCAAGGGAGACATAAATCATGAAACTATTCGAATACCAGGCAAAGGATCTGTTTAAAAAGAATGGTATACCTGTACCTAAAAGCAGGCTTGCAAAGACAGCAGAAGAAGCAGAAAAAATAGCCGCAGAAATGAACATACCTTTAGCCCTTAAATCCCAGGTTTTAGTAGGTGGAAGAGGAAAAGCAGGCGGGATAAAATTCGCAGACAACCCATCCCAGGCGAAAAAACTAGTACAAGATCTATTAAAACTGGAGATAAAGGGGGAACGAGTTGATAGTATATTATTAGAGGAGAAACTCAACATAGAATCCGAATTCTATGTAAGTGTGGTCCTGGATCGCTCAGCTAAAAAACCCCTGATAATGGCCAGCACCCAGGGCGGTATGGACATCGAGCAGGTCGCCAGGGAAACCCCTGAAAAACTGATAAAATATCATGTGAATCCCTTGGAAGAGTTCCTTCCCTACCAGGCCAGGGAGATAGCCATTAAAATGGGCGTCCCCAACCCTTTGATATCCAAGGTGGGGGGTTTCATCTGGAAATTATTCACGGTCTTCAGGAAATATGATGCTACCATAGCCGAGATAAATCCCCTGGTAGTTACACCAGAGGAGGTTATCGCCGCCGATGGTAAATTCGAAATAGATGATGATGCACTCTACAGGCAGAGAGACCTGGTCGGCCTGGCAGCTGAGAAGAAGGATGAATTTGCCTATGTGAAACTCGAGGGGGACATTGCTGTAATTGGAAATGGAGCAGGACTCACCCTGAGCGGGATGGATATGCTTAAACTCTACGGTGGAAAGCCTGCCACATTTTTAGACATAGGTGGGGGAGCATCCCAGGAAAACATAGCTCGTGCACTTAACCTGGTCATCTCCAACCGACAGGTAAAGGTGGTTTTCCTCAACGTCTTAGGGGGTATAACCCGGGCCGATGATGTGGCCAATGGAGTGGTTAAGGTACTTAAAGAATCCGACCGTGAAGTCCCGTTGGTTATCCGGCTTACCGGGACCAATGAAGAAGAAGGACAACGTATCCTCACTGAAGCTGGTGTATCCTTCGAAACTTCCATGGAAGCCGCGGCAGAGAAGGCAGTGGAGATTGTTGAGAGTTTAAATTAACGAATTGATTTTGATTAGAAATAAAAAAATAGAAGAGTGGAAACCCGTAGGTTTCCAACATTAGTTTTATTTTATTGCCCCACTAAACCCTGCAGTTGTGTCCATAAACTATCCAGATAATTCCAGATCTGGTTAAGGAAACCTTGAGACTCACTGGCTTGCTGGGTAGCATTTTGCAGGCTGCTTTTGAACTGATCCAGGCTTCCCTGTGCCTGCTGGGCGTTGGAGAGTGAGCTGGCTATTTGTTCTGCCTGCTGGTCTGTGAGGTTCATGTTCATCTGGTTGGCCACGTTTATCACGATGACCTTGATATCGTTTATGTTGGTTATGTTCTGGTTTTGCACCTCAGTCTGCACCTTCTCAAAGAGGTTGGCTATCTCGTCAGGGGTGTGGTTGGTTTCATTGGCTATGTTACTCTGGGTGTAGATCTCCTGGGTAGCTGCCTGTTTAGCTTCCTCTGGTATCTCTGTACCGACTGCGGTTTCATAGGATTTTAGCACGCCTGCTAGAGCAGATTCACCGGTTGCTGATACTGGTGAAGTTACAACCACGTATCCGTTGGTTATACCAGTTGATCTGAGGGCGTTTTCATACATCTTAGGGGTGACCAGGTTTATCTTACTTTTATCCACCACAATTTTTATACCCTGGCTGTAGCTTAGATCGACCAATGCACAGGATAGTATCTGATTGGACGAGTAGGTGGCCCCACTGATATTTTGGGATATTGAATTTACCTCTGCGGCAGTGATAACACTTACAGTGGAGTTATCCAGGTCTTTATCAGTGTTTGATTTAAAATAATCCATCACAGTATTTTTATATGCTGAGTTAGCATTGGTTCCTTCTCCCAGGGTTATTACTAACCCTGAAGCAGAATATATTGGAGTTAAAGCCATTAATACGACTAGAATTCCTATCAAGACTCTTTTCATATCCATCACCTAAAAATTTCTTTTTCTATTCTTTTTTTCTTTTTATTTTCTCTTTCTATTCCTTTTTTTAATGTCTATTTTCTATTTTTTAAAATATTTGATTTCATTTGTACTCTTGGCGAATAAAGTATATATAATCTTCTATAAGGGATATTACTTTGCAAGAAAGAAGTATTGTAATACTCTGGATGAAAAATTATTCCCTACTTAAAGAAAAAATTATTTCACTATGAAAATTAGCCACTTTAAAAAAATGCGATCAATAGAAAACCTAAAAAATCAAATCTCTTTTTCTATTCCAGCAGAACAACCCGGCTTTCCCGGGACTCATTCACTATTTCCCGGCCGCATAGTTCTGCTATGGAACTCGCGAAATTATAGATATCCTGGTTACGGGGCATGTTACTGAATTCCAGCCTTTTCCTGCTGTTTCCCACGTACATGTATGCCTTGATTTCCACGAAGTCAGGGTTGCTCCTTTCTATTAAACGGGCGTATTCCTCGGGATGGCTCATGTTGTAGTCTTTCACACAGGTCATGCGGATCACAGTCCGGGAATTGAAACTGGATAACATGTCCAGGGATTCGTTTAGTTTCTCCCAGCCATTTTCTACCTGGGGGTGGCACAGTCCTCTATATATTTCCTGTGTGGGCGCGTCGAGTGAGATGTACAGCTGGGTGGGCTCTACCTCTAAGTTTTCGAGACGTGAGGGTGAAAGCCCATTACTCACTAAGAACGTGGTGAAATCTCGCCTTTTAAATTCAGCCAGCAGGTCATCTATCAATGGGTAGAGCATGGGCTCCCCGGCCAGGGAGATGGCCGCGTTGTTGGGTTCCTTGCACTCCGCGAGCTTCTTGGGATCTGACTGGGGGTTCCCAAAGAAACCGCATAGGAGATTTCTCTGGGCTTCTATGCAGCCGTCGATGATATCTGCTGGTTCGTCGTATTCCTCGTTCCATTCTGTCTCGGTTATGGATATATCCCTCCAGCAGAAGAGGCATTTATGATGACAGAAGGAGATGCTGGGGGACATCTGCAAACAGCGGTGGCTTTCTATCCCGTAAAATTTCTCTTTGTAGCATACTCCTTCACCTACTATGCTCTTCTTGGTCCAGTGGCATATCTTTGCTGCTGCATGGTTTTTCGAACCCACAAACCGGTATCCCTTTTTTTCCAGGTCTCTGAAATCGTGAATGGTCAGTGGCATTTAAACTCCTTAAAACTTGTTTAATTAATGGTTAGGATTTATCTGTACTAAATTAATTTATGTATATATAAATAGCCATCCTATGTTACAGATCAGTTAAATTGTTTAAAACTCTCTTGTTATGGATATAAAAGATAAATAGCCTTTTAATTAATATACTTCCCTTTAATTTTTTCTTATTTTTCGGATTAAACTATTATTATGGTTATTTGCTGATTGGGCGGTCCATATATACTTTAGAAAACCATTTAATGCAGTTCTTTTTGATAAACAACATTAAAAATATCTTGGTTAGCTGAACCGGTAATTGAAGAAGGGTTCTCTAGATATCTTCTAATATTAAAACTCACAGTGATTCGTAAATCAAAAAAAGAGCATTATAAACGTCTTTTTGCGAGAATAAAATCAAAAGCTTTATATACTATACAAATGTGAATATGGATTATCCAAGAGACTTTCCTATATATTGAATATAGGGAATTGGAGGCGGTAAAATTAATTATAAGTTTATTATTCCAGTACTGATGCTATTTGCTATAGTAATGGCTTTCAGTATTAGCGCTGTTTCTGCTGCTAACACTACTACTGTTGATGCGAATTCTATTATTAAATCTTCAGATACAGTTAAAAATTATGTTGAAACTAAAAAGGCAGTTCCAACCACTGTAACGGTGGGCAGTAAAAAGGTAACATCTGCACAGTACCTGTACATCTTATCCTCAACAGTGACCAACCTCAACAAGAACAGTAAAAAATCAGTCACAGTAAAAACCATTGCCAAAGCACCCAAACCAGTCGAAAACGTAAAGACCGGTACCCTATCTAAAAGTGAATACATCAAACTGGCCGGTAAAATCACCACTTTTGTAAACACCAACGGAAGGTTACCCAACTTCATAACCACATCCAAGGGAAACATGAATCCCGACAACCTCATCTACACCTACTCAAAGATCGTGGCCTTCTATAAAACAAACAACCGACTACCCAATACAGTATCAGTGAAACCATGGAGCACCACGAAATCTACATCAGAAGGCAGTCCAGCAACCATTGATGCAATTTTTAAAAAGGCAGCTAAATATGGTTATAGTCATGCAGCCCATGACGCAGCCACCCTAGTAAAAATTGGTGCAGGTGACTGCTGGGCCATGAGCGATTACCTGTTCAAACAACTTAAAGCAGCGAAGGTTAAAGCCAGAATCATCCAGTACCCTACTGCATATGCAAGTAACCATAGATCTGTTCAATACTACAAGAATGGAGCATGGGTTAATGTCCCATACAGGACGTACGGATTTAATTCCATGTTCAACAACGTGGGATCCAGTGGAACGGTAATAGCATCCTGCTAAATAAAATAATGAAATAAATAAATAATCCCCTAAATAATAAATCTCATTTCAGGCATTCACGCCCCCCCAAAAAATGTCTGTGACACACACCTATTTTACAGTTGAAATTTTTTTCAACTGTATTCCTATTTTTTTTGAATTAATTTTATTGTAATTTCTATCCAAGATATCCATCCAAAAGATAAAACCACAAATAATTTTATGATCCTCTGATAAATGGAAACATAGATATTGCATACTTTTTTGGAGGCTATTTAATGAAAGAAATCACCAGAACCCCCATGGTAATTCTAAATTTTAAAACATACCTTGAATCCACGGGAAAAAACGCACTTAAGCTTGCGGAAATATCAGAAGAGGTGGCCCAGGAGACTGGGGTGAACATCGCCGTCGCACCTCAGCACGCTGACCTCTTGCGCATATCCAGTGAAGTGGAAATCCCTGTGCTGGCCCAGCACGTAGATGCAGTCGATGCAGGCGGACACACCGGAAGCGTGCTGCTTGAATCTATCAGGGAAGCAGGAGCTGTTGGAACTTTGATAAACCATTCTGAGATACGTATGAAGCTCGCGGATATCCAGAGAGTGGTGGCCAAGACGATAGAACACAAACTTATCAGCGTCGTCTGCACCAACAACGTGGAAACCAGTGCAGCGGCAGCCACACTGAAACCAACCTTCGTAGCTATTGAACCACCAGAACTCATAGGATCCGGTATACCAGTATCCCAGGCAGAACCTGAGATAGTGGAGGGCACGGTAGAGGTCATCCACCAGATAGATCCTGGAGTGAAGGTTCTATGCGGTGCAGGTATCTCCACTGGCGATGATATGCAAGCCGCCTTGAAGTTAGGAAGCGAAGGTGTGCTCCTGGCTTCGGGGATAATCCTGGCAGATGACCCCAAAGCAGCCCTTACAGATCTGGTAAGTAAAATTTAATCTGGTAAGAAGTTTAAGGTAAGAACTTTAAATACCTAAAAGGAATAAGCTGGAAATAGGGTAGATAGATTATTGTAATTAGAGGGTGTAATAAAAATGTCCCTGGACTTCTACACGATGGATGATTTAAAAGTGAAGGATAAGACGGTATTGGTCAGGGTGGATGTTAATTCCCCTGTAGATCCTAAAAGCGGTCTTCTACTGGACGATACCAGAATCAAACTCCATGCAGAGACCGTTGGAGAGCTCTCGGATAAAGGTGCTAAGACGGTTTTACTGGCCCACCAGAGCCGTCCTGGAAAAGCAGATTTCACCACCTTAATGTATCATGCAGAAGCCTTATCTGAGATACTGGGAAAACCAGTTAAATACGTGGATGATATATTCGGAAGCAATGCTCGAATCCGTATATCCGGACTTAAAAGTGGGGAGATCCTTGTCCTGGAGAATGTCCGTTTTTACTCCGAGGAAGTCTTGAAGAGGGACCCTGAACTACAGGCGGAAACCCATCTGGTGAAGAAACTCACTCCACTGGTGGATTATTATATCAACGATGCATTTGCAGCTGCCCACAGGTCACAACCTTCTCTGGTAGGATTTGCACTCAAAATACCGTCTGCAGCAGGAAGGGTGATGGAAAGGGAGCTTAAAATTTTGTACAATGCGGTTTATAATGCGGAAAGGCCATGTGTCTATGTTTTAGGAGGAGTGAAGGTTGATGATTCTATCACCATTGCAGAAAATGTCTTAAGAAAGGGCAGTGCCGATTATATCCTCACCACGGGACTGGTGGCCAACATCTTCCTCTGGGGTGCCGGTGTAGACATAAAACAGGTAAATAAGGACTTTATCAAAAAGAAGGATTATTGTGATTGGGTCCTGAAGGCCAGCAAGTTACTGGAGGAGTTTAAGGGTAAAATATTATATCCCAAGGACGTGGCCATACCGGTGGATGATGAAAGGAAGGAATTTTCCGTGGAGGAAATTCCAAACAAGTCTATATATGATATCGGCTCAGATACTATAAATGAGTATGCTAAGATAATCAGAGGAGCAGGTACACTATTTGCTAACGGTCCTGCCGGTGTATTTGAAGAGGAAGGATTCAGTATAGGCACAGAAGATATTTTAAACGCCATAGCATCCTCACCCGGGCTTTCCATAATTGGTGGGGGGCATCTGGCTGCGGCAGCCAATCAGATGGGCCTTTCTGGAATTGACCATATCAGCAGCGGCGGTGGCGCTTCCATCAGCCTCCTGGCAGGGGAGGAATTGCCTGTGGTAGAGGTTTTAAAACAGGCCAAGGGTAAGTTTAAATTGTAATTTTTCCTTAAAACTTTTAAACCATAATCCCTCTAATATCTGCTTATAATCTGTGGGATGCTTCACCTTTTAATGGGAAAAAGTTCACCAAAAACTATTTAAGCCAACATTTCCAATACCTAATATGCCTCGGTAGCTCAGTCTGGTGGAGCGCGAGACTTGTAATCTCGTGGTCGCGGGTTCAATTCCCGTCCGGGGCTCTAAACTATGGCTGAGCATGATAAAAATTTAAAATGGGGGACCATAGGGTAGCTTGGTCGATCCTTTGGGCTTTGGGAGCCTGAGACTCCGGTTCAAATCCGGGTGGTCCCATTTATGTGTCCCGCCTTAGCTCAATTTGGCAGAGCGTCGGACTGTAGATCCGAATGTTGCTGGTTCAAGTCCGGCAGGCGGGATTCTTTTATTACAAAATGAGAAAATATTTGAATTAATGGGAGAAAATTATTTGAAACTTTAAATTTTGGTTCCTGTGCGTAAAGTATATATATCATGGCTGTAAAAACAAAAGTACTTATGCTGGCACAAGTATAATCAAGTTTACTCTCGTTCTAAAGAGCTGCCCTGGTGGTGTAGGGGCTATCATGCGGGCCTGTCGAGCCCGCGACTCGGGTTCAAATCCCGGCCAGGGCGTTTGGGGCCCGTAGCTCAGTCTGGCAGAGCGCTTGGCTTTTAACCAAGTGGCCGCGGGTTCAATTCCCGTCGGGCCCGTTCTTGATTTTTAGCTGGAGGATGTATTGTGAAGAAGGATATTTTAAAACACAAATTAGTTCCAGATCATGCTATTTTGTCTAAGACAGAAGCAAATAAAGTAATAAAACAATTAAACGTCCACCAAGAGCAACTTCCTAAGATTAAAGCTGATGATCCCGTTGTCAAAGAAATTGGCGCAAAATCGGGAGATATTTTGAAGATTACCAGGAATAGCCATACTGCTGGAAAATTTGTTACCTATCGTTTAGTTCTTTAAGATTTGGAACAGGATTATTTATGATAACGAGTTGTATAATGAAATTAATTTATACAGAAAAAGTCATACTATATAATAATATACTAATAGGATAATATTAATAATATAATAGAAGTTATTAATATAATTTTAGTTTCAAAGGCAAAAAAGCTATGATTAGCTATAAATTTATTTTTGGAGGAATTTAATGGTTCAAAATGCATGGGAACTGGTTGATGCATTTTTTGATGAATACAATCTGGTAGACCATCACATCAAATCGTATAACGACTTTGTAGACCACAGAATACAGGATATAATAGACATAACAGAGCCCATTGTTCTCGAACAGGGTGAATATTCCATAAAAACAGGAAACCTAACAATTAGAAAGCCTTTCATAAAAGAAGCAGATGGATCCAAGAGTAAAATCTTTCCCACACAGGCCAGACTGCGAAACCTCACCTATTCCGCCCACATGTACCTGGAGATGTCCCTGATTAAGGGAGAGGAAGAGCAGGAAATGGAAAACGTATACATAGGTGAAATGCCGGTGATGTTGAAATCAAACATATGCCACTTGAATGGGTTGAACGAAGCAGAACTGGAAGACAACGGGGAAGACCCCCAGGATCCAGGCGGATACTTCATAGTAAACGGCTCAGAAAGGGCCATCGTAACCATGGAAGAGATAGCTCCCAATAAAATCATACTGGAGCGGATAGGCGAAAAAGAAGACAGACGTGCCAGAGCCATCGTAACATCCATAAAAAGCGGATTCAGGGCTAGAATCACCCTGGAATACAGGAAGCCACGTAAAAAAGGTGTTTTCCTCCGGATATCCTTCCCATACGTCCCAGGAGAAATACCACTCGTAGTATTGCTCAGAGCACTGGGTCTCGAGACAGATAAAGACCTGGTAAACAGCATATCCGAAGAAAGTGACATACAGTTCCTCCTCATAGATGATATACAGACATCCGAGATTACAAACAATTACGACGCCATCAAGTACATCGGTAACCGGGTAGCCAAGGGAATGACCGAGGAATACCGGATTAAAAGGGCAGAAGACGTAATAGACCGATACTTACTACCGCACATAGGTGTGGAACCAGATAAAAGGGCTGAAAAAGCCACCTATCTGGCAGAGATGGCTGAAATGCTATTACAGGTAATTTTCGATAAGAGAGAACCACACGATAAGGACCATTACGCCAACAAGAGACTCCGGGTATCCGGGGATTTAATGGAAGACCTCTTCAGAGTGGCCTTCACCAGCTTAACTAGGGACATGACCTACCAGCTGGAGAGAAGCCTGGCACGAGGAAAAGAACCCTCTGTAAAACAGGCAGTGCGTTCCGATGTCTTAACCGAGAACATCAAACACGCCATAGCCACCGGAAACTGGGTCGGAGGACGAGCCGGTGTAAGCCAGTTACTGGACAGAACCAGTTACATGGGAACCCTATCCCACCTTAAAAGGGTTGTCTCACCACTCTCGAGGAGCCAGCCTCACTTCGAAGCCCGTGACCTGCACCCCACTCAGTTTGGTAAGATATGTCCCAACGAGACTCCCGAGGGACCGAACTGTGGTCTGGTGAAAAACCTGGCCATACTGGCCAAGATATCAGAGGGCTCAGATCCACAGGAACTCGAGGATGTTATTAAGAAAATGAAAATGGTAAATCCAATTTAACAGACAGGGAATCTAAATTGACGATAATAGAAAATGATCCAGACAAATTTGGGGGAAAATACTTGAAAAAATCTAAAATTTATATCAACGGTAAATTGATTGGAACCACTGAAGACCCGTACGAGTTTGTAGAAACCATGCGGGAGAAGAGGAGATCCGGTGATATCTCCCACGAGATGAACATCACCTACTACGATGATACCGATGAAATCTACATATTCAACGATCCTGGAAGAACCAGAAGACCGGTGATAGTGGTAAACGATGGAGAATCCGCATTAAAAGATGAACACATCGAAAAATTAGCTGCAGGAGAACTCAACTGGCTGGATCTAATAGCACTGGGTATAATAGAGTACCTGGACGCAGAGGAAGAGGAAAACACTTACATTGCCATGTTTGAAGAAGATTTAACGCCAGAACACACCCACCTGGAGATAGACCCCTCCACCATGCTGGGTATCTGCGCCGGAATCATACCCTACGCCAACCACAACTCGTCACCCAGGAACACCATGGAAGCGGGTATGACCAAACAGGCACTGGGATTATACGTATCCAACTATAATCTGCGAACAGACACCAGGGCACACCTTCTACACCATCCACAGGTGCCAATAGTTAAAACCAAAAGTATAGATGCCACCCAGTATGATAAAAGGCCTTCCGGACAGAATTTCGTAGTCGCGGTTATGTCCTATGAAGGATACAACATGGAAGACGCTCTCATCTTGAACAAGGCGTCAATAGAGAGAGGACTGGCTAGATCATCATTTTTCCGTTCATATGAAGCATCAGAAAGAAGGTACCCCGGAGGACAGGAAGACAAATTCGAAATACCCGAAAACATAGTGAGGGGATACCGCTCTGAAGAAGTTTACAGACATCTCGACGAAGACGGAATAGTAAACCCCGAAGTAACCGTCAAATCAGGGGATGTCCTCATTGGAAAAACATCACCACCCCGATTTTTAGAAGAGATAGATGAATTCGGAACAGTCGCCGAGAGAAGAAGAGAAACCTCAGTCACAGTAAGACACGGGGAACACGGTACAGTAGATGCGGTAATGCTAACTGAAACCGTGGAAGGAAGTAAGCTGGCCAAGATAAGGGTCAGAGACCAGAGACAACCCGAATTCGGTGATAAATTCGCCTCAAGACACGGACAGAAAGGTGTGGTAGGACTTATAGTCTCCCAGGAAAACATGCCCTTCACAGAAGAAGGGGTTACACCAGACCTCATAATAAACCCCCACGCCATACCATCCAGGATGTCTGTGGGACAGGTGTTAGAGATGCTCGCCGGTAAAGCAGGGACACTGGAAGGAACCCGTATGGACGGAACACCATTCAGTGGAAACCACGAACTGGAAATCATGGACTTATTAAAGGCAAACGGGTTTGAAACCGCTGGAAGAGAATCACTCTACAACGGAATAACCGGTGAACGTATAGAAGCAGAGATATTCATTGGAGTAGCTTACTACCAAAAATTACATCACATGACCTCAGACAAAGTCTACGCCAGATCAAGAGGACCAGTACAGGTACTCACCCGACAACCAACAGAGGGAAGGGCCAGAGAAGGAGGGCTCAGATTTGGAGAAATGGAAAGAGACTGTTTAATAGCCCATGGAGCAGCACTCGCCCTCAAGGAGAGACTTTTAGATGAATCAGATAAATACGAGGCCATAGTATGTGAGTGTGGTATGATAGCCATCTACGACCGTATAAGGGACAAGAAATACTGCCCAATATGTGGAGACGTGGACACCTTCCCTGTAGAAATATCATACGCCTTCAAACTACTCTTAGACGAACTCAAGAGCCTTTGTATATTCCCTAAACTGGTACTGGAAGATAAGGCCTAGAAAATTCAATTTAACTAGATTCAAGAGAATTCAACCAATTTAAAGAGATAAAAACTTCAAAATAATAGAAATATAAATTATTAAAATGTTTCAGGAGAGAATAGCTTGCAAGGAATTTTAAAGAAAATTTCCCAGATAAATTTCGGTCTTCTATCCCCGGAAAACATCAGAAAGATGTCAGTCACCAAGATCGTAACTCCAGACACCTATGACGAAGACGGCTACCCCATAGAAGCTGGACTTATGGACCCCAGACTAGGGGTTATCGACCCGGGACTCAGGTGTAGATCATGCGGATCCAAAGGAGGAGACTGTCAGGGCCACTTTGGACATATCAATCTGGCGAGACCTGTAATCCACGTGGGATTCGCCGATACCATTCATAAAATACTCCGATCCACCTGCAGCAGCTGCGGAAGAGTTCTCCTAACCGAAAGCGAAATAATCGACTACAAGGAAAAAATAGGGGCCAAACTCCAAAACGAAGAAAGCATAACCGCCATCATAAAAGAAATTTACACAGTCGCCCGTAGGGATAAATGCCCCCACTGTGACGAGGAAAAGGAAGAGATCAAGATAGACAAACCAGTATCCATCGTGGAGGGTAACTACAAGCTCACCTCCTCTGAGGTAAGGGAGAGGCTGGAGAAGATAAACGAAGACGATTACTTACTGATCGGGATAAACCCGGAGGTCGCCAAACCAGAATGGATGGTGCTAACCGTATTACCAGTCCCACCAGTCACAGTAAGACCATCCATAACCCTGGAGACAGGGGAACGATCAGAAGACGACCTGACACACAAACTGGTGGATATATTAAGAATTAATCAGAGATTAAAGGAGAACATGGAAGCAGGAGCACCCCAACTAATCGTAGAGGATTTATGGGAACTCCTGCAGTACCACGTAACCACTTACTTCGATAACGAGGCATCAGGAGTGCCACCGGCCAGGCACCGATCAGGTAGGCCGCTTAAAACACTGGCCCAACGACTCAAGGGTAAGGAAGGAAGGTTCAGGAGCAATTTATCCGGCAAAAGGGTTAACTTCTCTGCCAGGACCGTTATCTCTCCAGACCCCAACATCAGCATCAACGAAGTAGGTGTTCCAGAGATGATAGCCAGGGAAGTCACCGTACCAGTATATGTAACCGACTGGAACATCGAGGATATGAGGGAACACATAGAAAACGGTCCGAAAATACACCCCGGAGCCAACTACGTCATCAGACCCGACGAAAGGAAGATAAGAGTCTATGAAGAGACAAAAGACTCGATATTAGAGAAATTAGAGCCAGGATACGTTGTAGAAAGACACCTGATGGATGGAGACATCGTACTCTTCAACAGGCAGCCTTCCCTGCACAGGATGTCCATGATGGCCCATGAAGTGAAGGTGTTACCATACAAGACCTTCCGTTTAAACCTGTGTGTCTGCCCGCCTTACAACGCTGACTTTGACGGTGACGAAATGAACATGCACGTCTTCCAGACGGAAGAATCTCGTGCAGAAGCCAAATCACTCATGAGGGTACAGGAACATATCCTATCACCCCGATTCGGAGGCCCCATTATCGGGGGAATACACGACCACATATCAGGAGCATACCTCTTAACCAGGGAAGGATCAGTATTTGAAGAAGATCACGTTTATCAGATGCTTAAAAAATCTAAACTACCCCTACCAGAGAGGAGGAATAAACCTTGGACTGGAAAAGAGGTATTCAGCCTACTCTTACCTGAAGACCTGAACATGGTTTACCGGGCGGAGATATGCCGAAAATGTGACGAATGCCTGAGGCAAGAGTGTAAAAACGACGCTTACGTAGTTATAGAAGATGGACAGCTTATATCCGGTGCAATAGATGAAAAAGCCTACGGCGCATTTTCTGGTAAGATATTAGATTCAATTGTCAAGGACTACGGTACAGATAAGGCCCGGGAATTTTTAGACTCCGCTACCAAACTGGCCATATCCGGTATTATGAAGAGAGGATTCACCACCAGTACCGCTGACGAGGAGATCCCCCAGGAAGCCAAGGACCGTATTGAAGAACTTTTAAGCAGGGCAGAACTCAAGGTGGAACAGCTCATTGAAGCCTACCACAACGATGAACTGGAAGCCCTGCCGGGACGAAGCCTCCGGGAAACCCTGGAGATGAAGATCATGCAGGTTCTAGGAGAAGCCAGGGACAAATCAGGAGAAATCGCAGAAAGTTACTTCGGAATGGATAACCATGCAGTTATCATGGCCCTTACCGGTGCAAGGGGTTCAATGCTGAACCTGACCCAGATAGCCGCCTGTGTAGGGCAGCAATCAGTTCGTGGTGGCCGTATCGAGAGGGGTTACAGTAAGAGAACCTTGCCACACTTCAAAGAGGGTGAACTCGGTGCAAAGGCCAGCGGATTTGTACATTCCAGTTATAAGAAGGGACTGGACCCATTGGAGTTCTTCTTCCACGCTATGGGTGGAAGGGAAGGACTGGTGGACACCGCTATCCGTACTGCCCAGAGTGGTTACATGCAGAGAAGACTGGTAAACGCACTCCAGGACCTGAGTGTACAGCCCGATGGAACTGTCCGGGACAACCGGGGAATTATTATCCAGAGTAAATACGGTGAAGACGGGGTAGACCCGGCTAAGAGTGACTATGGAAAGGTCGCTGATATCGACCGTATGATAGAAGAGATGAGGATTAAATCCAAGGCAAAATAACAGGAGTAAAAGATTTTTATCATTTAACAGATTGGGTGGTTTTGTGGATATTAAGAAGGTAACAAGTGTTGTAAAGAAGAAAAAAGCCGACTTCCCGGAAAGTCTCATACACGAGATAGCCGAGGCATCGGAAAGACATAAATTAAAGGTTAAAGAACTGGAAGCACTGGTCGACGAAATAAAAAAGGCCTACCAACGTGCCGGAGTGGAAAATGGTGAAGCAGTAGGTACAGTAGCCGCTCAATCCGTGGGAGAACCAGGTACCCAGATGACCATGCGTACCTTTCACTACGCAGGAGTGGCAGAATTAAACGTTACTTTAGGATTACCAAGACTTATAGAGATTGTAGATGCCCGTAAGAAAATATCAACACCCACCATGGCCATATATTTTGAAGAAAACTATGGTACTGATGAGGAATTCGTACGGAAAATCGCAAACCAGATAGGTAAGATAGTCCTCAACGATATACTCAAGGATTTCAACGTTAACTACGCTGAAATGAGTATGACCGTTGAAATCGATGAAGAAAAGGTTCAAGATAAGAGACTGGAATATGATTCCATTCTGGCCAAGATAGAAAAAGCTTTTAAAAAGGTAGAAATAAATAAAAACCTACTGAGTTTTGAACCTACAATTTCCGAATCAAAACACGCCATAAGAGAACTTAGACTTCTAGCCGATAAGGTCCGCGATTTACAGATAAGCGGAGTTAAAAACATCGGAAAAGTAGTTATAAGTAAAGAAGATGTGGAATGGGTTATCCATACCGAAGGTTCGAACCTAGGCGCTGTACTCAAGATGGAAGGTGTAGATAAAACCAGAACCACCACCAACGACATCCATGAAATAGAAAAGGTTCTGGGAATAGAAGCCGCCAGAAATGCCATCATCCATGAGGCCCAGAGCACCATGGAAGAACAGGGATTAACCGTTGATGTAAGGCACATCATGCTGGTGGCTGATATGATGACTTCTGATGGAGCAGTTAAATCCATAGGAAGACACGGTATAAGCGGTGAGAAAGCCAGTGTACTGGCCCGTGCCTCCTTTGAAGAGACAGGCAAACACCTTTTAAGGGCCTCAATCAGGGGAGAAGTCGATCACCTCACCGGTATAATTGAAAACATTATAATAGGACAGCCAATACCACTGGGAACAGGTTCGGTTGGCGTTATTATGAAAGCTAGAGATTAAGGAGGAAGTAAATTGGACGTAGATAGAGGAATTCGAGTCGCAGTGGACACCGGAAGTGTCACACTGGGATCTGAAAAATCGATACAGGGACTTAAACAGGGTAAAGGTAAACTGGTTATAGTAGCCCAGAACTGTCCCCGTGACATCCGGGAAGATGTTTTACATTATTCCAAGTTATCAGAGATCCCGGTTTACAATTACGAAGGTACCAGTGTAGACCTGGGATCGGTATGTGGAAAACCATTCACCGTGGCCACCCTTACCATCAAGGATCCAGGTGACTCCAATATATTAGAAGTAACGGGGTAATTTTTGTGACCATAAAATTTACAACCCACGAGATAAGGTACATCGCCCTTTTCGAGAGCATGACCGGAGCAACTGTAAAAGATTGCCTGGTGGATGATGAAAACGGGAAACTAACCTTCCTGGTTAAAAGAGGTGATATGGGACTGGCTATTGGAAAAGGAGGAAGCACAGTAGGTAAAGTCCAGAAAACAGTGGATAAAGGTGTGGAGGTTATAGAACACTCCGAAGATCCCGTGGAATTCATCTCCAACATAATGGCCCCCGCCAAAATCAGGAGTATAAGAATACTTCAAAAGGAAAACGGAGAAAAAATAGCTACACTGGAAACTGATGCTCGAAATAAAAGAACCGCCATTGGAAAAGGCGGTCAAAATATAGAAAGAGCAAGGGTACTGGCCAAGAGGCAGCATAACATAAATAACATCGTTATAAAATAATTCGATTTTAATGATTATATACTATTAAAATAATACATTTTAGAATATTATCTAGACACTAGATGTTAACGATGAAAAAAGGAAATTATCAAGGAAATGTATAGAGGAGGAATCATACTTGCCAGGATTATTCGCAGCAAAAAAGCTTAAAAAGAACAGACAAAATTTCAGGTGGAAAGACACCGAATATAAGAGAAGAAAATTAGGATTAGATATTAAAGCCGATCCTTTGGTAGGCGCACCACAAGCACGGGGCATAGTAATTGAAAAGGTGGGTATAGAGGCCAAACAGCCCAATTCAGCCATCCGTAAATGTGTACGAGTGCAGCTAATAAAAAACGGTAAACAGATCACTGCATTCGCCCCAGGAGACGGTGCAATAGGATTCATTGATGAACACGACGAAGTGATGATCGAGGGAATAGGCGGACCATCCGGAAGATCCATGGGAGACATACCAGGGGTAAGATGGAAGGTCACCAAGGTCAACAACGTGGCCCTGGAAGAAATGGTCAAAGGTAAAATAGAAAAACCAGTAAGATAACAAGATTTACAAAGATGAAGTAAGATAATCAGATTTACAAAGAAATGAGGTAATTTTTATGAGTTTTAAAGTCTTCGATAAATGGGATTTGGAAGAGGTGAAGATAGAGGACCAGGGCCTGGTGAACTACGTGTGCCTGGACGAAATACTGGTCCCACATACCATGGGAAGACATGTTAAAAGACAGTTCGCCAAATCCAGAGTTTCCATAGTGGAAAGACTCATGAACAAGATCATGAGGACCGAGAGAAACTCCGGAAAGAAGAACAAGGCCTACAACATAGTCAGAGACTCCATGGAGATCATAAACAAAAGATCAAAACAGAACCCCTTACAGGTCCTGGTTAAAGCAGTGGAAAACACCGCACCACGAGAAGAAACCACCAGGATAAAGTACGGTGGAATCGGATACCAGGTAGCAGTGGATATCGCACCCCAGAGAAGAGTGGATTTATCCCTTGGATTTTTAACCAGAGGAGCTCTTCAATCATCATTCAAAAGGAAAAGAACGGTAGAAGAATGTCTGGCTGACGAACTGCTCCTTGCAGCGGAATCTGATACCAGAAGCTTCGCCGTACAGAAGAAGGAAGAGAAGGAGAGAGTAGCCCGGTCCGCACACTAATTACAATTATTTAATAGGACTCAGGCAAAATTCAATGTTACAGGGTGATTTTAGTGAGTAGACGTACTAAAATGATTAATAAGATTAAGGAGCTGATGTACGACCCTAAACACATCAGAAACATCGGTATCGTGGCCCACATCGACCATGGGAAAACCACCTTATCAGACAACCTCCTGGCTGGTGCAGGAATGATATCCTCAGAACTGGCAGGAGATCAACTTTACTTGGATTTCGATGAGCAGGAACAGGCCAGAGGTATAACCATCGACGCAGCTAACGTATCCATGGTTCATAAGTATAAAGATCACGAATACTTAATAAACCTCATCGATACCCCTGGTCACGTTGACTTCGGTGGAGACGTAACCCGGGCCATGAGAGCGGTAGATGGATCAGTAGTAGTGGTCTGTGCAGTGGAAGGAATCATGCCCCAGACAGAAACAGTACTCCGGCAATCCCTTAAAGAGAATGTAAGACCAGTACTGTTTATAAACAAAGTAGATCGTCTCTTAAATGAGCTCAAACTCGATGCAGATGAACTCCAACAGAGATTTATTAAGATCATAGCCAATGCTAACAAGTTAATCAAAAACATGGCCCCTAAGGAATTTAAAGACGAATGGCTGGCCCGGGTAGAAGACGGAAGTGTGGCCTTCGGATCTGCATATCACAACTGGGCCATAAACGTGCCCATCATGCAAAAAACAGGGATAACCTTCAAAGATATTTATGATTACTGTAAATCAGATAATCAGAAAGAATTAGCCCAGAAAGTCCCATTACACGAGGTTCTACTGGGAATGGTGGTGGAACACCTGCCCAGCCCCGACGTGGCCCAGAGATACAGGGTACCAAACATCTGGTCCGGGGATATAGAATCCGAAGAGGGACAGGGAATGATAAACACCAGTCCCGACTCACCATTGGCAGTTATGGTCACCAACGTGAGCATAGACAAACACGCCGGTGAAATAGCAACCGGAAGAGTTTACGGGGGAACCATAGAAAAGGGTAGTGAGATCTACTTCGTAGGATCCATGGGCAAGGCCCGAACCCAGCAAGTAGGAGTGTACTTTGGACCGGAAAGGGTCAACACTGACAAGGTACCTGCCGGAAACATAGTGGCCATAACCGGTGCAAGAAACGCAGTAGCCGGGGAAACCATAACCAGCTACGGAACCAAGATCAGTCCCTTCGAGAGCATAGAACACATCTCCGAACCAGTGGTAACCGTGGCCGTGGAGGCTAAAAACACCAAAGACCTGCCTAAACTCATAGAAGTACTGAGACAGGTGGGTAAGGAAGACCCCACAGTCAGAGTGGAGATCAACGAGGAGACAGGTGAACACCTGATATCTGGTATGGGCGAACTCCACCTGGAGATCATAGCCTACCGTATCAACGAGAAAGGGGTGGAGATCGAAACATCCGAGCCAATCGTGGTATACCGGGAAACCATAGCCGGTACAGCCGGTCCGGTGGAAGGAAAATCACCCAACAAACACAACCGGTTCTACATAGAAATCAAGCCACTGGAAGATTCCGTATTCAAGGCCATACAGGAAGGAGAAATAAAAGAAGGACGGGTTAAAGGTAAAGAATTAGCCGCCAAATTCCAGGAATTCGGCCTGGAAAAGGAAGAAGCCCGGAAAGTATGGGATGTAAATAAAAGATCACTCTTCATCAACATGACCCGTGGTATCCAGTACCTGGATGAGATTAAGGAACTCTTAATGGACGGATTTGAAAGCACCCTGGATGATGGGCCCATAGCCAGAGAAAAGGTAATGGGTATAAAGGTGCTCTTAAAGGATGCCAAGATCCACGAGGACGCAGTCCACCGTGGCCCCGCTCAAGTACTGCCGGCCATAAGGAAGGCGGTTTACGGTGCCATCATGATGGCCCAGCCCACCCTGTTGGAACCAATGCAAAAAGTATTTATCAACACACCCCAAGATTATATGGGTGCAGCAACCAGGGAGATACAGAACAGAAGAGGTCAGATCGAAGACATGTCTCAGGAAGGAGATATGGCTACTCTTCAAAGTAAAGTACCAGTTGCTGAGATGTTCGGATTTGCAGGAGACATCAGATCCGCTACTGAAGGACGATGTTTATGGTCCACAGAAAGCGCAGGATTTGAAAGACTGCCAAATGAACTACAAAAGACCATTATAAGGGAGATAAGACAGAGGAAAGGTTTAAGTCCCGAACCCTATGGTCCGGATCATTACCTGGGATAAAACTTTAATTTTTTAAAAAAATTATCCTTTAAATAGGTAGAAAGAGAAAAATTATATAGACTAATCAAGATACCAACTATGAATCAATGAATTCATACTACTAAAAATAATATGCAAATTTAGATGGAGGTATATTTATGGCCAAAGCAAAAGAACATATGAACTTAGCGTTTATTGGACACGTAGACCATGGTAAATCAACACTAGTCGGACACCTGCTCCTGCAGTCAGGGGTAATAGCTGAACAGCAGCTATCCAAGGGAGAAGACAAGTTTAGGTTTGTTATGGACAAGCTCCAAGAAGAAAGAGAGAGAGGGGTTACCATCG
>MVQY01000177.1 GCA_002067325.1 Methanobacterium sp. PtaU1.Bin097
TAACAGTAGATGCTCACCAGATAAGCACCGACCCCGCCCTGGCTAAACTGGATGAAATAACCGGCGGAGAGTGAACTACCTCTCCCATTATTTATTTTTTTTAAATAAACAACCCTTAAAGATTAATCTATTTTAGAGCCCTCTCTTTAACGCTACTTTTTAAATACGTTTAATTACATATATCATTTACACCACCGATATAACTAAAAATAAAAAGGATTTCGAGGTGTAGTTTTTATGTTCATAGCAACCCTGGTTGGCATATTTAAATATGATGAATTACCGGAAAAATACGGACCCTTTGTACAGTACAAAGCATCAATTGAAGATAAAACCATAAAAGAAGATGAAAAAATAGCTATTTTAAATGTAACCGGAACTGAAAGTTACCATGTACTTTTCCTCAAATCCTACAGCAAGATAGCTGAAATCGAAAAGGAATTAAATGAAGCTGATGCAAAGCTCAACTACAGCAGTAAGAAGATCCTGGAAGAGCACTTATGACTAATTTACCCGCAGAACAGACCTGGATGATACTGGTCGACCTGTTAACCGACCTCTTAAAAAGGGATGTGGAAATACCCTTTGGTGTAAACAAGAATATTCAGATGGCCAAGACAGTTATCAACTTCTATAAAGTAGACCCCACCGATCCCGAGCGGATGAAGGAGATTAAAAGGATAAACGATCTCCTGAACTCGGTGCAAGATACGCTCTTAACCCTGGCAGACACCATCAGCGATGAATACGTGGAAAGCTGGGTGGAAAAACTTAAAAAAGCATCCATGGGGAAGCAGGTATATGAAATACCAGATAAAAAACCACGATTCGTAGTAGGCGCACCATCTGGTTTTTCAATGGCCAGACTAACCTTTAAACAGCCAATCTCCGAGGAAAGACTGGTGGACATAGCCGAGTACCATAACGTCATCCTGGAATTTGAGGAAGACAACGTGATAATGATCTACGGAACCAAGGAAAATATCAAAGAGAGTCTAAAGGAACTCTCCTCATTCTTCAATGAACAGATTGCTTAACTTCAACAAAGTTTAACTTAATTTAATAACATAATTATAAGCTTAAGATAGACTACGGAGAAAATTATGAAAATCCTGCAGGTGAGCGATATACACAGCGACCATAAGAAGCTCATGGAACACCTGAAAAACAACCGGGTGGATCTCATTATAATAACCGGTGACATAACCCAGTTCGGTCCGCCAGAGCTGGGTGAGGATATATTAAATGATATAAGCACCTTCGACATCCCGGTCTTAGCGATCCCTGGTAACTGCGACCCTTTAGAAATCAGTGGCAGGATAGATAACTCCCGGGCAGTTAACGTACACGGCCGCAGCCTGGTAATAAACGGTATTGGTATCTGTGGATTTGGAGGGTCCAATCACACCCCATTCAACACTCCACAGGAATTTGAGGAGGTGGAGATCTACGACGGAGTGAGTTCGGCAATAAAAGGAGTCTCCCAGGAAAAAATATCCCTCTTATTAACTCACGCCCCACCCTACGGAACTAAAACAGATACACTACCCTCTGGTGATCATGCGGGAAGTACCAGCATCCGTAAAATAATCGAAGAATACCAGCCTACTGTTAACCTCTGTGGACATATCCATGAATCAAGGGGGATTGACCAGGTAGGCAAGACCATAACAGTCAATCCTGGTGATCTTTCCAGGGGTCATGGATGTTTGATTAATATTGACGACCCAGAAGATGCTCTTTCCATCCGGGTTGAAATTATCGAGTTATAATAACTTTTTTTTAATTCTTTTTAGAAGGGAAAGTCTTTTAAACTAAAACCAACAAAGCCAACTTGCTAGTATAAAAACATATGTCCCATCCTATTTTGAGGTGTAAAGAGTGAAGATGATATTAGTCGAAGGACAGGTAGGTGGTAAAAAATATAGGGAACCTTTCTCTAAGGGAGTCCTGGCCAGGTCCCTCACCCGGGCAGAGATGGATCCAAATAAAGCTTACACCTTCGCCTCACACATAGAATCTTACCTGCGCAAGGAGGGTATCCAGGTTATAACCATCGACGACCTCATCCAGATCGTGGGTGAAAAACTCAAGGATGAAAACAGGGAAATAGCAGAAAAATATGGAATGTGGAAAAGACTCCGTAAATGCCGGGATCCCCTGATAATCCTTATAGGGGGTGCATCTGGAGTGGGGACCTCATCCATTGCCTTTGAAGTGGCTAACCGATTGGGCATCCGTAACATGATCAGCACGGATATGATACGGGAAGTAATGCGTAAGATAGTATCCAAGGAATTCCTACCCACCATATATGAATCAAGCTACACTGCTTACCGTTCACTGCGTATACCACCACCACCGGAACTGGATGAAGTACTCATCGGATTCCGGGACCATGTAGACACCGTGAGCGTGGGAGTGGATGCTGTTATAGAAAGAGCCCTTAAAGAAGGTATAAGTATCGTGATAGAAGGAGTGCACATCGTACCCGGTTTTGTACGGGAAGATCTGGTGGCCCGTCCAAATGTTAACATGTACGTGTTAACCATACAGGACGAAGAAGTGCATAAAGGAAGATTCTACTCAAGATGCAGACAGTTATGGGCTAGAAGACCCCTTAAACGTTACATGAATTATTTCGGCGCAATAAGGAGGACCCACAAGTACTTCGAAAGCCAGGCCAACAAGTACCATGTCCCGGTTATCGAGAACATAGACGTCACCACCACCCTGGACTCCATAATTGAGGATATAACCAAGTCAAATTTTAAAAAATAGATGATTAAATTATTGAATTAGCGGAATAAACAGTTAAATTATTGATTTTTTTTAAATCAACCAATCAAAAAAAAGGGGAATAATGGATAAAACCAGGACCCCACAATGGAAGTGAACAAGTATGTTAGAAGATCTAAAAGTTAGAGACGTTATGACAGCAGGGAACGTGATAACCGTTCCACCATCAGAAGATGTAGTGTTTGCCTTTGAAAAACTGATGAAACACAAGATAAGCTCTCTTCCAGTGGTATTTGAGGATAAACTCGTAGGAATTGTAACCGCCACTGATCTGGGCCACAACCTTATACTGGATAAATATGAACTGGGAACCAGCGTGGAAAAAGTCATGGTGAAAGACGTGGCAGTCATCGGTCCTGATGAAGATCTAATAAAGGCAGTAAAAAAGATGAGATCCAGTTCGGACGGAATAATAAACCAGCTGGTGGTAATGGAAGGAAATAAGATGACTGGAATCATATCCGATGGGGATATAATAAAGGCCCTCAAATTTTAAAAATAGTACCCTTTCTACACCCAGGGCTTTACTCGTTATTTTTTACACCTGGGCTTTTAAATTCTTACTTTTTTATTCAACACTTGGGCATTAAATCTTTCAAATCAGGGCCCTTAAATCATTACTTTTTTAACACCCAGGGCTTTAATTTTTAATTTTTTACACCGGGCTTTAAATTTGTTACTTTTTCTCAACACCCGGGCTCGTTGAATTTAATGGTAAAACAGGTGCCGCCTTCTCTATCGAGCTCTATGGTACCATCCAGTTGTTTGGTGAGGCTGGTAACCAGTTGCAGGCCCAATGTCTTTACATCATTTATATCCAGATCATCTGGGAAACCAACACCGTTATCTGCTATCTTTAATATGCAGTTATCGTCCCGGCACTGGATGTCAATCTTAATTTCCCCACTCCGGTCATCGGGGAAGGCGTGTTTAATAGAATTGGTCACCAGTTCGTTGATTATCAGTCCGCAGGGAATGGCGGTGTTTATGTCCAGGAGGATGTTCTTGGATTCTATCTGATACTTCACCAGGTGGGTGTTGACACTGTAGGACCGAAACAGGTCGCCGATCAGTTCATTTGCATATTCAGAGAGGTTTATCCTGGTTAAATCCCCGGTTTGGTACAGTTTTTCATGTATTAAGGCCATGGATATTATCCTGCTCTGGCTTTCCTTGAATAACTCAACAGAACCAGGTTCATTCACATACTGGGACTGTAAACTTAGAAGACTGGATACGATCTGCAGGTTGTTCTTAACCCGGTGGTGTATCTCCTTCAGGAGCACGTCCTTCTCTTTGATGGATTTATTTAAAGCCTCTTCTACCAGTTTACGCTCGGCAATTTCCCCCAGCAATCTCTGGTTGATCTGGGATAGTTCCCGGGTCCTGTTCTGGATCCTTACCTCCATATCGTTATAGGCGGTTTTAAGTTCTTCTTCTGCTTTTCTCCTCTCCAGTAATTCAGAACGTTCTTTTAAGGCTCTTTCAATTGCAGGTACCAGTTTTAGTAGGTTATTTTTAAAGACGTAATCCGTGGCACCCTTCTTAAGGACGTCCACTGCAAATTCATCCCCTATCTTACCACTTACAAATATAAGAGGGGTGTCTGGGGTTTTCTCCTTCAGGATTTCCAGTGCAGTAACACCATCGAACTGGGGCAGGGAATGGTCCACCAGCACCACGTCAGGGCTGAAATCTTCCAGTGCATTTACGTATCCCTCTTCTGTCTCTACCCTCCTGGATATGAAATCGATGCCTTCCCGACGCATCTCATGTACTATGAGTTCGGCATCGAACTCTACATCTTCCAGTATGAGTATTTTGAGATTTCCTGCCATTTTAATCACTTATTCTGGTGGTTTGTTCAGTAATATCCAGTATAATCCTAAAGTGGAAACTGCCTTGGTGAATTCATCAAATTCCACAGGTTTACTAACATAACTGTTTACACCGAGCTTGTAGCTTTCCACTATGTCTTCATCTTCCTTGGAGGAGGTTAAAACCACCACTGGTATTTTCTTGGTCCTCTCGTCGGACTTTATCTTCTGGAGAACCTCCAGTCCGTCTATTTTAGGCATCCTGAGGTCCAGTAGAACTAACTTGGGCAGATCTTCCTTGCTTCTCTCGGCATAATCGCCAGTGGCGAATAAGAAATCCAAAGCTTCCGCTCCATCTTTAACCCAGACCAGTTTGTTAGCTAAATTCTTTTTCTTAAGTGCTCTGATGGTTAACTCTGCATCGGTGGGGTTATCTTCCACCAGAAGAATTTCTATTTCATCGTACTCCATTTAGATC
>MVQY01000178.1 GCA_002067325.1 Methanobacterium sp. PtaU1.Bin097
AAAATGAATTAAGATCACCCATAAATTGCCTCACGTCCGGGTAGGAATCCATGTTTCCTATCACATCCAGGACTCCGGCATCCACATCAGGGTTTAAATTCCTGAACTTCCACTCTACACCCTGTTTAAGGGGATTTTCCAGTTCACCATAGGGTAAATCGACTCTTCTCTTATACACACCTTTTTGAGTGGATATGGAAACTTCAGATGGCCTGCTCTTCGGATATTCTTTATCCAGAGTATCATTCGTTTTTATCTGGATTTTCCCGGATATGTCATTTATTCCTTCCTTATTTCGGGGAGAATAACTGAATTCAATCAAGTCACCAGTCTCCTGATAATGGTTTAGTAGCGCAACCGCCATGGAAACGGGTAAACTCTGCCTCAAGGCCTCAGTACTGGTGGGATGGTAATCATCGTGTTCAGCAGCTATTTTATAGGTGTTCACGGTTATCTTCTCAATTTCTTCCAGTTCAGGCTGTTCTTCCTCTACGATCTCAAGCAGTGCATCGATGCTGGAGTGCAGATGCCTGCAGACAGGGTAGATCTTGAAGTAGACATCTGAAATATGATAGTTTTCCATAGGTAGATCAGTTTCATGGGGGTGAACATCAGCCATTGTATAAGGATCAATATCAGTCATTGCATTGGGGTCAATATCAGTCATTGCTTTTAGGAAGCCTTCATCACCTTCCAGAATAGTTTCACCTCCGGTGAAACCATTCCTGGCAAGTAAAGCTGATAAGATACCTGATTGGGCTGCCCTACCGGCGTGCAGATGTTTACCCATGGAGCCTGAGTGGTCTGATTCTAAGAGACCGGCTGCCTGGGTCCCTGCCAGGCCCAGTGCATTGGTAATTTGTGTTTCACTTAGATCCATGGCTTTACAGGCGGCTGCAGCTGCCCCCAGTGTTCCGCAGGTGCCTGTGCTGTGAAAGCCCCTGCTGCGGTGTCCCGGGTTGACCATCATACCCAGTGCTATGGCTACCTGATAACCCACCACGATGGATTCAATCAATTCCTTACCAGTCCGATTCTCAGCTTCACACAGGGAAAGGGATGCGGGTATTACACACGCCCCGGGATGGAGCATAGCCAGGCGATGGCCGTCATCCAGGTCCATTGAATGGGCAAATATTCCATTGGCCAGTCCGGCTTCCATAGGGGTGGATCGTCCCTGGCCAATGACCGTTGACTCATCACCTGGTCGGATGATGTTTTTAACTGCTTCACCGCTTTCAGTCCCAGAACCCCTTAAAGCCACACCCATAAAATCGGTGAAACATTCCTTGGCCTTCTGGATCACGCCATCTGGGAGCTGGTCGTAGCTCGTGGACACTATGAATTCCGTGAATTTTGAAGTGATCATGTTTATCGGCTCTTATCTCTAGTTTGATACCTTATGAGCGGCTTGCTCAGGTGTCTCCGTGCCATGGGGGGAACTTCATAGAAACCTTCTTCAACACCCCTTTCTATTTCAACCAGGACTTTGCTTCCGTCCTTAAGTTTCCACCCGCACTTTACACATTTAAAGCCCTGGTCCTTCCCAGCGGATTTCATCCTTTTACCACATTCACACAGGGGGTTAACTTCTTCGTAATCCTTTGCAAGCTCTAATAACTCAAATTTTTCCACATTAAGGGTTCCTTTCTCTCCAATTCCACCGTAAACTTTTATCTTATCCCCTTTTCTTAACTGTCTGAAGACGTCCCGGAACCCTTTGGTGGGCTCGTAGGCCGCGCATTCGATGCTTCCAGAGTCGTCCTCTAAAGACAGGATAACATGACCGCCCTCGATAACATGTGGCGTATCTGCCACTGTCCCACTCACTATGTAACATTTACACTTCTCCATCTGGGAGATACTATCAATGGGGACCAGGTGCTGGTCTGTGTGCTGGTTGGTCATGAAGACAGCGGTTCTCTCCACGGGTTCGCATGCCTCTACCAGGTTATGGGCTTCTACTACGGCGTCAGGGGTTTCTCCCCTTATACCATAGAGTATAGGGCAGGGTGTGTGGGGTTCGATGGCGATGTAATCTTCGTTTCTATCTAGGTTGTCGAAGGTGGAGGGATAGGTTTTCTCATCCATCTTCCGGATGGACTGGTAGTTCAATCTCCTCTTCGTACCGTACTTATCAGGGATCCGGTAAGCTAGAAATTCAAATGTCCTGTCATCCAGGGGAGCTCCTATGGCTGCCAGGGCACCGATGATCCCCCTTCCCTTTTTGAATTTGTAGATCTCCGCCCCTATTTTATCCGCCAGTTCCTCGGCATCTTTTATGGTGACGATGTTTTCTATGGTTTCGACGGCGTAGGCTTCGAGTTCAGGTGGTAATTTTAGCTTTAAATCATCTGTACTTGATTCATCAAATTCATCGTTCGATTTATCAACTTCAACACTGGACGCATCAACTTCTACTTTAAAAAATACAACTCCCGGGTTGGTGTTTTCTTCTTGGAGGTGTGATAACTCTTCCACCCGGTCTAAGATAATATTTTTAACTTCCCCGTATTCCTTTTCGGATTTAACCAGTACTTTGAATGAAACAGCTCCGTTCCCCCGGGTTTTATACCTGGCAAAGGGGTTTAATCGGATCAAACGGGGATAACCAATGACTGGATAACCGTAACTTTTCAGTTCATCCAGTAACACGGCACTTACATAGGTAGTGCACATTCCCCTACTGGAATCGGTATCATCGATACCCACGTAAACTATAAATCCCATACTTTTCTCAACTTTTATAAAATCACCATGCATAAATTCGTGAATAATAAAGGTATTTTAGTTTTATTTATTAAATTACAGTTAATTAAATTATTCAATATTTAAAAATAAAGCTTAAGAGAATAAATCTAGTAAGACTTTAATGAACATAAGAACTCCTAGTAAAAGAAGTATAATAGCCGCTGAACGTCCATTCTCATATTTCATGGGATTTTTCTTATATTGATTGTACTTAAAAAAAGCGGCGGCTAAAAGACACAAAACACTGGATAGTGTAAGGTAGGCATATAAGTCAAGCATAAGAACCTCTAAATTATTATAGTTTATTAATACTAATGATTCAGTATCTTTATTTTTTCCCGGAGTAATGATGCAAATCTAATTTTGGATAAACAATATTATTATACGTAAACTTTATAGATATTCTAATTATAATATACATAAATTTTCATTAACTCAAATTTTATCAGGTGATCCCTATGAGTGGTGTACCCATGCACAGAGATCAGG
>MVQY01000179.1 GCA_002067325.1 Methanobacterium sp. PtaU1.Bin097
TATGATACCTTTGAGATATGATACCTTTGAGAGGTTGATTAATTTTTAATGGTAAATTTAATAATGTTTTTAAACCAATGTATATTCACCATTAGTTTGCTTATTATTTTTGGGAGGATAAAAAAAATGAGTACGTTGAATAATTTAAAGGAAGCATTTGCCGGTGAATCACAAGCTAACAGGAAATACCTGGCTTTCGCGAAGAAAGCGGATGAAGAGGGTTTTCACCAGGTTGCGAGGTTGTTCCGTGCTGCAGCTGCCGCGGAAACTGTGCACGCCCACAACCACCTCACGGTGATGAATGGTATAGGAAATACTGGGGAAAACCTCAAAGAAGCTATAAACGGTGAGACTGAAGAATTTACTGAAATGTACCCAAGTTTTATTGAAGAAGCAAAAGAAGCTGGTGAGGAAGCAGCCACCTGGACCTTTGATGTAGCCAACAAGGTGGAAAAAATCCACGCCGGCCTATATATAAAGGCTTTAGAGACTCTGGGAGAAAACGTAGAGACCAGCTACTACGTCTGTAATTTCTGTGGAAACACCGTGGAAAAGGAAGCCCCTGATATCTGTCCGGTTTGTGGAGCTCCTAAGAAGGAATTTGTACTAATTGACTGATTTTATTTAATTAAATTTTTTAATTTTTTTTATTCCTGTGATATCTCTATGTGGTTTAACAAAGAAGACGTTATATCAATGAGTATGGCGATTACATACAGATGATAATCTCTTGGTTGATTTTCAGTCATCTGTTCAATTTCTTCTCCCATCAAGCCATATATTCTCACGGCTTCTTTAAGTCTTGAACCGGCTTTTCCTTTTTCGAGTTCCATGGGTTCGAAATGCATCCCATTAATTCCACTCTCTAATATACCTGATCCTATTTGTATTTCCTTTCCAAGAGATTTTGGGTCGCCTGTTTCTAGATTTTCAGGATTTAAAAGACCTAAAAAACCTCCCGGACTTTCACCCATATACTTTCTATAATTAGAAAATAATTCCTCGATTTTAGGGTTAGTAGTCATGTAGAATTATCTGTTTAAAAAGGTAGATAATTTTATGGAAAAATAAAAATTATGGAAATAAAATAAAAAAAGAAATCAGGTTTTTTAAAAAAAAGAAGTTTCCTTCAGTCGCTACCACTGATCAATCCACCGATGGCTCCGCCGATACCCATAGAGATTATGTTGGCGATTAAGGCTACTATAACTACCACTACTCCTGTTACCAGGCCGGCTGCTAATCCTGCCAGGCCGCCGAATATCGTTCCGGCGATAATAAATAGTATTGCTAGAACTATAGCTCCGAAAGCCCCGGCTACTGTGGCATTCCACAGGCCGCCCAGGATGCCTTCATGCACCCAGTATCCTACTATTAATCCGGCTATGAAGAGTCCTAAATTCGCACCACCCCATAGGCCGGCCATTGCAAATAAGTTTGCAAGTATTATTCCTAGAATAAAACCAACAATCACTGGTCCCCATTTTACCATTCGATCCCTCCGTTTATTTAAGTGAGTTCCAAGTTCCTGTATTATATTATGGAGATACTTCTTAATATAATTCAGCCATATCCACCTAATTTTAATTTAATCAACTTCTTCCACATACATCAGGGGATAATCAAGCTCTTCCATGAATTTCATCCTTATAACCGCTTTACTATCTCTAAATAGTGAAACAACCTTCACATCCAGCATATTCCCATTTAAAGAGGTGTATTCATATTCATTTTCTATATCTTGGAGCATATCACGGTTAATGGTTACTTCAACTTTATCTACACAGGGTTGGAGTTCCATGGCCTTTTCCATGGCTTCTTCCAGGGATTTAACAGACTTTAAATTAACGGGTGTTCCATCAAATTGATGGAAAAGGGCCCCCATAGTTATTCCACCTTCAAATATTGCTCTTTCCCTGTGGGAGATGTTGTTAAAGTATTTCTCATCTACGTCCATTTTATTATCTCCTTAGATTTGTTAAATCGATTTTCAAATCTCCTTAAATTTGAGGACTAAAATCCTAACATGGAATTCAACTGGGATAACCCGGATTCCAGGGTATCGGTAGGCACGGGATAGAAATAGGCGAAAACCAGTAGCATGGTTAACGCTAAGGTGGCCATGAATATCCATATCCTATCATCGGCCACCGGATAAAAACGGCCTAAAATCAGGCCTCCCGCAAACAAAAGACTGATAAGCATTATTCCAAGGGGTGCCTGGGGGTTCTGCACCTGTACCGTGGCGGGATTTAAAGGTATGATGGTCTCATAATCTGCTTGGATGATCAGCCTCTGTTTATCGGAGCCTAAGGGGTAACAGGTTATTAAAAAGAGAGTATTCCCCTGTTCTACCGGCATCATGTAAGAGGCGTCCACTATGGTTGAATTTACCATGGAATAGGTAACGTTGCCTATGCCAGGCCATTCCACGTATATTTTATCCCCGGGCTGTAACTGGTCCAGCTTCAAAAAGGGAGATCCATGGAGTGTTCTATGTCCAAAAAGAATGGTAGTCCCATTGGTGGGTTTGAAGGATTTAGGTTCGAAGTATATCCCATGATCGATGGATTGGTTGTTGATGCTCTGGTTGACCCCGATTTTAGGTATGATTATATAAGGAGTGTCCTGGGGGTTGGATTCAGTATTCACCGAATAGGAGTAGTATCCTACCTCAATTAAAAGATAGAGGGAGATGATCAACATCCCCACTATAACCATTGCGGTTGAAAACTTCATGCTATAATTTTTGTAATTGCCTACCTTAAGAACTTAGCGTATCCCAGACCAGCACCGATTATGATAACTGCCATGACTAAAAGTGCGTATGGCGAACCTGTAGTTTGGGTAGGTACTGTGGTGGCGTTCTTTGCAGCGGTGGTGGGGAATACGTTCTGTCCAGATCCAGTGGTACCATTTGATCCAGACTTTGGATAATAGTAGGAGTAGCTGAAATGTTGCACTTCCCCGGGTTGTAACGTTACATCCCAGGCCGCTGTTTCGGCGTTGAACACACTAGTATCGATGAAGGTAGCAGCAGGATCACTGGCTGTTAATGTTGAATCTAATGGAACAATTGGAGCTCTAATTATCCCCTGTACCTGTGGGCCAGTCGGATTTTGATTTAAAACGTTGAAATCAAAGGTACCACTCCAGCTAACGATTTTTAAATTGGGGTTTAACATTTCCAATTCATTTGGGAAGAACCATGAAGCAGAGAGACCGGGATCATTTATTAAGGGCCAGAAACTATTGTCAGTTGTTTCATTGGGCATGATAAATCCATATTCTGAGCCTCCCGCCCCAACAGCACGTAAGAAGAATTTAACCTTTTTAGTTTCCCCCGGTCCAATTCTCCATCCTAAATCACCGGTTGAGTTTGTAGTACCGTTGGTTGGATTCACATTAACTGCCATTTTAACGGCTTCCGGTTCTGTCCACACAATATTCCATTGTATGTTCGGGTCTAACTGGAAATACGTCTGGCTTATCTTGAAATATTCCACATGGTCGTTGTTATTTTTCACCGTTACACAGATAACTACTGTAAAATCTCCCATAACGATATTTGCAGACTCTGGTGTAAGGTATGTAACATTATCATCTGCTGCGCTTGCAACATTTAAATCTTCAAATGTGAAAATTCCTAAAACTGAAAATAAAAGTATTAAGATTACGAGTGTTCTACCTAAATTCATGGATTTACCCCCATCACTTTTTTCCTGCCTGTTCTATTTTACATGGATTTTTTATTAGGGTCTGAAAAATGAAAAAAGTAACATATAGTCTATGTTACAATTTTGGGTGTTTAATTAATATAGTAATAACTCCTATTAATTTTTTCTTCCCCTCGCCGTAGATATCTCCCATTTATTGGTTTATCTATATCTTGGTTTTTATCCGTATATCTTGTGAAGTTCAGTTACCATCCAGGACGGTGCTGACTGGGTCGATATGGTCAGTTGTATGGCGTTTGAGTTCTGGATGAGGAATATTGCCTTATCTCGTGGTACTTCCAGTAGTACCATGTACTCTGCGTCCAGATTTCCAAAGTTAGCTGTTCTCTCAAACTGGTCTAAACGTACACCGTAGGCGTTTAAAAGGGCGTTGATGGATGTTTCATCCCATGTTCTGGACGCTCCTGCCTGTAGAAGTGCTTCTATACCAGTATCTGATACGCCTGCAGATTGGGATCTGGATGCACTTTGAGACAACGAGTTAATGGCAATCTGTTGACTGGTACTTATACTGGCATTGAAGGTGTTTTGATCCACCATAGACCTTAAAATTGCCAGAACGGTTGCTCCACTAACCAGTGGTGTGTTGGATGACTGTCCTACACCACTCTGATTGCTTCCAGTACTCTGTTGTGTTTGGTTGGTCCGGTTGGTTTCATTTGTAGTGGTGGTGGTTGTGGTTGTGGTTTCGTTCGTACTTACATAAATATCAACGGTGTCCCCTACAGAGATAAGACCACCGGCAGCCCGTAACCTATCCAACCTTATTGGTATAACTACGGTATCCGGCGTGGTTATCTCTACATTTGCCAGTACACTAGCATCAGACTGGGTAACCAGTGTCTGTGCAGCCGCTACTTTCATTATAAGGTCCTTCTTATCTCCAGAAGAGTAGGTGAGCATCACCCTTCCGTAGGGATCCTTTTTGGTCTCGATCTGATTTTGCTGGTAGGCTCTCCAGCTGGTGGTTGCGGGTCCAAGAACATCCACGGCCAGCGCCTGTTCAGGGGTTACAGCACTCTCAATTTCAGCAAGAAGGGTTAACTTTTGAGGATCTGTTGCCAATGCCCCCTTAAAATAACTGTTTACTTCACTAATTTTAGTATTCTTCGCATCTTGCAGTGATCCCTGGTAAGGTGCGTAGAATAAAAAGTAATAACCTGCACCGACCAGTACGATGAGTATAATTCCAAATACAAGAGCTCCCACCAGAGTCCTCTGGTCATCATCGGGGATTCTTCCACCACCGGGAGATCTCCTCCCAAACCCTGGTACAGCCCCACCTAACCTATCAAGACTGCTTCCACCAGGCCTTCCACCTGGTTTTTTCTCATCAGGAGCCTTTAACCTGGCTCGTCCCGTGTCTTTTGGTCGGGGTTTAGGCATGGGTCTGGGGATCTTTTCGGTGGGATCTTCGTTTCCACCATCCTCATTGGTCTTAAGTTTGCTCTTCTGGTCCTTGGACTTATCACCTGCCCGGGAGACCATGTTTCTGATGCGTCCACTCACATTCGACCCAGTATCCTTCTCATTTTTTCGAAGGTCTGGAGCATTATTTTCTTTTTCTTTATTTCCCAATATCTTATCTAACATTTGGACCACTTCTGCGAAGCTTGGCATATAAAACCATAAAAGGCACTGCTACTAAATAGATTAAAGTAAAGATGAATAAAAACTTTGCGGGAAGATTTGCAATTGCTGAGGAAATGTCTTGAGGTAAACATGATAATATTATCAGTAGTCCTCCCACGAACAGTAGTATAGGATTCCTAATTTTTGTATACTCAACAGTACTTATCATGAGTATCGATACCGCTGTCATAATTATCAGTGCCAACTCTACATTGAATATTCCTGAGAGATAATATGATCCGAGGATCAACGCTGTGGTTGGTATGGGTAGTCCTGTGAATTTACCTTCACCCAAATTTGTACCTGAATCTGTTTGTACGTTGAACCTCGAGAGTCTTAAAATCCCACTTAATACTATTAAAAGAGCTACTAGTATATTAATGTATGGGATAAAGTAGGATGTGGATGCTGCATACAAAAGCATTCCCGGTGCAACACCAAATGAAATTATGTCACATAAAGAGTCAACATTTTTTCCAAATCCAAACTGATCAACTCTTTTAGACTTACGGGCCACCCATCCATCCAATGAATCAAATATAACTGCCATGAGAATAAACATTGCTGTAAGGCTTAAATTGCCTTCTAACACCATAATAATTGCTAAAAATCCAAAAGAAGCATTTAATAAGGAAATAAAATCGGGAAGAGCTACATATTCTTTAATGTTCATTATAAAAAACCCACTATTTTTAAATATCTTAATTCGCTATTATATTTTCTCATATTTAAATAGTAGGACTATCTATTATGATCAAATTTAGAGAAGTCCAATTAAAAGTAATTCAGTCTGTAATTATTTAAAAAATAAAAGTTTATAAATAACAACTGGAAAACATATAAAAATATATCCAATAGATAATACGAAACCATTAATGAACACTTAGGTTATTTATATCCATAAATTATTGAATTTATCAGAAATTAAAAAAAATAATTGTACCCATATCTTCTATACTTTTAACCTATTTTATCAGTATACAACGAGTGAGTAGTTGATGATAGAAAATAAAATAAAAACGCTACGGAAAGCGGCGAAAGTATCTACCATGCAGGACGCAGATAAAATCTGGTGCGTGATAGCAGGTAGCGAGGAAATGGTAAATAACGTATCCTATGAGGCTATATTAAATAAGGAAAGGGTTACTATCTTATGCCGGGAACATATAACTTCTAAAGAGTCGTTTGTAACCCAGAAATTTGATTTCTTAATGCTTTACGGTGATGAAAATAAGATAAGAGATTTATCCCTCATCAGCAAGGAACAGGGAGGCGCTTATCTTAAAATTGCCCCCTACTATACTAAAAATGAACCTAACCTGATTTTATTGGTGGGAATGGATAACCATATCAAGAAATTCCTGGGCGATGGTGAAAAGCATCACCTAAATTACAAGTTTCTATTGGAAGACCAGACCACCGGATTCATTGAAACTGATGTTTCCATAACCAGTAAGATGCCCTCATTAATTAAACAAACCTTCGATCCACTGTTTAAAGTGGCTGATGTGGCATTATCTACTGTTTTGATCTCTGCTGATGAGAAGGATATAACGGAGATCGAATTACTTTCACGGAGAAATAAACTATTCTTTATAGAATTTGATAAATTTTTGAAGGAGGATTGAAATATTGCACCTTTTTGGTAAACCAGAAGAAGATGAAGATGATAAAAAACAAGCCTTAACTAATACATTAGGCATAGACTTGGGTACCCTTAACACCGTGGTGGCGAAACCATCCGGAGATAAATTTGACCTGTTTAAGATACCCTCGGTAGTAGCAGTGAAAAAAGAGGACACATCATATGTACTGGCTGTAGGAGAAGACGCCAAAGCAATGCTGGGAAGAACTCCAGAAGATATAATCGCAGTCAGACCCCTGAGGATGGGAGTTATTGAAAGCATAGCCCAGGCCAAAGCCCTTCTAGTGTATGCAATGGAACAGGGATCCGCAGACTCCATGGAAAAAATGGACCGAATTGTAATCGGCATACCTGGAGATGCTTCAGAAGTAGAGAAAAATGCAGTTGAAGAAATAGGAAAAGAAGCCGGTGCTAACTTCGTCTTAGTCATAAGTGAAGGTCTAGCAGCCGCCATCGGTGCCGGTCTACCTATAGCAGATGCAGACGGTACAATGGTTATTGATTTAGGGGCTGGTTCAAGCGACATAGTTGTCATATCCCTGGGAGGAATCACCGATATAGAAACCATCAGACAGGGTGGAGACAACATCGATGCAAACATAGTAACTAAAGTAAAAGAACTATTCAACGTGGAAATAGGAATCCATGAAGCAGAAAAAGCCAAAATAGAGGTGGGAATGGTACATTCTAATGTAGAAATGAAGCCCACCATAACCCATGCCATTGGAAAATCCATGGAAACCAACAAACCAGAAAAGGTAGAAATAGATTCAAATTTAGTTGCAGATGCTGCAGAACCCATCATAGTTGAACTGGTAGAAGCCTTATCCCGTGTCCTGAAAAGAATGTCCCCCGAACTGATTTCCGGGGTCTACAACAGAACAATCGTTGTGGGAGGAACATCCCAACTCAAAGGACTTAAAGAAAGAATATTCGAAGAAGTAGGAGTCCCTGTTGAGATTTCAGATGATCCCATGACAGTTGTAGCCAAAGGTGCTGCCATAGTAGCTGCAGAACCAAGGGCACTGGAACCAGAAGTAAGACTAAGAGCAATGAAATAATTTATTTTTGAATTATTTTCCCTCTTTACCTATTTTTTAAATTTTTACCTATTTTTTAAATTTTTCAATAAACAAATCTATTTTTAACTACAAATCCTTTTTTTTAACTGAATTATTAATTGGACTTATTTTTACTGGAACTATTTTTAGACCATACTACACCAAACTATCTACACCATTTTCAACGATCCCCTCGGGAAAAATTTAGTAAAATTCTTTAACACCCTTAAAATAAACACTTAAATGGGAAGATGAAGGTTGTAGGAATCGATGAAGCAGGCAGAGGATCAGTTTTAGGCCCTCTGGTATTATGTGGAGTTGTAATTGCGGAAGACAGGATTAAATTTTTAGAAAGACTTAAAGTAAAGGATTCTAAAAAGATATCCCCTAAAAAAAGGGTGGTTCTCTCCAGGAAGATCAGGAAGATCACCGATTTCCACCTGGTTAAAATAGCAGCCCATGATATCGATGTTTTGAGGAATAATGAGGTGAATCTGAACCAGATCGAAAAATTGGGCATGCGGAAGATCATCGAAAAAGCAGGGGCAGACACCTGCATCGTTGACTGTTTTGATATCAAACCGGAGAGATTCAAAAATGAACTCGAAGGTTACTATCCCCATTTAAATGTAATCACCGAACATAACGCAGAAGACAAGTATGTGGTGGTGGCCGCTGCTTCCATAGTTGCCAAAGTTGAACGGGACCAGGAAATAGCCAAAATAAGGAAAGAATTTAAAGATATTGGATCCGGTTACCCCAGTGATCCTAAAACCATCGAATTTCTAAAAAATTCCAGAGAGTTACCAGACTTCGTCCGTAAAACCTGGGCAACTGTAAGTAGATTAGAAGATGAGTATCAGGAATAAATATTATAATATCATAATTCATATCAAAACAAAAAAAACTGGTGATAGAGAATGTATCTAGGTAGAATATTAGCTGTGGGAAGTACAGAAGAGGGTAAGTTCGCTGCATACCGTGTTTCCAGTCGTTCTTTCCCAAACAGAATGACCAAGGGCTATGATGACCGGGTGGCCATCGTGCCCAAGGAAGGATTTGAAACCGATGTATTTAAAAATCCATACATCGCCTATAACTGCATTAAATTGGTGGATGACATCGCAGTAGTATCCAATGGATCCCATACAGATGTGATTGCCGAGAAAATCGCGTCTGGAATGAGTATCCGGGATGCCCTGGCAATATCCCTTCTAACCATGGATTATGAGAAGGACGATTACAACACCCCCCGTATAGCAGGAGCAGTTACCCTGGAGGGCGAAGCCTATCTGGGAATTGTGACCCATGAAAGCCTGATAGTGGAGAAGGTACCGGAGGGTAAATCGGCCTACATCGCCACCTATGAACACACCACACCCCACGAAGTTGATTTTGAAGCAGGAAACGCCCAGGACGCAGCCCAATTCATACTGAACAAAGGAAAATTCGCTGAATTCACCAATCCAATTACCTCAACTGCAGCATTTGGTAGTGAAGGTTGGAGTATTAGCTTCATATAAATTTGGAAACAAACTATTTTAACGAATAAACATGCCCCTTAAAATTACAGGCATCACTGGAATACCCTTTATTAAGAAAGGAGACCCTCTGGATGAGTTTATCCTTAAAGCCCTCTCTGATATGGATATGGAGATCCAGGAAGATGACCTACTGGTTATAGCTGAAACGGCCATAGCTAAGGAAGAAGGACATATCATCGACCTAAAAGACCTTAAACCAACCCCCCGGGCATTCGAACTGGCGGAGAAAACAGGTAAAGAACCGGAAGTAGTGGAGGCCATCCTCCAGGAATCTGTGGAAGTCATCAAGGTTGGCCCGGATTTCATCATCTCTGAAACCAAACATGGTTTTGTATGCGCCAACGCCGGTATCGATGAATCCAATGTGGATGACGGTCTGGCCACTCCCATCCCAGAAAATCCTGACAAGAGCGCCTCCCGTATTCGGGATAAAATCATGGCAAAAACTGGTAAAGAAATTTCAGTCATAATATCCGATACCCAGGGCCGTGCCTTCCGTGAGGGGGCGGTTGGTGTGGCCATAGGCATATCCGGCCTGGAGCCACTATGGGACAGGAGTGGTGAAAGAGACCTGTACAACCGGGAGCTTAAAACCACCGCCATAGCCGTGGCTGATGAGTTAGCAGCTGCTGCGTCGATAGTGATGGGACAGGCTGATGAGGGAATACCTGTAGTACTAATTAGGGGAGTTAACTATCCCAAGATGCTTAAAAACGATTCTACAAATATCAAACCCCTGATCAGACCTAAAAAATATGATGTTTTCCGGCCGTAAAAAATATTTAACTATATGATTTAAACCGATTAGAAATATTAAACCATTTGATTTAAATTGATTTAAAAATTTAAACGAATTTTTTAGGATTTAAACCATGATAACCATTCTATCAGGTGGAACAGGCACCCCTAAACTCCTGCAGGGCATCATCCGTCTGGTTGACCCGGCGGATTTAACGGTGGTGGTTAATACCCTGGAGAACTCCTATTTTTCGGGAGTTTACGTGGCGGCGGATCTGGACTCGGTGATGTACACCCTGGCCGGGATCATAAACCAGGAAACCTGGTATGGTATCAGAGATGATACCTTTATAACCCATGAGACTTTAAAGGAGATCGGATGTGAGGAACTGCTCCGGATCGGAGATCAGGACCGGGCAGTTAAAATCCAGAAAACCCTGCTTTTGGAGAAATATCCCCTGGATGAAGCTGTTGATATCCAGAGGAGAAAACTGGACATTGAATCCAGGATAATCCCCATGAGCAACCAGAACCCCCAGATAGAGATATTAACCACTGAAGGAAGCCTTGAATTTCACGAATTCCTCATCAGGCAGAAAGGGGAACCAGATGTTCTGGATATTAAATATACAAGGGTAGATCCTGCACCGGGACTTATCGAATCCATTGAAGAGGCAGATATAGTTATAATCGGGCCTTCCAACCCGGTAACTTCGGTAGGACCCATATTATCTGCAGGAGGGGTTCGTGATGCCCTTAAAAAATCTTACGTAGTTGCAGTATCTCCCATAATTGGAAATAAACCGGTCAGCGGACCGGCCGGTAAGTTCATGCAGGCCCTGGGCCATGAAGTATCCTCCCTGGGAGTGGCAGCCATGTACCAGGATTTTTTAGATAAGTTTTATATCGATCTTCAAGATCATAATCAACAGGAAAAAATAGAAAGACTAATATCAGAGGTTGTTGTAACAAACACCAACATGAACAACATCGAGGATAAAATGATGTTAGCCAGAAATATTTTGGGTGAAATTTAAATGATTCAGATGACACTAGTTCAGATCGACAACTACGGTCCCTGGACCGTGACTCCCACCCCCCGGGCGGAGGCAGATCTACAGATATTACAGGCAGAACTCTACGCCGACCTGCAGAGACAGTTCGCAGCTAAAGGAGGGTTAGTTTTTTTCACCCGCTTTGACAACATGCTGGCTGTGACCAACGGTGTAGATATGGAGGACCACCTCCGAATCCAGAAATCCATAGGAAACCGCTACCCCATAACTGTGAGTATGGGTGTGGGAGCCTCAGAAACACCCTACGAAGCCCAGAGAAAGGCCACCAATATCCTGCAAACCTTCGGCGGTGCCCAGTCTGAGGAACGTGAGGAGGTTCTGGCCATCGACAGTATGGTGAAGTTAGATGAAAGCTTCGTCCAAATAGCCCATATAGATATAAACGGCATCACCGATTCATTAACCGATATTATCCCTGCTTATGATACATCTTTCATCGTTAACCGGGTTCAACACTTCCTTATGAAAAAGTTAATCGAGAAAGGTTCGCTGTTATTTTTCATTGGCGGAGATAACTTCATGTCTCCCTGTAACGGATTAGAACCACAGGGCCTCTTAAAGATCATCGAAGAGATAGAGGACGAAATAAACATCGCCCTGAAGGCCGGTATTGGAAAGGCACCTACCGCTGAAAAAGCCGCTAATTTAGCTGATCTCGCCCTGGAAGAGATAAGAGGCGGTTTTACATATGACCTGGTTCATGTGATGAAGAACAAGGATTAATTGTGGATTTTTTTACTTTATTCCGTTTACTAGTTGTTCTCGTTTACTAGTTGTTCTAATATATTAATATTTTTATTTATATTCGTAATATTATTTCGGAGAGGATTTATTGAAGGTTTTAGCCCCTATGGCCGGGATCACCGATGGATTGTTCTGCCGTAAATTAGCTCATCAGGGCTTTGACATGGTAACCTTAGGGGGTTACAACGTAGACACCCTTACAATTGAAGCTGGAGAGAGGATAATTAAAAGGGGAAGATCAGAATTTGACATTCCATTAGAAAATATCTCCAATCATATAGAGCAACAAATCAAAGTTATAAAAGAAAATAAACTATGGAATGGTTGGATTTCAGTAAATCTACGTTCCACTACCCCTTCACCTGTAATAAAGGTTTCAAAGCTTCCTGGTGTGGATGTAGTGGAGATAAACGCCCACTGCAGACAGCCGGAGATAATGGATCTGGGATGTGGACAGTCCCTGCTAAATGACCCTGATAAACTACATCTATTCACCAAGGAAGTAGTCAAGAGAGCAAAAAGCACAGTATCGGTTAAGATCCGCGCTAATGTACCAGGAACTGATATTATAGGCATATCCCAATCAGCCGAAGATGCCGGTGCAGATTTCCTCCACGTGGATGCCATGAAGCCAGGTTATTCACATGCAGATTATGAAGTTGTATCTGTAATTAAAGACAGCACAGACCTATTTTTAATAGGGAATAACTCAATTACAGATATCGGGTCGGCACAAAAAATGATAGATGCAGGTGCTGATGGATTTTCAATGGCCAGGGCCCTTATAAATGGTGAAGTTCCCTTCGATCTGTCCATGGTAGATACCAGGAAATGGAGAATATAAGAAAATTCTGTAAGATGGTAGATACTTTACGGTGAATTCAAATTAAAAAAAAACATATATTATATAGAAAAATCATTATATTGTAAATTCAATTTCATATATTAAATTTTATTACTAAATTCAAGAAAAGAGAGTGGTTGCATGTCTTTTATAGAAATAGAAAATGTCTCTAAAAAGTTTAAAGATGTGGAAGTCCTTAAAAATATCAGCGTAAATATCGAGGAGGGTGCTGTTTTGGGTATTCTCGGTAGGAGTGGTGCTGGTAAGTCTGTTTTGATTAAT
>MVQY01000180.1 GCA_002067325.1 Methanobacterium sp. PtaU1.Bin097
CGGAACTTGCAGATTCGCAAGCGGAACCTACGGACACGTTTGGGCCCAACTGTATGTAAACGGGAAATGGTACTACGCAGACGGTATAAGTAAAAGTAACAGTTTTGGAACCATAAAAAACTGGAACCTCAACACCTACAAGTTACACGGCACCTACGCAGCATTACCATTTTAACCTTTTTTTTCTTTTTTTAGAAATCAGATCCTAGAAATTCAAATTCTTTTTTAAAAATCACACAAAATAAACCCCTTAAATTTAGATCAAATTATCTAGATCAGATTAACGAACCCTAATTTTCTTGCATAATCAACTGCTTTTACATATTCTTGTCGGTTAAGAAATCTTGAAAGCTCAGGATGATTAAAAGCACCGTATAACGGCCGATACTGGGCCATGATATTTAAAACTACTTTTTTACCCAGATTCTCATATATCCAATCCAGGATAGGGAGAGTACAGCATTCCACATGGCCGGGAAGTACCAGATGGCGAATGATCATATCCCCTGACTGGAAGGCAAGTTTATGATTGCGGGTCACCACTTCCCAGTAATCAGAGATACCGGATAGTCTCATTGCACAGTCATCATTACTGTATTTAAAATCAGATAAGTATAAATCTATCACCCCATCTAAAAGGTGCATGGCTTCCGAGGACATGTAGAAATTGCTGTTCCAGATTACTGGAACATTTTCCTTAACCAGACTGATGGTCTTGAGGATGTAGAGTAGGTGGGGGTTTGGATCACCTCCCACAAAATTAACGTTACGAGATCCATCCAATCTCCTATTATCTATGAGTTCTGCCAGTTTTTCCTCTGAGTAAATCATTCCTTCATCAGGATGTTGGCTGATATCCATATTTTGACAAAAAACACATTTAAAGGTACAACCAGTGAAGAAAACTGTGTGGCTGGGGATTAACGGTGCTTCCTCACCCATATGCAAAAATTCAGAGGCGATTTTAGATTTCATCACACCACAAATACCCGGTTCCTCATTACGGTTTACTTCACACCTCCTCTGGCAGAAGATGCACTTTTCAAACAAATTTTCTGCTATGGCTATCTTCAAGTCCAGATAAGAAAAGGGCGGTTTTTCCAGGGTTGAGGAAACATCAGTATACTTAAAACGCTTCCTAACCCATTCATGTTCTTCCCACTGGTCAGGCAAAGATTCTCTAGCTTTAACAGGGATAAAAAAGGATTTATGAAAATAAGAAAGTTCTTTCCCCTCCAGGATGTTAAAGTAATGACTGAGAGCAGTTTTAATTGAATTTTCTGGATGGTTTCCACCATTATTCATTTTGATTAACCAACAACCCTTAATTTGGGCACGATAATTGGGGGTAAGACGAAGGGCCCGATTTGTTTGGTTTTACTGGATGCTGCCCATGCTTGGGTGAAAGCTTCGAAGATGTTCCCGGACAGCATGGCCTTGCTAACTGGATATGCAATCTCCCCATTTTCTATTTTAAAGGCGTTCATGGCTTCTACTGAGAAATCGCCAGATATAGGGTTGGCCGTGTGTGCTCCCAGCAGATCTTTAACCACCAGGCCATTTTCAATCTCCGACATCTCTTTCTGCTGGTTGAAGTCCATTATGAAATTGCTGAATCCTACGGAAGGAGTATCTGCAAATGAGGATCTGATCCCGTTTCCGGTGCTCTGGACTTCTGACTTACGGGCGGTGTATAAATCATAGACGAAGTTCTTCAAAACACCATCCTCTATTAAAACTGTTTTCTGGCTGGGGGAACCTTCACCATCACTTGTAAAACTGTTAAGCCCCTTTTTAAGTGTTCCATCGTCGTGTATGTTAAGGACGGGTGATAGAACCTCTTTACCAACCTTATCTGCAAAAATTGACCGGCCCCTTTGCACGTTATCGGCGTTGAAGGCATTGGCCAGGGTGAATATTAGGGAAGCTGCAGCGTCACATTGAAGTAAAACATTTAAATCAGCGGTCTCTATGGATTTACCTCCCCTCGAGTCCCTGGCTAACTGACTAGCCTCCATGGAAAGCTTTTCCGGGTCCAGGTCCTTGAATCTTGATGCGTCTGATTCATGGGCTGTGGAAACACCTTCCCCATCTGGAATGTTAACCGATATATACCCTGAAAAATAGGTTGAATCATCTTGGGAATTAACCCCCTCTGAGTTGGCAATTTCTGTGTGGTAGTAACCGGCCTGTACCCCTCCCGAGGTTGGCTGGCATTCCTTCTCCACAGCGGTCTGGATCATTATTTTGGCGAAATCAACTACCTCTTCCATATCCAGATCCCTGATTTTTCCATCGAAAATTTCGTATACTTTAGGATATTTCGATTGAGGGGCAAAATAGAAATTAGGATCGGCTTCATTGCATTTAGCATTGAATACTGCATTTTCAACGGTTTTTTCCAGTTTAGATAAGTCTGTGGTATGGGCAAAGCCCATCCTGCCCTCTTTAATCACCCTTATCCCCAGTCCATATGATGAGGTTTCCTTGGCGAAGTCCACCTTCTGGTTTTGAATATTCACCTCGATCTTATCTTCCTTTTCCAGGTAGATTTCTGCTTCATCAGCATATTTAAGGGCCAGTTTTAGGGTTTTTGCTGCAATATCTTCTTTCATTTTCGAACCTCATATCCTCAACAAAACTTATTAGATTATGAACTTGTAGATAGCCTCTGCTACACCGTCACCGTGGGGTTCGGAGGTTACATAGTCGGCTATAGCTTTAAGCTCCTTATCAGCATTGTTAACCGCCACCCTCAATCCGGCAACCCTTAGAAATTCTATGTCGTTTTCACTGTCTCCGATGGCCATGATCTCTTCTGTTTTCACACCGTTATAGGCTGCCAGTATCTCTAAGGAGGATCCTTTATCTACTGATGGGTCGGTCAGGTGTATGGCGAAATTGGTATCATAAATCTCCACATTAAAATCCTTTAATGTTTCTTTAACTATTTCTTCTTTAATATTTCTCTCTATGGCTACTTCAGAAATCCTTTCATCAGAAAATTCAACCTTCTGTACGGGGTATTTAGTTTTTAAATACTTGAAGGCCCTTTTGCACTCTTCTATGTTTCCCAGTAACTTTCTTGCTCCCTTGTATTCTATAACGCCGCCATTTTCTGATACCACTCCTCCGGTGGTGCCCAGCATGATGGCTAGCATTTTGGCAGCGCATAGGATATTGCCGGTGACAATTATAACTGGAATTCCATTTTCTTCGGCCTGACTTATGGCCTCTATAGCACTTATACAGATTTTCCTGGAATTATCAGTCATAGTTCCATCCACATCAAGAGCTATGGCCTTTAATTCGTGTTCTTCCATGGAATTTGATACCTCGTTTGGGATATAAAATTATTGGGGGAGATGAAAAATTAATCACTTTAAAGAACCGTAACGATAGGCTATGTTACAGGTTCCTTCTTTACTAACCATACAGGCCCCAACTGGATTGACCGGGTTACATTCCTTCCTGAATAGTTTACATTCTTCAGGTCGGGCCACCCCCCGCAGTATAGGCCCGCATATACATCCAGTAACCACTTCCTTGCTTTCTAGCTCAGGTATGTCGAATTTTTCCCGGGCATTGAACTGGGAATAGGTATCCCGGATCTCGTAGACTGAATCAGGTATGCTGGGGAATCCCCTCCACTCCTTGCTTTTGATGTAGAATACTTCGTCCATGAGTTCCTGTGCCTTAACGTTACCTTCTGTGCGAACTGCGCGTTTATATTCATTCTGTACATGGGGGTTTTCTTCTTTAATCTGTTTCAGTATGAGGTAGATGGCTATGAGAACATCGAATGGATTAAATCCGGCTATTACCTGTGGTATTCCATATTTCTCGGAGAATACTTCGTATGGTTGGGTGCCAATTATGGTGGATACGTGTCCCGGCTCTATAAGGGCGTTTAAGTTTACTTCACCCGATTCTATCAGGAATTTTAAGGCGGGTGGTATGAGTCTGTGACAGGAAAGTAGGGAGAAGTTTTCCGGTGGTCCGGAGACTATTTCCGAGGCAGTGGTAGGTGCGGTGGTCTCAAACCCGGCAGCCATGAAAACCACTTCGTTGTCCAGTTTCTTTGCAATTTCAACGGCGTTGCCAACCCCGTAGACTATCCTTATATCTGCTCCCTCTGCCCGGGCGTCGGCCAGGCAGCCGTTTGTTCCAGGCACCCGGAGCATGTCACCAAACGTGGTTACAGTAACTCCCTCTCTTGCCAGGTACATGATTTCATCCACTTCCCTGGAGGGTACGCAGCAGACTGGGCAGCCTGGTCCGGCCACCACTTCCACTTCAGGGGGTATGAGGGTTCTTATCCCGTGCTGCATTATGGTATGCTCGTGTGATCCGCAGACGTGCATTATCTTAACTGGTTGGGCTATATTCTCTATGCGTTCTACTATTTCTCTGGTCAGATTTTTCATTTGTAACACCGATGTGATGATAAATAGTTTAAATTTATTTAAAGCTAATCTGTCTTACTTATGTAGTTATTCGTTAAAAAATTTAAATATTTATAAAATTTTTATCGACTCTTTAGATATTTTAATCTATAAAATTTTAAGAACTTAAAGGGATGTTTTGACAAATAGATATTTAACCAATGAGTTCAAATTAACATAAAAAATCAGTTAGAGTTTGAATGGTTGATTGAAAATGAAAGTTGCAGTGGTAGGACTGGGAATGGAAGGAAATCATGCTCTACATTCCCTCCTAAAATTCGGCCACCAGGTTTATGCTTCTGATGTGAATGAAGATTTAAACATCTACGTAGATAATTTTGATGGTAGATTGAAAGTCGAGTTAGGACGTCACGACTGGGAGAAAATAAACAGTGCCGATGCTGTGGTGGTTAGCCCCAGTCTATGGAAGAGAGATATAATCGAGAAAATAACATCAAAAAATAAGATATTTTCAAAGGTGTTCCCTAAACATAGGGATATCTTCACCATCGGGGTTACCGGAACTAACGGTAAAACCACCACTGCCTTCATGATCAGGGATATATTAAAAAATTCAGGCCATAAAGTTTTAATAGGTGGAAATGCCGGTGGAGGTTTTGATGGTTACACCAGATTGATGTTAGAAGTTACCAGGGAGGACTATGACTATTTGATCGTGGAGGTCTGTGACATGACCCTTGATTTTTCCAGGGATAACTTCGATTTTGATCTGGTGGTGGTAACCAACCTGGGATGGGACCATATGAACGTGCACCGTACAATGAAACAGTACCAGAAAAGTATGTATGATTTTATTAAAGATAAACGTGCCGTTTTAAATAAAAATGATGAACTTCTTTCTTCTTTCGGAGACAAACCTTTTAATGGAGATAAACCCTGTTTCTTTGATATTTATACCGGGGGACTAAATTTAATTGGTAAATACAACCGACAAAATGCCGCTGCCGCCTGTAAAGTAGCTGAAATTCTGGATATACCTGAAAAAAAAATAAAAGAATCCCTGGCATCCTTTAAACCTGTGGGTGGTAGGATTACAGAATTAAGCATGGATGGGTCCCGGATCATAATTGGAAAAACGGACAATGTTTCTGCTGTTTCTGCGGTGTTTGGGGAAACGGAGTTTGACCTGGTCATCCTGGGAACCCCCAGAGAAGGGGAATACTGGAGATTCGATATCTTCACGGAAGTAGCTAATTTTAACCCTCAGTATATAATTTTATTCCCTGGTCTGGATGATACAACCAGTCAGGCAAAAGAAATCCTGAGGAAAAATGATTATAAGGGGAAAATAAAGATTTCAGGAGATATCTCTGAAATTACAGAATTCATCTCCACACATCACCGAAACTATAAGACCATATTTATAGGTGGAAATGGTCAGGATAAAATCACCGAAATCAAAGGGGTTTTAGAGGAGATCTCCTGAAAGATTTCAATTTAAACTGATTAAACACTAATTAAGCAAATAGGGAGATTTACTTAAATTCTGTTAGGTGTCAATAAATATAAATAAACAGATAACCAAAAATCTAGATATAATATATCGAATTAAAATCACAGGATATCAAATTATTTGAATATAAAAATTACAGATAAAAAATATTAATGAAATAAACAGGCTGTTTTGATATGATTGAATTAGTGTGTATTCGTATTGTAAATATGAATTATAAATTACCAAAGGCTTTTTTGAAAGGATCTGAGAACATGAGGATGGTGTTGTTATGTCCAGTTTCATAAAACATCCCTTACTGATTATCGTGGCTTTAATCATAATAGGTGCCGTCATGTATCCGGTGGGACTGGCCACAGCTAAATATGTCCCTGCACAGAATCCAAAAGAGATTGCCATCCTTCCCATAGGAGATACGGTGACCAATGGAACTGCTGTGGTGGATAGCAACAAGGTTCGCAAAGTGCCCATAGTTTACCATCCTGAATATTTAGTGGAGTATGCTAAAAAACTTCAAATCTGGGAAATATATTCCAGTCTCGTCTCTGGAGCCACCCCCATACCCATTAAAAATATCACTGGTGGTGGAATTTCAGATACAGGAAAAGCAGAAGACATTAAAGGGCCAGGAATGTTAACTATACAGGATAATAAGCTGACAGTGACCAACCCCACATTTGTCTGGGGATATAAAGAACCATATACAGTAGCTGTTAAAACTAAAGACGGAGTAGATATTAAACAGGGAAACACCACCATAAGATCCGTGGCAGTGAATGATTTCAACAACGAAACCATTCCCCATGATTACATGAGCTTGACTGACTTTAAAAACTGGTACAACAGTGTAAATGTGGGAAACAGTACTGCACTGGATTACTCCCTGTCCAACTTCAACGACGGCCGAAACACCCTCAACCCCGATGAAATAGCCGCATTTTTTGGTGAAAGTGTGTTCGAGGAAATGAAAACCCGTCCCCTAAAAGCACCCATAACCGTCTATGAAGATTCCGAGAACCAAGTGGTGATCAGTTCAACTTCAACTGCTATGAGCTACTATGCAGAATACGACAACACTGCCCGGGCTCATAACGCCAATCAACTTATTAACGCCTGGAACAACACCATCATACCCCCACACACCGTTGGCTACGGAAGTAGCGATGTTTCCTACTATGGTGTCTTCGACCCAGATCCCAACGCCACTTATAAATGGGCCAGTCACGGTGTCTGCCCTCCAGGAAGAGTATTACGAGCTGCAGCTTTAGGAGCTGGTTTACCTGCACCAGCCGGTACTACAGGTGACTACCAAAATGCTATAGCCCCAGGTATAGACATAGTTACCGGTATAAAGGTGGAAAATACCAGAGATTACCCGGTGAAAATAGTCATGTGGAGTGACGGTGGTGCTGATGGTGCTGGTATGACTACCATATATGCCCAGATCATCGAATTAAGGTAACAAACGCTTTTTTTTAACCTTTACCATTTTATTTTTTCTGTTTTAATCAAATAAAGGAATTTATTAAGATGATTTCAGCCATTATAACCGCTGCTGGCAAGAATAGGCGGATGGAAAAAGACCAGGAAAGGTTGGGTATTGAAGTCCAGAATAAATTACTTCTAGACCTAGATGGAAAACCAGTGATAATCCAGACCCTGGAACACGTCCAGAAAACAGGCATAGAAGAATGTATCATTGTACTGGGACATCACAGTAACCATGTAAAGGCCGTGTTAGGAAACTATACAGATAATAAGGTTAAAGTCATATCCAACCCGGAAAACGGTGTCGAATTATCAGAAACACTATTAAATGGGGTAATAAATGTAAAAGATGGTTTATGTCTGTGTGTTGCAGGAGATCAGCCCACTGTCTCCGGCGAAACCATGCAAAAACTCGTTGATACAGCCCTGCAACATTCGGATGCCGATAATGTAGTTTCTATTTTAGCACGAAAAGATACTGGCTACCTTAACACAGCAGAAGGTCTGGGAATGCCATTTGCCTGTCACTCATCCCTTTTAAAGAAATATTTACCCGGTAGAAATGATAATCTGAATCCCATTTTAGAGGATATGATAAATGATGGGGTGGTTTTCTATGGTGTACCTGCCCGTGACGAGCTGGAACTGGTAAACATCAACCACTGGGAAGATTATTTGAAGGTTAAGAAATTATTTAAATAGTATCAGATGATTTTTATTCAGTTAAAGAAAATATTATTGATGCTCTGTTAAAACGAAATATTTTGAATACGGAATCGAACTTTTACAAAATGATAATTATGGACAAGATTAAACTACCAATAGAAGGCAAACTCCCCAATGGATGGGAAATCAAATATTACACCCTCATGGGCAAATTTTATTACTGGCTCAGGATGCTGGGTGGAGATAAACGGGCTAAAACAGGCGAACTTCAAGAAGCAGATGTAGAAATTATCGAAGACATCCCTGGGGGCCTTGTTTTAAAGAACACAGAAATCAGGGATCACCTATCTGAAACTCCTTTAAACAGTGAAATTTTTGAAGTGACGAAAAATGGCGCTCCTCTAATTAAATTAGGGGATGGATCAAAGCCCCGAGTTATGCTTACCGCCGGTGTTCATGGCAATGAATTACCACCCCAGATAGCAGCTTTAAACCTAGTTAATGACTTAAATGGTAAGGGTTTAAATGGAACGGTTTATGTAGTTCCCTTCACTGCTCCCCAGGCCAGTGCCCAGAATTCCAAGTTACACGAGAATGATAACCTGAATTTAGTGGCTGATGTCCCGGGTACTCCAACTAATACCATTATAAATGTGGCCCAGGGACTTAAAATCAATGCACTGGCTGATTTCCACGCCACCAGCACCCATCCTGCAGAAAATTCTGTGATCTACTTTTTAGACATTAGAAGTTCCAAGATGGCGGTTTATATCAACAAGAAAACCAATTCAAGATTGCTGGCCCATATCTACAACCAGGGAACACTCATCACCGCGGCGAGCAACCAGGATATCCCCACCATACTCTGTGAAGTGGAATCACCCGATGGTCTGGCAACGGAATCGAGTATACAGGATGCCTACCATCAGATGAAGACCTTCCTGGAATTCCATAGGGTTATTTAAAAAAGGGAATTAATTCTAAAAAAAGGAATAATTATCTAAAAAAGAAGTAATAACTTAAAAAAATGGAACTATTTAACTCATACTTTCTAAAGCATTAACGACACAACCGATATTCTCGCCGTTCAGCCCCACAATTACTTCATCTGGTTGTATATCCGCATATTTACGTGACCCACTGCAACCCAGGGTTATGTTGGGTCTTTTCCTGGTGAATGGCCCGGCGACAGCATCGGCGCAGATGGACTGGATACCGGAAAAGTCAGCTTCCACCCGGCCTCCCAGGGTGTAGATCAAGGCTTGGGCCAGTTTCATTGCCTGGGCAGGGTTGCAGATTAACACTATGACGTCGGGGTCGAATTCAGCCTCTTCTAATGGTGCATAAATTAATGCGTACATCATTTGTTCTATTTTTGGTATTTCATCTATGGTCCTTTTAGCTGATCCAATGCTGGAGAATCTACCGAGACTCTGGTACATTTCACCGGTCTTCACCTTCTCCGGAGCTTCTATTAGTCCCAGTGCAGAGGCGCCTCCCTTACAGGTCTGTTCCTCGGCGGTGGTGTAAAATATTTCCCCCTGGCTAGCCTTTTGCACCAGTTCACAGTGCCTGGCACCGCTTTCTAATTTCTTGATACCCTCTGGGATATCTTCTTCTCGTAAAACAAACTTTATAGCCACAGGAGACTTGCTTAATTTTAGATGCTCTTTTAATTTATCTGAAATCCAATCGTATCCATTTACATCACAAGAAATTTCTGCCATGATTCTCACCAGTTTTTAATATATATTCATTTGATTATTTAACTGTTGAGACATTGTTAATTGAATATTTAGTTAAAATATTCTGAATGAACGTTAGTTTTTTATAGTAGAAGTTATTTATATCATTGTAAAAAATGAACAAACGTTTGTTCAATCGAGGTAACTGTCATGAAAAAAAATTCTGAAAATAAAGCTACAAATATTCAAAACAAAACTAAAAAACCCACTAAAGAGAAAATATTCGACTCCGCAGTTGATCTATTCTCAAAAAAAGGTTATAATGATGTTTCTATAAGAGAAATCGCCAAAGAGGCCGGAATAAGAGAAGGCTCTATATACAATCATTACAAAAATAAAGAAACCCTATTGGATGCTATAATAGAATATTTTAAAACCGAATTCAATAAGAGCAACAAGCCAGAAGAGGAATTCACCGATTTCATGTCCCAGGGACCTGAAGTGATATTTGAAGAGGGTGTTAGACTGTATATGGAACGCATTAACACCAGAAAGATGGAAAAAATTTGGCGATTAATCTGCATTGAAACCTATCACAACGATAAAATACGGGAATTCTTCAATGAAGAACTATTAGAAAAACCATTAGCAGGGTGGGAAGAACTCTTCAAGACCTTGATTGGAAAGAATATGATTAAACCCGTAAATCCAAGAATACTGGCTTACGAATACTGGTCTTTTGCCATATTCCTGTTTTTTGACTGCTATATCTTGAAATATGATGATGATTTTGACTTCTGCATGAAAGAAGGTCTAGAAAAAATGACCAACCATACCAAATTCCTTTTAGAATCCATTAAACTCCGTACGAATTAAGGTGTTAAATATGAGTACAGAAATCTATTACTTTTCAGGAACCGGTAATTCCTTACATGTGGCCAAAGAGCTGCAAAAGAGAATCCCAGATACAAAATTGATACCAGTGGTAAGCCTCTTAGATGATGATATTATTCAAACCAGTGGAGAATCCATAGGTTTTGTTTTCCCGGTGCATGCCTTGACCATCCCTATAGCCTTCAAAAAATTTCTGAGAAAAATTGATCCATCTTCAGCAAAATACATATTTGCAGTTGCAACCAGGTATGGCACAGAATTTAGAGGCTTTAAAACCATAGACGGCTTTTTAAAGAAGAAAAATAAAATTCTTGATTCTCATTTCATCTTAAATATGGGACATAATGAGGAAATAAGGCGTGAAGGATATAAAGTACCAACCGAAGCCGAGATCTTAAAAATAGAATCATCAGTCCAAGAACGATTAGATTATATTTACAAAATAATTGTAAACCAAGAAACACACCAGGAAAAAGATACAGATTACATAGTTCCTGTAAATTATCTAATGGAAAAATTCGTCCTTTCTGCAATGGCAATTTCTGAATATATCGGTGGAGTTAATTACTTCTATTCAGATTCAAAGTGCACAAGCTGCCAGACATGTGAAAAAGTCTGTTTATCAGGAAAGATTAAAATAGCAGATAAGAAACCCGTATGGCAAAAAGATGTTTTCTGTTACATGTGTTATGCATGTGTAAATTTATGTCCCTCTGAGTCAGTCCAAATAAAAGACATTCCCTGTATTAAATCATATACCAAAGAAAATGGAAGGTATCCTCATCCCTACGCCACTGCAAACGACATTTTAATACAAAAAAGTAAATGGAGGTATCATCATGAATAAATCAAGAATCACAGCCCCAATTCTAGGTGTATTCGCCGGGCTTGGAGGCGGAGTGTTCCATGGTATTGGAGAAATTCTCCAAGGGAGCGTAACCCCTAATGGAATCTACATACAGGCCTGGCCTATCATGCAAGCAACCGCTGGGGAACCTGCAATGACCATAGTTCCTAATTTCCTGTTGACCGGAATATTAGCCATAATCATGGGCATTGTGGTTACCATATTGGTCTGTCAAATATATTGAAAGGAAAAACGCGGCTTAATCCTGATTCTATTATCAATAATAATGCTCCTACTAGGAGGTGGAATCATTCCACCCATAATCGGGGCGATAGGAGGAATAATAGGTACAAGAATTAGAACATGACAAAAGAATTTAGAAAAAAGAAGAAATATTCTGAGTTAACTAATCCCATCGACCAGTTCCTTTATCTTATCTTCTACTTTAGAATTGTTTTCTACCACGGTTCCAGTTACTATTATATCTGCACCGGCATCTGCTATTTTACGGGCGGTTTCACCGTCCCTGATCCCGCCACCGACTATCAGTATTAAATCTGTGGCTTTTTTCACTTTGGCTATCATTTCTTCTGGTATGGGTTGATCTGCACCGGAACCGGCCTCCAGGTAGAGGAGTTTCATTCCGAAAAACTCAGCCGCCATAGCGTAGGCCACTGTAATATCTGGCTTGTCCCTGGGTATCAGTTTAGCATCTCCTATCCATCCCACGGTTCCGCCGGGCTCCACAACCATGTATCCCATGGAAATAGTTTCAATGCCCAGTTTTTTTACCAGCGGGGCTCCCAGGGCCGGGGCTCCTATTATCCAGTAGGGGTTGCTGGAATTTAGGAGACTCATAAAGAATATGGCGTCTGCATATTTACTCACACCACTTATGTTACCGGGAAATAATATGATAGGGACATCAACATTCTCCTGAAGGGCTTTAGCAGTTAAATCAAGCTCAATGGAATCGGTTGTAGATCCGCCGAGCATTATACCGTCTGTTCCACCGGCTACGGCATTTTTAGCTATTTCCACCGCTTTATCCGGGGGTTGCTCTTCCGGATCTAAAAGGGTCAGATGGAGCTTTTTTTCTTTTAGCCGCTCTCTCAGGTAACTTTCAACGTTCATTATGATCACGGGTAAAGTGTAAAAGGAATATTAAAAATTATAGGGGTTAAAAAAAGCCTAAACTTATCCCCTTGGCTCTTTGGCCTTGTATCTCAATCCTTTATATCCGCATTTCCTGCAGGTCTTGGCAGTTGGCGGGTTTCTTGCGTTACATTTGAGACAAATTTTGATCTTGAAAATTCTATTTTCAGCTTCTTCAAATCTAGCCATAAATTTTATCCTCCTATGAAATCATTTTGAATCTTAACAACTTCCATGCTGTCTTTAGCATTGGAATAAGCTTCTAATAGCTCGTGGTTTAGCTCTAGAAAATGAGGTCCCCACTTGAACTGGGACATGATGTTGGTAGCAATATCTTTGAACCCCACTATATAAAAGGTTGCTGCAATAGCCTCTGCGGTGGAAAGGATGCAGGGCTTCCCATAATTGGTGGGATTAGCAGCCACCAGGAATGGAAGTGAGCGGTGATGTTTCCGTCCTTTAAACATTACGGAAGACCCGTCTATCTTCTTCCATGAGCAATCCAGTGCTGAAATACCGTTTTCCTCTACTGTTTTCCTATCTTCAGGTGACAACGCCTTCTGAGAGAAGGGATCAAGAACTATAGCACCGGTAGGTAGTTGGTTTAGTTTGGTTACTATTTTAACCTTTCCCCCACGGGCCAGGCGTACAGTGGTACATTTACGCCGATCACATTCTTCGGCGTGGTAGACAACGACTTTCATTGTATCACGAAAATGGTATATCTATCATTGATTCTCAACTATATAATATGTTCTCTGCAAATGAAAAAAATATCCTCCAAGTAGCTTCTGCGTTAAAGCTACCTTACTGGTGGGTTGAGATGGTAGCCATAGAATATTTAAATTGCAGAGAATTCGCCACACGGGATGAAATTTGGACCTTTAATTTTGATTTGATTTCCAAAGAGGACTTAATTAAAGCAGTCAGAACTCGAAAAATTGTAGTATCATCTCCTATAATTCATTATCCCCCCCTAGTTAAAAGTTTACTAAAGAGTTTGGAAAATTATTTTTTAGGGAGAAATGATGATATTGAGGGTTTTGTTACTGAAGGTTCTGTGTCCAGGGATGATTTTCCAAACGAAGTTGAATTTATAGATTTTTGGGATCCCAAGCTCTCTTTTTCAGAGTATTTCCAAGTTCATGATGATGGGCGGTTCTGGCAGTGGAAAATTGCAAAATTAACTCCCATCAAAGGCGAAACTTACAGTAAATGGTCTTCATCAGAGATTGACCTTACCCCCATCAATGAGATGGAGGTTAAGCTTAAAAACTTAAGGGATAACATCATTAAACCCGGAAAACAGGGGCATGCAGAATTTAAACTTGAAGTAAAGGGTTATTACAGGGAACTCAAGAGTATAAGAACTGGAATTTTCTCAAACCTATGGAAAATCCACCTAAAAAATAAAGATTACTGGATTAGAAGCCGAAAGTAATCAACCTTAAATATACTCGTTTTCGTCTCCTTCTAACTTCAACTCCTTACCAGCATCCCAGGCCTTACCAATATTCTCACCCAGTGTCCAATAGTTGTTGTCCGGCATGGTAAGTAATAATGGGGCGATTTTCTTTATATCCGGTACATCCCCTTTTAAATAATCCTTTCCAATATAAGATTCCATTATTTCCCCAATTAAGAGTTCATTAGAGGGCATTTCATGGATGTCCACCAGTTTGCATTCCATGGTGAGGGGACATTCCTCTATCATAGGGGCCGTCTCCAACTTACCATAAAATACGTTGAAGAGCTTTGATTTATCACTTTCCCTACCTGAAACCAGCCCACAGTAATCCGTTTCCTTTACCATATCCTTTGAAGGTATGTTTATACTGAAGGTCTCATTTTCCTCTATTCCCTCAAAACTATAGTGTAGCTTGTTTATTGCCGCACCTATAAGTGGTGGTGTCGAGTTAAGTCTGCTCACCCATCCTAATGCCATGAAATTAGCTTTTCCCCCAATATTTATTCCTAAAAGAGTCACAGGCATGGGTATAAAAATATTCGAGCCTAGTTTAACCTTTTCCATGAAATATCACCCCAAAAATTTTTTTAATTCAGGTTTTTTTTTAGAATAATCCTTATAGAGATTTAAAATATCCTTCACTTAGAGGTTTAAGAACACTTGACAATCCTAAAAATTACACCTGATTACGTTCATACTCCAGTATCTTAGAGACTGCAGCCCCTGGATTGGCCAGGTCCTCTACATCATAGTAACGGCCCCCGGCTGCCAGAGCTAAATCCATATTGAATTCATGCCCATATTTAACCGCTTTTTCAAAGTTTATAACTATGGTTGGTATTTCATTATCCTTTAAATCCTGGGCAATCTTCATGGCGTCCTGCACCGGCCCCTCCTTAATACCTATGTTGGGCATTCCATCGGTGAGGATGATCATCATAGGGACATACTCATCCCTCATTTTCTCCTGCTTGAGTATTTCAAACCCCTTATGTAAACCGCTCGCCAGGGGTGTGGTTCCTCCCACCCGTATATTGTCCAGTTGTTCCTGAAAAGAGGATGCTCGACGGGTGGTGGGTATTATGATCTCGGCCTCAACACCTTTAAATCCAACCACACTGAGTTTATCCTTATGGCGGTTGACATCCTCTACCAGTCTATTTAGAATCCCTTTAACCCTATTGGCTTTCCTATCACTGAACATTGAGCCGCTTATATCAACTACCAATGCTATGGATGCTTTGGCACCGTGTTTTCTTACTTTATGGCGGATATCTGCAGTTTTTACTTCTATATTTCCAGTTGAACCTGTCGCGGCAGCGCGGAGGGTTGCATCAATCGCTATATCACTTGAAACGTCCTTTGGAAGTTTACTTTTAACGTATCGGCCTTTGATGGTTTTAGAATCCACCCTCTTACCATAGAGTTTCTTCGTCTGTTTTCCTCTCATTTTAAGGAGTTTCTTTATATCAGCTTCTTGGTAATCTTCTTCAACCAGTTCTTCTTCTTGTTCCTTGGTTTTAAGTTTCATTCCCCGTTTTTTATCCCTGGGTGGTGGCGGCTGAAGTTTTTTTTTGGTTTCCTGCCCTTCTTTTCGGGGAGATTCCTGATTTTCCTGGGGAGATAATTCAGATTTATCTTTATTCTCCTGTTCCTCTTCCTTCTGGGGTAATTCAGATTTAGCCTGTTCTATCTGCTTTTTAACTTTATCTTTATCAAATGATGTTGCGTGGAATCTCTCACCCAATACCAGGAGGACAGCTTCTTCCACGTGGTCCTCAGTTACGGTGGTTTGGTCGTTGTAGGCGGCGATTGTTTTGGCTGTTTTTAAAATTGCGATGTCCGCCCGGTGGCCGTCTACGCCCATATCCATACATAACTGGGCTATAACTTCCAGCAGATAACGTGGAATTTCCATGTTCTTCAGTATTTTCCGGGCTTTGACTATACTCTGCCTGACTGCTTCCTGTTTTTCCTGGAATTTCTCCTGGAATTTCTCAGGATACTTTTCATATTCTTCCCTTCTCTCCATTATCTTAACCCGGTCTTCCAGTTCCATGATGCTGCTGACCACGATGTGCAGCCCTATCCTATCTGAAAGCTGGGGGCGGAGCTCTCCCTCTGCCGGGTTCATGGTCCCTACCAGTATGAAGTTGGATGGGTGGGTGAAGGAAACTCCTTCCCTTTCCACTATGTTTATACCATAGGCTGCGGCGTCCAGTAGGACATCCACCAGGTTATCGTCCAGGAGATTGATTTCATCCACATATAATATGTTACGGTTAGCTTCTGCCAGTAAACCGGGTTCGAGGGCTTTTACACCTTCCTTTAAGGCCTTTTCTATATTTATGGAACCAACCACTCTGTCTTCAGTGGCCCCCAGAGGTAATTCTACCACCCTCATTTTTTTCTCTTCAATCTCGAAATCATTAGATTTGCAAGACTGGCAGATTGAACTGGTATCTTCCGGGTCGCAGTTAAATGGACACCCTTTAACAACTTTTATAGGGGGAAGTAAGTCTGCCAGTGCCCTAACAGCCGTGGTCTTACCGGTACCCTTCTCCCCTTTTATTAAAACCCCACCGATACTTGGATTTATGGCGTTTAATATCAGGGATTTTTTTATATTTTCTTGTCCTACTATGGCGGTAAATGGGAAAATAAAATCTTTCAATAGTCTCACCGTTTATTGCTGGTTTTATTCTTTAGCTTCAACCTTTTAAAAATTCCAAGTTAATACTTGTTAAATTTTTTGTTGTTCATTGGTATTAAAAATCTTGTTTTAAATAAAATAAAAAATTGTTTAAAAATGTTACACAAAAGATAAATATCCCAGTTTACATACCTCACATTGGTGATATAGAATGTGTACTGTTGGCGGTCCAATGGCCGACATTAAAATGAAAAAACTAAAAACTAAAAAGTACCGGTGCCTGGATTGTGGAAATGAATTTAAAGGTATTGGAAAAAGAGTAGTATGTCCTTCATGTCAGTCAGACAATGTAGAAGAGTCAAGTTAAGTCCTGATGAAATTTTGTTTTTAAAGGGAAGCTCTGGAGAACTGGGAATAGTCAAAGCCTCAAAAGACCTGCAGATATTCATAGGAACACCTGATGGCGAAGAAGTAGTCCAATTTCTCCAGGCCGATGATTTGATAGCTGTTTCTGTATTTTCTGTCGGGGAAATGGCAGAAAAAGGTGTAAGATGTATGGTCCATCTCCTGAAAGATCATGCCTCTCCCATCGTTGTTCTCCCAGAAAACCATCCCACATCCAAGAGACTCAGCATGGTCGTATCCTGCGGAGATCTTATCCGACTGGATTGCGGCATACAACCAGGTACTCATCCTGAACAGGATATTCTCTGCGCCTGCGAAGACCTCTCCGGGGTTGAAATACGGGCCGTGAACGGTGGTGTGGAGATAAAGGGATCCGCTGATTTTATAGTTGAAAAATTGTAATTTAGAATTAAATAATAACTAAATAATTAAGTTAATAATCCGGAACTTCAAAATTTCATTAAGTTCGAATGAAAAACATTAAATTAGAATAAATTAAATTTTTCTCTAAAGGTTAAAATAAGTAAGATATATCTTTAAAAAAAAGGCCACCCCTATGTCGATTTATGATTTTTACCAAATACTCGGACAGTTAGTATTTATCGTAGGCTTATTTCTCCTAGTTTTGCTATCAACCACCCTCATTCTGGGCAGAATGCAAATTAAGGAGAATAGATTAATTTTTCCCAGATTACTCCTTTTCACTGTGGATGTTTTCTACGGCCTGTTTAAGAAATTCTCAGAACAAGTGGGTGTCGATGGGAAGATAGTGGACCAGATAGGTGTGGAAGTAAGAAACAAAGTTAACGAAAAACTTTTCAGTAAAATAAAACCTAAAGATAAGATTTTAGTACTCCCCCACTGTTTAAGACATGCCGAGTGCCAGGCCAACCTGGAAACATCCGGAATAATATGTAAAAACTGTAATAAATGCGTAATTGGCGTTTTAAAAAATAAAGGAGAAGAGATGGGTTATAAAGTCTATATAATTCCTGGATCACAATTTTTAAAGAAAATCGTGGAACAGAATAAATTCAAAGCCATTCTGGGAGTGGCCTGTTACCAGGATCTTAACCTGTGTATGATGAATCTCTCCAATTACCCTGTCCAGGGAGTACCACTTCTCCGGGATGGATGTGTAAATACCAAAGTCGATTCCCGGGCTGTACTGGAGAAGATGGGCGCAATTCTACCGAACGACGGTGGGATTAAACTGGACAGTTCCTGCAGTAGCGAAACTCACCGTAAAAAGAGTCTTTAAGCTTTAAAGTAAAGAATATCTTTTAAAATGGAAACATATTTATAAAAATGAGATGTATGAGCTGATCTTACTTTTTTTCATAATGGCTTTCCTTTCCATAGTGGTGGGGACAGTGGCTGGATTCGGTACATCTACCATTTTTCTACCTGTGGCTCTATTTTTCCTGGATTTTCAAACAGCTTTAGTTTTGGTGGCCATCGCCCATATCTCTGGAAATGTGGGTGCGGTGGGCTTTTTCCAAAAAGGGCTGGATAAGAGACTGATCATCCTATTCGGTGTGCCCAGCATAATTTTAACCATCATCGGGGCTTATCTGGTAATATTCATCCCACAACTTATACTGGAAATTCTTTTAGGGATATTCCTACTGATATTTTCCATTTATTCCCTATTACGTCCTGATTTTAAAGTGGCCGCCACCAGATCTAACACCCTGATTGGTGGTGGTTTATCAGGATTTCTACAGGGCTTACTTGGAATTGGAGGAGCTTTGAGGGGTGCTTTTCTCATCTCATATGATCTGGATAAAATCAAATATATAGCCACTATTTCTGCCATAGCAGTGATTATCGACGCTGCAAGAATTCCCGTATACTTTTCGAATAACCTCCTTGACCCCCAATTTTACTACTATATACCCATATTGATTGTAATAGGGGTAATCGGATCTTACGCAGGTAAACGGATAGTGAGTGTCACGCCGCAGAGTATCTTCAAAAAAATAGTCCTACTTGCCATTGCCCTGGCAAGTCTCTTGTTGATTTACCATGGTTTGGTTGGTTAATTCAACCCAAATCAGTCCATGTATATCCTAACTCATTTTCCTGTTGTATATCAATCTTGATCCGAAGAATATTACATTACCCATGAGTAAAATTATAAATTGCCACCCCAAGTCGCCTTTAGTGAAAAATTCGTACAATGACCAGGCTAACAAGGCTAAACCATAAAATGCAAAGGTAAAGAGCGCCGCCTTTCCATTTTGAAATCTTTCCATCTCATCTGGCTTTTCTATATTCATATATTTCCTCCTTCAATTATTTCCTCCTACATTCCATTAACAGTAGTTTTATCCATCTTCGTAGATGAAAATGTCTTCAATTTGTGTTTTAAAGAATTTAACTATTTTAAAAGCCAAAACCAATGAAGGATCGTATTTATCCTTTTCTATAGCTATTATAGTCTGTCTGGTTACGCCTAATTCTTTAGCCAGTTCTTCCTGGGTTATATCATGCATAGCCCGATAAATCTTGAGTTTATTTTTCATAAATCTTTTACCTGTTAATATTTACGATTATAGTAGCCGTAGAAGACATAATATAAACCTAAAATTCCAATTGCGGAGAAGGCTAGAGTGAAGCCAACTTGGGTAAATTCGGGATATAAATCCTTTAAAGTTATAAGGAATAATCCGATGAATGTTATAGAAATCGCGAATAGGATCATGGCAATTCGGGATGATTTTTCACTGATTTTAACCATTCTTTCATCATACAGAACTTCCTTGGTGTTCTTCTTGTAGACGTAGGATAACATGGCTCCAATTAAAATTGCAAGAAAGGCAGGGATTATGGCTCCTAGACTCACGGACAATCCAACCACCGTTGCGACGAATATAACGATAATTGTTCTAAAAATCTTATAGTTTTCCATTAAATCACCATTTTAAAATTTCCGAGCGTAGTAAGTACGGGCTGAGATATACAGTATAAGGCAAAATATTGCAACTACAAACAACGTATATCCAACATACGAATATTGAGGATAACTAGTTCTAAGGGCCGTTATAACTATTCCAACCCATATTATCACTGCAATTAAAACACCCAGAGTCATGGTGGAAGCTTTCTCGTTGATGAGCTGAGTCCTTTCATCTTCCACAATCACACTACCATCACCATAGAAAATTTCCTTTAATTTATCCCCGTGTATATAAAGAACCACACCCAGACCCGTTAAAAGCAGGAGTGCCAGTATGATTACATAAATGTTTCCTAAAATTATACCTGTAATCCACAGCCCTGTAATAAACACAGATACTATCTTGATAAACAGGCCAGATTCAAAGAGTGAAAGTATCTTTAACACCACCCCTGATTCTGACATATCATTCACCTCTGTAATTATTTTCATCTAAAGACCTCCACATCGTTACCTGTGCGGCAAATACCGTGGTTAATAACTGTAAAAATGGAGATATGAACACCATGAGAATTATCCATCCAATGAAGCTTATTTTAGGATCGTAAAGGATCATAGGGATTCCAAAATGAGCTAAATCTGCAGTGGGGTTTATAAGCATGGTACTGATTGGGACCCAGATAATCACCATCCAGATAAATGTGATCAAAGAGGTGTAAAAGGAATATTTAAGCATTACCCCTAAATTTTCCTTTAAATTTCTTGGAGAGTTGGATAATCGTTTTGTAATATACCAGCCCACTGGAAATCCAAATATTATGTTTAAAATGGGAACGCCCATCCCTATTCCCACGAACAGGGTGTCCAAGATAAAATAAATTAGGAATGTAAATTTTTTATTTAATTTGAAGATGTCCATGTAAATAGTACTTTACATTATGTTATATATACTTTACTATTTGTTAATAAAGGTTTACTTATCTTCAAAAAATGATAGATTTAAGTTTAACATACCCTGTAAACAATTAGATAATATGGAGTTACTTTTTAAAAAACTCAAAATCCGGCCCATTAACATTCACCTTTACGAGATAGCCTTTCTCCACGAATCTTACACCAATGAAAACAACATCAGCGAAAGTTACGAAAGATTAGAATTTTTAGGTGACGCCGTCCTGGATCTGGTGATATCTGAATATTTATGCCATCTTAATCCCCCTCTATCAGAGGGCCAGTTAACCCGATTACGGGCCAATTACGTGTGTAAGCAGGCACTCTATGCTTATTCTACCGAGTTAGGTCTGGATAAATATATAAAACTAGGTGTTGGTGCTGAATTAACCAGGAGGGAGATGGACTCTGTTAAAAGTGACATCTTCGAAGCATTGGCAGGAGCTATATACTTGGATCAAGGACTGGAAGTGGTGAAAGAATTTCTCAACAAAACCGTTATCCCCCACATAGAAAATCAGGCCGTGTTCTTTTATGATTATAAATCTGAATTAAAAGAACTATGTGATCAAGATGGTCGGATCGTTGCTTATAAATTAATCAGAGATGAAGGACCGCCGCATAACAAAACCTTCACCATGGCCGTGGAAATCAACGGTGAAAGGTACGGGATAGGCACCGGCGGAAGTAAAAAAGAGGCTGAGCAAGTTGCAGCCAAGATGGCCCTTTCCAAACTTTAGATTCGCAAAAAACCCAGGATTTAAAATCTTAAAAAATTTAATAAAAGTAGGAAAAAAGAATAAATACTTATTCCATACTCGTTATTTTCCCCAAGTGTTCATTATAATAGTTATAACCTTCTGGCAGTACTGTGACATTGGCAAAATCGAAGAAAACTTTGTTTATGGCACGTTCTGTTTTCACCAACTTCATCTTCTCCAGGCAGTCCACACCATCGTTTATCTCATCACAGCCCAGATTGGTAATTAACCTTAAGGCATCACCGCCGGTAGTCCTAAGTCTACTTCTTTCTACCATCCCTTTGAGTACTATCATTGCATTTTCATAGTCAGATTCCATCAAATCACCCCTATTTTAAAAGATTTGATTTAATTAATTATCGAATCACATCATATAAATATCGAACTGTTGTAGTAAGTACAATCGTTTAATGAAAATCCAAAATTCATAAAAATGTTATTTGTGAACAAAATATTTAACGAAGACCATATCATCATTATCTATGGCAAGAGAAAGTGTTTACAAAAAATACAAACCGGCCAACAGCCCTAAAGATATAAACAGCACCCCTAGTTACTGGTTCATCTTCAAAGATTATGAAATGATTGTAAAAGTCACAGATACAGGTATTAGCATTCCTTATGGGAACCTGGACGAATTAAAGATTGCACCAGTAAGAACACAATACCTGGGCACATTAGAAGGAAAACCCTGCTATTCTGCAGAGGTGGATCCAGAAACTGAAGCACCGGAAGGAATGGAATTTAGAGATTTACGGTCATTATACGATGTTCTAGAGGAGGATATATTTCTCCTGGCGGGTAAAGCTGTCCAGATGGTAACCTGGGACCGGGACCACCAGTTCTGCGGGAGGTGCGGCGCAGCCACCGAAAATTCACCCTATGAAATGGCCAAGGTCTGCCCGGAGTGTGGATTTAGGAGTTTCGTACGTCTCTCACCAGCTGTAATCACGGCAATTGTAAAGGATGATAAACTACTCATGGCCAAACACGGGTACCGTGGAGGTATGTACAGTCTCATCGCCGGATTTGTAGAACCCGGGGAAACCTTAAAAGAAGCGGTTGAAAGGGAAATCATGGAGGAAGTGGGTTTTAAGGTAAAAAATATCAAATATTTCGGAAGCCAGCCCTGGCCATTCCCCCATTCGTTGATGGTCGCCTTTACCGCTGAGTATCAAAGCGGCGAGATAAAGGTGGATGGTAGGGAGATTGTAGATGCCAAGTGGTTCGGCCCGGAAGAGATACCCAGGATGCCCCCTCGAATCAGTATAACCAGTGAGTTGATAGACTGGTTTATTTCGAAATTTTCATAACAAAAAAAAAGAAAAAGGAAATTTATATCTTATTCCCTGATTACTTTTCCAGCAGGCAGTTTTTCCTCAGAAGAGATATACTGGTAGATAAACGCTGCTAAAATAGCCCCTACTATTGGACCTATCACGTATATGGGGTAATAATTCCAGAGATTAGCTCCCCCTAAGATTAGATCACCCAGATAGGGGCCGAAGGTTCTCGCCGGATTGATGGAAGAACCAGTGATGTTACCAACGGTGGTGATCACTGCTGCAACTGTTAAACCTATTGATAACCCTGCAAATCCTGGTGTGGCTCTTTTATCAACTGCAGCCCCCATTATAACAAACATCAGTAGGAAAGTTCCCACTAATTCTGCTATTATGGCCTGAATGTAGCTTACACCTTCAAATGGGGCGGTTGCACCTAAACCACCCACCGTAACTGCGTTCATCCCCAGCACTCCAGCTAAAATGAAGCTGGCCAGTGAAGCGCCGATGAGCTGGGCTAAGATGTAGGGAACAACCTCGCTGCCTGGAAATTTCCTGGTTGCCCAGAGGGCGATGGTTACTGCCGGGTTTATATGGCAGCCGGAAATATGGCCGGTGGCATAAATTAAAACGGCCACCGTAAGACCGAAGGCCATACCAATGGCAAACCAGTCCCCTAAACCCCCTAATGCACCGATTCCTATGTTGAATGCGTTAGGTGGTGTTGTTCCCTGGGTGATCATTAAGGTTATGACCGCGGAACCAGTTCCGATGAAAACCAGGAAAAATGTCCCTATGAGCTCGGTTAAAAAGCGTTTTTTTAATGAAATCATTTAAATCACGCTAACCACTTTGGTAAGCCTCATAACACCATTTGCACAGCATTTTAGGCAGTGTTTTCTCCAATTTTTTACTGGGAAGGGGGAAACCTCCCTCCCAGATTTCAATCTCTTCCCTTATTACATGGTCCATGCAAAGGCCCATACCGCATACCACGCAGATAGCCACTGCATCTGAATCTTTACCTTCCAATGCGCACATGTAACATTTCATTTTTCCACCAATTTTGAATTTATATGGCCTCTTTCGTTATACGGCCTCTTTCCACTGGCAGTAGGAATGTCTGAAGTCTACCACGGATGCTGAGGCACAGTTTTTACATACACGGGCTGGTGATGCTGGAATTTCCTTGTGCAGGGCTATTATATTGCTCATCATGGTGGCGGTTATTGGTTCACTGGTTAACAGGCAGGGGTAGTCGGCTAACCTCATTAGAGAGGAGAACCTGACGGTTATGGCACATGCTGGGTAGGTGTAGCGTTGTGGGTTCATGATAACTTCATTTTCATCTATTGGTTTTAGATCCACTTTAAAACCGGCCACTTTTGGTTCTAATTTTCCTGGTGAACCGTTTTTGCTTTTCCTTTCCGCGTCCAGGTGTTCCCATCCCCGGTAGATCATGTCCATGAAGTCACAGTTATGTAGTTCTGCTGCAGCCCCTCGGGTTGGGAACTGCTGCACGAAGTTATGGAACCTTCTGGTTAGAAGATCTATTACCGTTGGGGCGTTAAATCCGTCCAATTCAAGGATATATTCCACTGCACACGCAGAAGAACCGGTAGCTAATGATAATAGTTGATATTCGTCTTTGATATTCGGTGCAGCACTGTTGAGTGTTGATTCGATTACATCTGTTGTTGCTTCGATTATGGCCATGGTAACATCGTCTTTACACATGTTGTAGGTTGACTGAGATATGTGGTGTGCTATGTCTCCTACACAGTATGCTGGTAGGGTTACTATGTTACCGTAGTGCACTCCATCATCTATCGCTTCTTTAACCGTCTTCTCAATCCCGTTTCTGTACTGTGACATGTATTTTCTGACGTCAAATGATTGATGGCCCACGGAATCCATCAACTTGGCCTGTGCTTCCACCGGTGTTCTGTAGATGGACTTTATCATTTCTATCTCCTTTCCGATAGCTTCGGTTAGGGAATCTCCTCCTTCTATTGAACTCGCAAATACTTCTCCTATTCCATAGGAAGTATTCATACCCCATGATTTAGAAGATAGTATGGCCTGTTTATGGTCGACTGGGATATCTACAGTTTGTAGTATCCTGTTTACCACGTTACTGGTACTTCCTGGTATCAGGGCAAAATCCACCACACAGGTCGGTCCGTAGAAACCACCGTATCTTCTTACCACTTCACGGCCTATCAACGCTTCATTTTTACCTATAGCATCTATGAATTTGTCCATGCTTGCTTTAAAATCTTCATCTTCGTCGTACAGGATTTCCAGGATAGTTGGAGTCTGGTAGTGTTCTACGAATGGGTCGTCTTCCGGTCTGACCTTATCGGTAAGGCCTTTTAATGTCTCGAAATGGACGTTTATGGATTTCTTATGAAGGTTTAAAACCGATTCACTCTGACCATCCACTGCTTCCATCTTGTTTGCAACATCGACGTAGGGTTTGGTGTGTTCTATTTTAAATTCTTGCCCTCTATATTTTTTAACAGTATCCACATCTGCTCTTTGAGCCATTAAAGCTTCTTTAACCATCTTCTCATATAGTTCCACCATAAAATACACCTCATTAATGTATTGACCTGAGAAACCATAAATGTTCCTTTTTTATAGTTATAACTCATTAACACGGGGAAATTCTTCTATAAAAACAGGAAATGCATAAAAACAGAAAATATCAAGATATTAGCATTTAATGCGGAATATAACCTGTATAAATCCTTTAGTATGTAATAGAAATGAACTGAAGATTTGACTATTTGTAATTAATTATCATGATTAGAAACAGTTATAAGAGGGGTTAAATAAATTTATTTTTAAACAGAATTACTATAAAAAATTTTATTACTAGTTTTTCTTTCAGAAAAAATTGGATTTATTAAACATTCGTGTAAGAAATTGGAGATATCATTTTATATGTTTCCTGAACAATTGATATTAATTGGATCACTTTTACTACTAATCAGTATAATAATAAGTAAGACCTCCCACCGGCTGGGAATTCCCTCATTAATCTTCTTTCTCTTGATAGGGATGCTGGCGGGTTCTGAAGGCATAGGTGGAATATATTTCAACGATCCTAATATCACACAGTTCATCGGGATCATAGCCCTGGTTTTCATCCTCTTTTCAGGAGGACTGGACACTAAGTGGGGGGAGGTGAAACCCATACTCTGGAGGGGAATAGCCCTTTCTACTGCCGGAGTTCTGATCACCGCCGTTGGTGTGGGACTTTTCATCAACTGGATCACCGGTTTTTCCTTCATAGAATCCCTGCTAATCGGTTCCATCGTTTCTTCCACCGATGCCGCGGCAGTATTCGCTATCTTCCGGTCACGTGGGGGAAAGAAGCTGAAAAATAATATCGAACCTACTCTGGAGCTTGAAAGCGGAACCAACGATCCCATGGCCTATTTCCTGACCACCACCTTGATATTCCTTATGCTGAACCCCACCACCTCCATCGAAGCCACCATACTCCTACTAATACAGTCCATTGGACTGGGAGCTATTTTAGGTGTTGTTTTTGGAAAAGGAATGGTTAAACTCATCAACAATATCAACCTCCATATCCCTGGCCTTTATCCGGTGCTTACTATAGCTTTAGCATTCTTAACATTTGCTGTAACTTACTTCGTTGGTGGAAACGGTCTTTTAAGTGTTTATATTGCGGCTTTAATATTAGGTAACGATCGCTTTGTCCATAAAAAGGTTCAAATGCAGTTCTTCGATGGACTAGCCTGGTTAATGCAGATAGTGATGTTTTTAACCCTGGGACTCCTGGTTTTCCCCTCCCAGATTGTTCCAATCATAGGTATAGGACTTGTAATCTCCTTTTTCCTTATACTGGTTGCCAGGCCCCTGGCCGTATTCCTGTGTCTTTTACCCTTTAAGGTGGCAGTTAAAGATCAGGTTTTCATATCCTGGGTGGGTATCCGTGGTGCAGTACCCATCATCTTCGCCACCTTCCCCATCGTAGCCGGGGTAAGCAACGCCAGCATGATCTTTAACATAGTTTTCTTCATCACCATAACCTCTGCACTGATACAGGGATCAACTATAAACGCATTTGCCCAGTATCTAGGTCTTTCGGGCTCCACAACCGAAGATTAATATATATCCCCCCCTCTAAAATTAAATAAACTAAAAAAATAGTTGGAGGATGCGCCTATGAAAGTAATCTTATTATGCGGCAGCCCCAGGCCGAGTGGAAATACCTACCAGGTCCTGGAGGAATGTGCCGGTGTTATAGAAGACCAGGGACTGGAAGTGGAGATAATACCCTTTGTGGGTAAAAAAATCGAATCATGCATCGCCTGCGGGAAATGTGGGGATCTAGGAGAATGCAGTATCAACGATGATTTAAACCCCATGATCGCCCAGATTAAAGGCGCTGAAGGACTGATCGTCGGCTCCCCAGTCTACTTCGGAACTGCCCGGGGGGATGTGATGTCCGCCCTGCAGAGGATTGGAATGGTATCCATGAGAAACGATAACTTCCTATCCTGGAAGGTAGGAGGTCCCATAGCCGTCGCTCGGAGAGGAGGGCAGACTTCGACTTTACAGGAGATGTTGATGTTCTTCTTCATCAACGACATGATCGTTCCCGGCTCCACCTACTGGAACATGGTCTTTGGACATGCCCCAGGGGAAGTTCAGAATGATGAGGAGGGTATGGAAACCATTCGCCGTTTTGGATACAACGTAGCCACGTTAATTAAGAAAATAAATGATTAGAGTTTAAAAATGACAGAAGAACAGTTATATCGGAAGTTCGCCAGATATTACGACCGGATATATGAAAAGATAGACCTCCAAATAGAGGTAGATTTCATTAAATGGGCCGCAGAACAGCATAACACCAGTGAAGGTAATAAGCTGTTGGATATAGCCTGTGGAACAGGCCGACATGCCCAGTTCATGAAGGATGGTTTTGAGGTTCTGGGAGTGGATATAAATCCCCAGATGTTGGAGATAGCCCGGGAAAAACTGCCTGATATTAATTTTATAGAAGGAGACATGAAAGAATTAAATTTAGATGAAAAATTTGACATGGTTATATGTATGTTCAGTGCCATGAACTACAACACCACCCGGGAGGAGTTTAAGGGGACGCTTGAAAATTTTTACACCCACCTGAATGAAGGTGGAGTTTTAATCTTTGATTATGGTATTAACAAAGAAAATTGGATTGAAGGACTGGTGAGTGTGGATACAGTGGTCGATGATGACCTTAAACTGGCCAGGATCTGCCAGTCGCACCTGGAAAATGGGATATTCCAGGCAAACTTCGTATTCCTGATAAAAGAAGATGGTAAGCTGGACTTCGATATCGACCAGCATAAACTGGGAGTCCTGGGAATTGAAGAGGTAATTGACTCCATGACTGAGACAGGTTTTGAGAGTTTTATTTACTCTGATTTTACAGAGAAAGAGTGGGATGTGGTATCCGGTGAACGTCCTATCTTTGTAGGAGTCAAATAAATCCGGACCATCCTCGGGGTCAAATAAATCTGGAAATAGTGGTATAAAATGAAAATAGCAATCGCATCCTCATATGACGAAGAGTACGTTGAACATTTTGGTAAAGCCCAGAAATTTCTTATCTACAAATTTGATGGGGAAGAAGTGAAGTTCATTGAAACCAGGGATTCTCCCAAGGAACCTGGGGAAAAACACCAGTGGGGAAAATCATTAAATGTGGTGGAAGATGCTGATGTAATCATCTGCATACAAATCGGTATAAACGCTAAACCAGCACTCAGGAAGATGGGTAAAACTGTAGTAGAGGATGAAGGAACCGTTGATGAAGTTTTAGGGCGTTACGTTAAACATTATCAATTCATGAATCGACCTCTCAAATTTTAAAAGCCCAAATATTAAACATGCTTAATACGCTTCCGTGAGATTCATCTGTGGAATTAGCCATTCAAATACATTCCATAATGATTATTTATTATAAATTCTATTTTTGTATCCTCTGTTCCGGGTAAACTGGTGAGATTTGGGCCTGAATCTGGAAAAACTATTTTTAAGCTGAGTATCAATCTATCATATCCATTAATAGGGAGGTGATAATGGCTGGAGAAAATTAGTGTTAATCGGTGTGTTTGCGGTTCTCATCTGGATTCTGCCTATTTACGCCCTGGATTTAGGTAATACCACATCTAATCTAAGCGTTAATTCAACCGGGGCTCAAAACCAGATAGATAGCTATTCAGTTGGGAGTCAGATAACCATGCTTAAAAGTACATCTGCAGGGAAATACAAGGATATTCAGGATTTACACCTGAAAATACTACATATACTGGAAGGAATGCGATTATTACGCCAGCAAAATAATACGCATCCAGTCAGATACTATGTTGAATTGGAAACCATATCTGCAGAACTAGAAAGACTTAAACGCAGCATGATTGGATGTTAAGAGGGTTTTAAACCCCCCTCTTTAAACTTTTTTTAAATAGATATGTTATTCAAGATATGTTATTCAAATACTCTTTTGATGTTAAATCAATCACCACTTTAAAAACCTAAACACCTATATACCATGAAATTCTAACTATGTCCTATCAACATACCTGGCGGTAAAACCAACTTTTTAAATGAAAAACTTTTTTTAAATTGTTCCACTTATCAACGTAAGGATCATACCACAAGATATAATGAACAATTTACAGCAGAGTTAATTGAGTAAACAATTTACTATCTCAGTTAATTGAATAAGATTGTACTGAGTTAACTGGATATCAACAAATTATCCGTAAATCAGATCAGACAATATTTATAAACTAGAAATGGAGAATTATTAATAAAATAATCTTCCGTTTTAGGGAACTTAAAGAATTTATATTTAACAAATATTCTTTTAAACACGTTTCAAGGTGATATTATGGCGAAAGCAAGACGTAGACGAGTACGCGATACATGGAAAGAAAAACACTGGTATAAGATTATGACCCCTAAGGAGTTTGGAGAAGCAGAAATAGGCACCACTCCTGCCCGGGATCCCAGCATGCTCATAAGAAGAAGGGTGGAATCATCCCTCCGGGAGCTCTCCGGAGATTTCAGCAAACAGTACATTAAACTTTACTTCCAGATCAACGATGTGGCCGGAGACACGGCTAGCACCAACTTCGTAGGGCATCAGGTAACCTCAGATTATGTTAGAAGCATGATCAGAAGGGGAACCAGCCGGATAGATGCCATAACCCAGGTTAAAACCCAGGATAATACCAAGATGAAGATCCACGTCCTGGCCATTACCATTAAAAGGGCCAAATCTTCCCAGCAGAAGTTCATCCGGGAGACCATGGAAAGACTGGTAGCAGAAGCAGCTGCCGAAAAAACCTTCCGGGACCTGGTGGAAGAGATAATAACCGGTAAATTAGCCTCTCACATATACCACGAGGCTAAAAAAATCTACCCCCTCAAAAGGGTGGAGATCGTAAAAACCCGTGTAATTGAAGAGAAATGATCATATCCGGGTAGTAAAAGAAATTAATCGTGTCTGGGATTAGATGTACAACCTGGAATATGTGGCACCATATGTAGCGCTCCTGGTGGTTATTGGCATAATGGTATACGCCAGAAAAGCCATTGACCTACTGGGATCCGTTTTTATGATCATAATGGGTGTGATCATAATCTTCGCCCCGGGTGCCGGCGTAAACTGGCTCATTTTAATATTCGTATTCCTGATTCTGGGACTGGCATTTACCAGATACAAACACCAATACAAAAAAGAAATAAAAGTATATGAGGGAACCAGGACCATAAGAAACGTGGTTTCAAACGGTGTGGTTCCCTTCGTGATGGCTGCCTTCGGAAACTACGGGGGATTCATTGGATCCATCGCCACCGCCACCGCTGACACCATGGCCAGTGAAGTGGGAATTACCAGCACACCCCGACTAATAACCACCCTCAAAAAGGTCCCCCCGGGGACTGATGGTGGAATATCCCTCATTGGAACGGCTGCAGGAATATTTGGTTCTGGCATAATAGGTATCTCAGCTTATTTATTGGGTATATTTCCAGATCCAGTAAAAACCTTGGAAATCGCTGTTATATCAGGAACAATAGGGTGTTTCGTGGACAGTATACTGGGTGCCGTGCTGGAACGTAAAAAGTACCTCAACAACGAACATGTTAATCTCATTGCCACCGTATGCGGGGCTCTTATAGGCATCATTTTGGTTTAGGTGATAGAGTTGAAGGGAATCATAATGATAATAGATGGAATGGCAGACCGACCACTTGAAGAATTAGGATTTAAAACACCACTAGAAGCTGCAGCAACACCAAACATGGATAAACTGGCAGAAACTGGAATATGCGGAATAATGGACCCTATAAAACCAGGTATAAGGGCGGGAAGTGACACATCCCACATATCCATACTGGGATACGACCCTTATAAAGTCTACACTGGTAGAGGACCTTTTGAAGCCGCTGGTGTTGGTGTAAATGTCCTGGAGGGTGATATCGCCTTCCGCTGTAATTTTTCCACAGCGAATGATGATGGTGTAATCACCGATAGGCGCGCCGGGAGAATCAGGGAAAGAACCGAGGAACTGACCGAAGCGGTAAACTCGATTGATATAGAGGACGTTCAGATCATATTCAAGGAATCAACCGGCCATCGAGCGGTGCTGGTTTTAAGGGGTGACGGATTATCTGACCAGGTAAGTGCAGCCGACCCCAAATATGATGGTAAAAAATGGACCAGGGTCGAACCACTGGACGAGACTCAGGAAGCCAGGAAAACAGCGGATATCCTGAACCAGGTGGTGGAAAGATCCTACCAGATCCTGAAGGACCACCCCCTAAACCAGGAAAGGATAGAAAATGGTGAAAACCCGGGCAATATAATCCTGCCCCGGGGTGCCGGAGCCGTGCCCCATGTACAGGCATTCTCCGATAAATATGGTTTAAAAGCAGCGTGTATAGCCGAAACCGGTCTCATCAAAGGTATCGGTAAAATCACCGGCATGGACATCATCGATATCGAAGGTGCCACCGGTGGTGTAGATACCAACCTGGACAACATCACCCAGGGCATTCTGGACACCGCAGCAAAGGATTATGATTTTCTGTTAATAAATATAGATGGAGCAGATGAAGCTGGCCACGATGGAAATGCCCAGGAGAAGCTGGAATTTATAGAAAAGGCAGACCAGGTGGTAGGCAAACTCATGGATTTAGAAGACTTATACTTCATTCTCACCGCTGATCACTCCACACCCATCTCTGTAATGGACCACACCGGCGACCCAGTCCCCCTGATAATTAACGGACCCGACATCAGAGTGGACGACGTGAAAATCTACAATGAAAGAGCCGCATCCAAAGGTGGACTGTGCAGAATAAGGGGATCCGATGTGATGAACATATTGATGGACCTCATGAATAAATCAACCAAATTCGGAGCATAACAACCAATGGATAATAAAGATGAACCCCCGAAGCTTTTCGGGACCTCCGGTATCCGAGGACCCATAGGCACTGCAGTTACTGCAGATCTGGCGCTTAAAATGGGCAGAGCCCTCTCAACCCTACTTGGCCCTGGTCATGATATAGTGGTGGGCTACGACAGCAGAACCTCCAACCAGATGCTCGAGAAGGCGTTAATTGCAGGTATACTCGAAGGAGGATGCGATGTCCTGAGTTTGGGCATGGCACCCACCCCACTGGTAGGTTACGCCACCATGAAGCTAGGAGATGCTGGGGTAATGATCACCGCTTCCCATAACCCACCACAGGATAACGGGATTAAGGTGTGGAACAAAAACGGTATGGCCTACCGTCCCAACCAGGAAAGGGAACTGGAGAAAATAATCTCGGATGAAACCTTCTCCAATGCCTCCTGGGAAAATATAGGGAAAGTTAAGGACATAAAAAATACATCCCGGGAATATGTTAAGGATTTACTGGATTACGCTCACATAAAACCTGGACTGAAGGTGGTGGTGGATTGCGCCAGTGGCGCTGCCTCTTACCTATCACCACTTATACTTAGGAAGGCAGGATGCGAGGTCGTAACACTCAACTCCCAGCCAGACGGTTTCTTCCCTGGTAGATTGCCGGAACCATCAGAGGCGAACCTCCAGGAACTCATGAAGATGGTGAAGGCCACCCAGTCGGATCTGGGAATTGCCCATGACGGAGATGCCGATCGTATGATCGCCGTTGATGAGAAGGGCAACATGGCCGACTTTGATAAACTGGTATCACTCATGGCCCGGGAGGTAGGTGGCCGGGTGGTAACCACCGTGGATGCCTCAAACTCCATAGACATGTGCCTGGAAGGTAAGGGAGAAGTGATAAGGACCAAAGTAGGCGACGTCCACGTGGCAGAGGCTATAGAAGAAAATGACGCATCCTTCGGCGGTGAACCTTCAGGAACCTGGATACACCCTGATTTCTGTATGTGCCCCGATGGCATATTATCTGCCCTTAGAATAGCAACTTTAGTAAGTGAAAAGGGACCTTTATCCAAACTATTAGATGAGGTGCCCAGTTTTCCAACACTACGGGAAAAGATAAACTGTGAAGAATTCCAGAAAAAAATGATAATGGAGAAAACAGAGGCAGAATTTGCCAAACTCTTTGAAGATGTATCGGAAGTCAATCTAATTGATGGTGTCAGGTTATCCCTCGAAAATGGGAGCTGGGTCTTAATACGTCCATCAGGGACAGAATCATACGTGAGAATTACCCTGGGAGGTAAAACTGACCTTGAAGCTCAAAAATTAATGGATAAAAGCAAGGCATTCATGAAGAATCTGTTATAAATAGTAATTTAGGTATCTGTAAATGGATGAATATCTATACAAATGGTGATCTGTTATGAAAGGAGTGATATTAACTGCTGGTGAGGGCACCAGAATGCGCCCTTTAACTTTAAACCGTCCTAAAACCATGGTCCCGGTGGGTGGTAAACCCATCCTGCAGTACAATGTTGAAGCTCTAAGGGAAGCAGGAATAGACGAGATAATCCTGATTGTAGGTTACCACGAAGAAGTCATAAAAGAGTATTTCCAGGATGGATCAGCTCTAGGTGTTAAAATTACATATATAACCCAGAGTGAGCGGTTAGGCACCGCCCATGCCATCGGTACGCTTGCCGGATCCATAGAAGGGGCTTTTGTAATCTTAAACGGAGATATAATCGTTGATTCCCAGTTAATTAAGGATTTAATTTCTAAATATAATTCTGATAAGGCCAGGACAATCCTCACCCTGATTGAAGTGGAAGATCCATCCCAGTTTGGTGTGGTGGAAGTTGAAGATGACAGGATCGTTAATTTAGTGGAAAAACCACTCCAGAGTGAAGCTCCCAGCAATTTAATCAACGCCGGGATATACCTCTTCGATGAGGGCATATTCCAGGCCATAGAGAAGACAGGAAAATCCCCCCGGGGAGAATATGAAATCACAGATTCGGTAAAGATCCAGATAGATGAAGATGAACCAGTCTTAGGACTGGAATCAAATGATAAATGGGTGGATATCGGCAGGCCCTGGGAACTTCTGAGTGTAAATGAACTTTACCTTAAAGATTTAGAATCACAAATATGGGGTGAAGTGGAAGAAGGAGCTACCATCCACGGACCGGTTTATCTAGGGAAAGACAGCATCATCAGAAGCGGTTCCTATATCATGGGACCGGTTTACATAGGCGAAGGGTGTGATGTAGGTCCCAATACATTCCTGCGCAAATACACCTACCTCTGCAATAATGTCAGGGTTGGAAATGCCGTGGAAATAAAAAATTCCATCATCATGGAAGGTACCAACGTTAACCACCTCTCGTACGTGGGAGATTCCATTATAGGTGCAAATTGCAACATAGCCGCAGGCACCAACATAGCAAACCTCCGTTTCGATGACGAAAACGTTAAATTAACCGTTAAAGAAGAGAGGATCGACTCTGGAAGGAGGAAACTGGGTGTTATATTTGCAGATGGTGTGAAAACCGGAATAAACACCAGCTTCAACCCCGGTGTTAAGGTGGGTTTAAACTGCAGGATAGGTGCCGGAGCGATAATCAGTAAAGACATCCCCTCCAATAAGATCGTCCTGACCAAAAGCAACATGATCATCCAGGACAACCACAACCCCTAGTTTATATCTGAATGATAATCTTTTAATTTTTTAATGAATTTCCAACAAATACTATATTTGATTCAAATATACACCCTGATTCAAATGATACACCCCACCGTTATAATATTAAATGGCTCACATGTACTGGGAAAGGTGAACATAGGCAGTCACTCATCAGTATGGTATAATGCAGTTTTAAGAGGAGACATAGAACCTATTGACATAGGGGACTACTCTAATATCCAGGATAACTGTGTGTTACATTCATCCAGAGGTTTCCCCGTCCAGATAGGATCCTATGTCTCGGTGGGACATGCAGCGGTGTTACACGGTACCATGGTAGAGGATAACTGTCTCATCGGTATGAACTCCACCCTCATGAACGGGAGTGTTATCGGAGAAAACAGTATAGTGGGGGCGGGTGCCGTGGTTACCGAGGGTAAGAAATACCCACCGGAAAGCCTGATACTGGGCATGCCTGCCAAGGTAATTCGGACTCTGGAACCCCATGAGATTGGACTCATAAAGGATAACGCAGTTAAATATGCTGAACTGGCAGATAGGCAGTGAAAATTTTCATTTAATACGTGAATTATGGATAGATTAAATAAAATAGATCATTTTAATTGTAAATAATCATTTTTTAATTCGGTGAATGATATGGTAAAAATTAAGAAAATGGTAGAAGAACTGGACCCCTACGTTCCGGGTAGATCTATAAAGGAAATAGCTGAAGAGTACGGTCTGAACCCGGATAAAATAATCAAGCTGGGATCCAATGAAAACCCCCTGGGACCATCCCCCCAGGCAGTTGAAGCGGTGAATGAGGAATCAAAATTAATGCACAGATATCCAGAAGTAGGACTGAAAGAATTAACCAGCCTTGTAGCCTTATATTCCGGTGTATCTCCTTCCCAGGTTATTTTGGGCGGCGACGGTGCCGATGAGATACTGGATGTCCTGGGGAAAACCTTGATCGAATCGGGAGACGAGTTTATCGTCCCCATACCCTCTTATATGTACTATGAATTCACCTTGAAGATCCATGGAGGAGTTCCCGTGTACGCCAGCTGGGATCTGCCAGAGAATGTTTTAAACGTTGACTCTGTACTGGATGCTATAACCCCCCGTACCCGTATGATTTTCCTGTGCACACCCAACAACCCCACAGGGGCCCTCATTGACAAAGAGGATATCAAAACCATTTTAGAAAACACCGATGCCCTGGTAGTGGTGGATGAAGCCTACTTCGAATTTTCTGGAGTAAACAACGTGGATTTACTGGCAGGCTATGACAACCTGTTCATACTGCGTACCTTCTCCAAGATACTGGGCCTGGCCGGTATGAGAATCGGCTACGGACTGGGCAACCCAGAATTTATAGGGTACATGAAGCGGGTTAAACCAGTTTTCAGCCTCACCCGTCTATCCCAGGTTGCAGCGGTAGCCTCCATAAATGATAAGGGATATATAGAAAAATCCACGTCATTTTCTGTAGAAAGCAGGGATTATCTCTACGAAGAATTATCCAAAATATCCCAGCTGGATGTATTTGAGTCAAAGGCAAACTATATGTTGGTTGATGTGCGGAAAACAGGGATGACCTCCCAGACCCTGGCCGAAGAACTTTTAAAGAGGGGAGTTATAGTCCGGGACTGCCGTTCATTCCATGGACTGGACGACTACTGGATCAGGGTCAGCGTGGGTACGTTAGAGGAAGATGAAAGATTTATAGATGTTTTAAAGCAGGTAATTGGTTAAAATGTCGTTATCAACTATTAGAGGTATCTAAACATGATCATCGGTGGCATGTTAATTTCCTCTGTGGAATATCCCGGAAAAATTTCCCTGGTACTTTTCACTGGAGGATGTATTTTAAGATGTCCCTACTGCCACAACCCCGAACTTATAAGTGGTGGTGAAGAGGTGGATCTGGATGAAATAAAATTAAAAATCCAGGACTCCCTGAACTTCATAGACAGCCTGGTTATAACTGGAGGAGAACCATTAGTCCAGTTTGAAGATCTTAAGGAACTCTTAAACTACCTGAAAGATACTGAGTTAAAAATCAAACTGGATACCAATGGCTGTTACCCAGAGAGGCTGGAGGAAATAATCCACCTGGTAGACTACGTTGCACTGGATGTTAAAGCCCCAGCTAATAAGTATGAAGAGATAACAGGTGCCTCAATATGGGATGATGTTAAAAAGAGTATGGAGATAGTCCGAAAGTCTCCAAACACTTTCCTAGAGTGCAGAACCACCTACGTGCCCGGTCTTTTAGATAAAGGGGATATCCAGGAAATTGTCAAAGATACTAAATGTGATCTATATACCATTCAACAGTTCAGGAACCGGGTTGTTTTAGATGAAAAACTAAAGAACACTCCCAGTCCATCCCGTGATGAACTCTTGGAGATTGCAAGGGAGATCAAATCATCTATACCCCGGGTTAAAATAAAAACCGGCGAATTTGGAGAGGAAATAATCGAATAATAAATTTAATATCACCTGTTCTATCCAGAAATCAAAAAAGTTTACCCAAAAAAAGTTTTACAGGAGGTTCCCCCCATACCAATCCTACTATTTGGAAGCGACCACATAGACCTTATAACCGGTAAAAAAACCACCACCATCAGGAAATTATGGAAGAAACCCCTTAAAGTAGGTGACACACTCCACTGTTACTGGAACCTTGTCTCCAAGGAGCGCCGGAAGCTTTTTGAGGCGGAAATTACCGATGTTGAGGTAATAAATTACATCCATCTAAAGAACAACGATGAACTGGCACGAGAAGAAGGTTACAGTGATGCTAAGGAACTCCGAAAAGAATTCCGCAGATTATACCCTGATGTAGATGATGATACCAAGTTCCAGATAATAAGATTCCGCAAACTACCCATAGAAGAGTGGGAAGGTCAAAAAATTGATGAAAAGGCCATGGTAACCAAGAGGGCGGATATTCTTTTTGATGTGGGTAAATTTGAAGATTCTGTGCTGTGTTATACAGCAGCACTCCGTTTTGACCCTGACGATATTTACCTCTTAAACCGTAAGGGAGACAACCTCTCCAGACTGGGCCGCTTCCAGGAAGCACTGGAATGCTATGACAAGGCCCTTAAAAATGATCCAGAAAACGAATACATCTGGAACAATAAGGCCATAGCTCTTTTAAACTCAAACAAACCCGATGAGGCACTTGAAGCCAGTGATACAGCCTTGAATTTAAATCCCGAAAATGAGGTGGTGCTTTACTGGAGAGGATTTATCCTGGAGATGCTGAGAAGGTACAAACAGGCCCTGGCCTGCTATGACAAGCTCCTGGAGATCAACCCCGATGATCCCGATGTATGGAATGCCCGGGGGAACATATTAACCGAGATGGACCGGTCAGAGGAAGCACTGAAATCCTATGATAAAAGCCTGGAATTATGTCTCGATGAGGCCATGGAAATGGATCCGTCCACCTGGAACCGTAAAGGAAATGCATTGATGGAGTTATCCAGATTCGATGAAGCAGTAAATTGTTATGATGAAGCACTGGCCCTGGACCCGGAAAATGATGTAATTTTAAGTAACAAGGGTGTGGCCCTTATTGAACTGGGCCGTTTTGAAGAGGCCATGGAAGCTTTCAAAAAAGCGTTGATGATCAACCCGTCTAATGAGGATGCGAGGATATTGAGGGACGAGTGTTTGGAGAATTTGTAAGGGAAAAAAGAGTTTGGAGAATTTATGGGGAAAAAGAGTATTTCAGGGAATTTAATGAAGAAATTTAATAATCCACTTCTAACTTAGATCGATACAACAGACATTTATCCTTCCAGGAACACTCCCCGCATACGTCCCGGAGGTCGTGGATATTCCATGCCTTTACCTGTGACAGTAACTTTTGTACAGGTTCTATCGCACCTACTTCTAGATCCAATTTTTCAATGACTTTTAGATCCATATCACGTATAGTGGGAGATGAATATTTATCACAACACCCCTCCTCCAGGTGGGGGCATTTCTGGCAGATGATATCTGCATCTGCCACCAATTTCAAGCTAGAATAGGGATTAGATTCCAGATGGTTGATTATTTCTTCCAGGTTACGTTGAAAATCCCGGCTGTAACCATAGCCCTGAAAGCCCTGCATGCATAGCAAGTGATGGGCCCTTATTTCTAAAGCTTTAGAAGATCCAATTCCTGGAATCACCGGTCTCTTCCCCATTTATACCCTGTTTTGGTGTTATCACTTTTGTAAGAGCTGCTGCCCCACCAATCTTAAGCAGATCCCCTGCTATAAATGGTATGGCACCCATTAAAAGTAGTTCCCAGATTCCTGGCGCGACTCCAGTTGCTGATTGGGTCCATATGCTCAGTTGAATTAATCCCGGGGTGTATAGGAGTACGAAGTTGGCAAAGAGCATCAATCCCAGCATAGGGAGGAATTTACGGGACTGGACATACCTATCCACGAAGTAACCAAGGAAAAGTGCAGCTAATATGAATCCTATTAGGTAACCACCACTTGCACTCAGGAGTGCTTCTATTCCTCCGGACATCCCTGCTAACCAGGGGACTCCCAGTAATCCTACTGCGAGGTATATCAGCATGCTTATTCCACCCCAGTATCTTCCCAGGAAAATACCGGCCATTAAAACGGCAAAAGTTTGGAGTGTGATTGGCACCGGTGTCCAAGGTAGTGGTATTACCACCTGGGCCATGATACCAGTAAAACAGGCCACTAAAAATGCTAAAACAACCTTATTAGCCAGTGAAGTGTTAGAACGCCATTTAAATAAACTGTACCTTTTTTCGAAATAGTTATTCATGCTTATTTCCATTTATAATCCTCCATATCCCTCAATTAAGCGTATGATGTAGATATTACTCACAACAATCTATCTACAAATTCAAACGATATTCTTAATCAAATAAAAAAGCTAAAAAGTGTAACCCATTTGATTAGTTCCTTTACTAGATATGTCAAAATAATATTTATATTCATATGATATCTGATTTTAATTGAAAAAAATTTAGCCATAAAAACAGAGATTGAATGAATTTTAACCAAGCTTGGCCCGGTCATAGACATTTTTAAGAGTGTTCATATCCACACTGGTATATATCTGGGTGGTGGAAAGATTAGAATGTCCCAGAAGCTGCTGGATAGCCCGGATATCCACCCCATTTTTAAGGAGGTGAGTGGCGAATGAATGCCGTAATATATGGGGTGTCACCTTCTTTTTAATACCGGCCACACGGGCATAGTCCTTGATCATCATCTGTACGTAGCGGGGAGTGAGATGTTCATAGTTACGGTTTATGAAGAGGTATTCACTGTCATCATCCCTTTGCGCCAGGTAATCCTCAATTAACACCTTGGTATTATCATCAAATAAGACTATACGGTCTTTTTCTCCTTTTCCCCGGATCCTTATGGTCCTATCATGCAGATCCACACTGTCAATACGTAGGGTGACCAGTTCAGAGACCCTGAGACCTGAAGAATATAACAAGGCCAGGATTAGTTTATTTCTCCGTCTTAAAAATTCGGCATGGGCAGTGGGCGGGTCTATGGTCTGATAGTCATCTAAAGCATTGATCAATCGTCGCACTTCATCTTCATTCAATGATTTAGGAAGTGACTTGGTTCTTTTAGGGGTTTTAACATCCTTAAGAACCCCTATGCCACTGAATTCAAAGAATTTCTTCAAGACCACGGTTACCAGGTAGATGTAGTTCTGGGACACTTTCTTATCCCTTTTAAGGTAAACTATGTACTTCTTGAATGTCCTTAAAATCAGTCCCTCATCGTATATTTCCTTACCATTCTTCAGGTACTTGTAAAAATTGTTGATAATTGATTTGTAAGTCTTAATTGTATTTAGGGAGTAGTTTCTTATCTCTAATTCGAAAAGGTAATCTTCCAACTTTTCCGGGAAATTAAAAACTTCCAGAATATTTTTCCGGTCACTATACTCGTCACCGGCGATTACATCTTGCAATTAGTTCTTCACCCACAAAGTTTAACTCTATACCACAAAGTTAGGAATTTAGTTCTTAAAATATATTTTTTTAAAGACCTATATTAATATTCTGGTAATTCGAGCAACTAAATGTTAAAATCAACTCACAAATTTTTCTAAAAAATAAAAAGCAGATTTAATTTGATGAAAAAAATTTTATTAATCCTAAAATATCTGATTAACCCGTGTTTTTTACAAATATTATATATGAATAAATAAAAATCATAAACATTTATATACTACTTATGTACAATTATTTTTGAAGTTAGCATATAGTATAAATTTAAATATTCAAAATGTTAACTAATTTATGATGTAAATTATGAGATTAAAAATCAGTTTAACATCAAATAATGGTAATTATTTAATTCCTTATAATTACAACCATATTCTTTCTGCCATTATATATCGTAAGATAGCTGACCTGGATTTAGCAGCTAAACTACATTTTTCTAAGGATTTTAAGTTTTTTACCTTTTCTCAAATCTATTTTTCCGATTGGAAACGTACAAAAAATGGTATTATTTCTAAAGATGGAAAACTTTCCTTTTATATTTCATCTCCCAATGAACAGCTGATTAAAAGTCTTGTGGAGGGCCATCTGGAGAATACAGAAGTGGATTTCAAAGGGAAAAAATTGCTGGTGGAACAGATTGAACTTTTAAAGAAGCCTGAATTTAAAGAGAACATGATGATGAAAACCATGTCTCCAGTAGCAGCCAGCATAAAAAGAGAAGTGGATGGAAAACTTAAAATATGGGATTTAGGACCCGGAGACGAACGATTCTACGAGAGCGTTCAGAAAAATTTAGTGAACAAATACACTTCCTTCTACGGAGATTATGACGGTGACAAATGGGTAAGGATAAAACCCGATATGAAAACAGCTAAAAGGCGTAGAATTGAGATAAAAGGAGACTTTCACCGCGGATATATGATGGAATTTGAGATAGAAGCTGATCCTCGCCTTATACAGTTTGCTTATGACTGTGGACTGGGTGAAAAGAATAGTATGGGGTTTGGGATGGTTAATTTTGTTAAAAATAATTTAAATAAGGGGTTAAAATGAAAGAAATAACATTTTATTCTACAAATAATGCTTGGGTCAATAATGGTCTTGTAGCCATGGCTCAAATCATGCGAAATTATGATAAAAAAGTTGAAATTATTTGGTCGGATGATAGCATCTCATTCAAATCACTGGAAAAGCCAGTGACAGATTATATCGCCCAAGCAATGCAAACATTAGCTGGAAAAGGAACTTACAATTTTTCAACAGCTTTTAAATTACTCAATAATAGTAATGAAATTGGATCTAGTTATCAACCTCCTAAAGAATATCCTACCCACAAAGGGGAATCTAAAGGAGAAAGCATTGAAATAACTGATAATGAAAGAGAATTTTTGAGAAAAAATAAGATTACAGATAATAAAAAGAAACAACAAGTATGGAAAATGAGAATGAGCTATTTTGGAACTGAAAAAAATTATTTGGATATTGGATTAAACTTTAAAAACCATAGTACTTTCAAAAAGCTGGTTTCTTATGAAGCAGGTAGAAATACATGTTCCTTATGTGGAGTTACATCTAAAACGTTGATAGATTTGACTCAATCATTTAACCCTATTTTTGGTGAACACCATAACAACGAACCAGAGGGGATTAGTTCGGATATTAGAAAAAAGAGTAAAATCTGCCCTAAATGTGCAACTTTATGTTATTTTGCGGTATTTGATTATTATATCCCATTTTATAGAACTAAGGGGAATAAAGGGAAATCTTATCTTTCAATACCTAATACCATGGGACTAGAAATTTTAAGGAAAATATTCAATAATCTTTCCTTAAAAGGACAATTCATAGATTTTTCCGATGCTTCCTGCACCTCTTATGGTACAAACATAAAGAATTTACCAGTAACATCAAATTCAGCTTCGTTACTCACTTTGTTACATAATATAAAAAACGAATACCACTCTGAAGAGGATGTCAAAGAGTTGAACATGTCTTTTGAACCCATCCAAAAAGAAGAATTTAAGGAAATTAGTGAATGGTTAATTATCTCTTCAAATTATCGAATTACTCATATTAACTCTGATGAAAAAGTGTATGACATTTTAGAGCCTTTTAAAGATAAAAATAATCCAGATGTTTATTTGGTTCCACACTTCCTAAAAAGTTTCTCATTTGACAAATTTAACGAAAACGAAGTTGAAAAATTCTTTAATGGAATTTTAACCCTCGATCCTAAAAAGATTTCAGATGGTCTCTTTAGAATAGCTAAGGAAAGTATTTCAAATATTAACAAAATGTGGGTTAATTACCATACTCAGAACAGTTCACCACTCTATCTTTTTACAGAAATATTTTTAGAAAAAATTATGGGAGAATCTACTATGTTGGAGGATAATTTAAAAGATGCTTGTAAAAGTATTGGAAAAACAATTGGCAAAGGTTTCAGTGAAGATGTAGGAATGTTAACTAAATTTGCTTATTCTTCAGGACCAGATGAGTTTAAAAAAGCTATGGAAGATGCTTCATTCAGATTAGCTAAGATCAGTGCCCTAGATAATAATAAAAGTTTCTATTTAGATGCTAATCATCTTGAAACTCTGATGAATTCCATTGATCAAAACAATTTCAGCGACATGAAGACTTATTTTGTTTCCTTTATGAGCGCATATGTGCTATCTGAAAACTACCGGAAAAAAACAAAAAAGGAATAGGGGAATTTGAAAATGGATGAAAAATGCGTAATTGCAACTTGGTTGTTTAAAACAGATCTATCAAACATGAATGCTGGAGAAGGGAGTACTAATCTAAAAGAACTAAAAACATACAATAATGGTCTGCCTTACATCTCAGGTCAATCTGTAAGGCATGCTTTAAGGAAAGCCATACAAAGAGAGAACCCAGGAGCTTTTAAATGCACCCCTGAGTTCCCATGTGGTCAAATTGATGAATGTTGGCTTTGTGACATGTTTGGCTATTTACTTCCTAAAGAAGGGGCAAAAAGATGGAGTCCAATTAAAGCTTCACCAGCAATGGGACAAATTCGTAGCTCGGTAACCACTGACCTGATATTTAGAATGGTTCAAGATATTGAATGTCCAAAATGCCATGAAAAGATATATCCATTGGCTGCTAGAGGAAAAAGCGAAGAAGGTTCAGTTAAAGATAAAAATATAAAGCAGGGGAATAAATTAAACTGTCCTAAATGTAACGAAGAATTTGAAGCACCATATGACATAAGACAGGCTTTAGCTTACAAACAGTTAACAGATAACATTTATAGGGCCAATATATCACTTGATATAGGTGCACTTGGAGTAGATGAAATTCCAAAAATTGTTGGTGGAGGAAAAGATGCCAAAATGGATGGTATGAACTATAAAACAAGATATGATGATAATGAGAGGAAAAAAAGGGCCACTTCAGTGTTAAATGCAATATCTAATATAAGTGATTTTGCAAATCAAAGTAGAGAAATGACCAATGCCTCTCCTGATGTTGTATTGATAAGTGTCCAGAAAGAATACAACCATAAACTCTCCTCTGCTTTAAGAATGGATGAAGAAGGTAATATTGACAAGAATACTTTCGAAGATGTTCTGAATGATTGTCTTGCACTACCAAATACTAAAATATTTGCAGGAATGATTTCAGGAATTATCAACAATGAATCTGATATTAAAGAAGTACTCAATAATCTTGAAGAAAATAATCTTGAGATTTCTGGGACTCCTAGACAAGCCATAGATGCAGCAATTAAACATTTAAATGGGGATTAAAATGAGAGTGATCAGGGCAGATCTAGAGGTTCCATTCTGGTGCTCTTTCAGTGAGTACGGAACTGTAAACATCCGTCCTACTTATCCTTTTCCTCCACCAACTACTCTCTTCGGCCTTATTCAAAATGCTATGCAAAAACCGGCATTACATGAATTGACTAAAGATAAACAAAAAGGGGTTAGACTACAATATCTTGAAAATTATTCTAAATTAGATTTTGCTATCTTAATTAAGGAAAATGGTGAAAAAATCGACGATTATTTGAATATTCATAAAGGAAGTAGGGTACGTGAAAGAAATTATGAAGATAGGATGCTAACCGATAAAGTGAAAGATAAAATAAAGAGTTTTGATCTGTCCAAAGAAGATGAAAAGGCGCTGAATAAGATTGTTAGGAAGATCACAAGAAAAAAATTTGTTGAGGATATTGAAAAGGAAGATGAAAGTAAAAAAAATGAGATATTGAATTTAATAGGAGAAAAATATGCTGGAGAACTGTTAAAACTCATTGTTGACTTCTGGCAAGTCAATAAAGATGGTGTTGGTGGTTATGAAACTAATAAAAACTGGGAACATACACAGATCAACCGGCAGAGATTAATTTCTCCGAAATTCACAATATATATCCGATCTACAGAAGAAAATGGTGAACACTCCCTAGAAAGCATATATGATCATTTGAAAAAACCTAAACGACCTTTATATCTTGGAGAAAATGATGATGTAGTGAACGTGAATAAAATTAAGATAAAAACAGTGGATGATGAACTAATAAAGTCTTTCAAGGTTGATTCTATTATTCCCGGAGTTTATACTAATTGTCAATTGGTTAAAATTCCCAGTAGATTAAAAAATGATTTTCCAGATGAAAGAGGACACAATTTAATTTGTTCAATACCTCAGGGAGATTTAGATCAGGAACTGCCTTGTTTTGATGTAGAAGGTGAACATATTGTCTTCTTACAAAACAATAGCTAAAAGTAATGGAACCAGTTTAAAAAAACATACTGAAGATGCTTTGATTATATCAAATTATTTAATCTCTTCAAATAAAGAGATCTTGCAAAACTGGGGAGAATTAAATGGAATTGAAATAAGGCCGCTTTTGAAAGAAATTCATACAGCTATATTCTTCCATGATTTTGGTAAAGGTGCAGTTAAATGGCAGAAAGAAGCCTATAAAGAAGAACCACATCTGCCGCCACATGCGTCATATTCCGGTTATTTTCTCCTTCAAAACGAAACTGATTTCTGTTCCCATCTTGCTTGCATATCACACCATTCGCTCCTTACTGAATCATCTTTTAATAATGTTCCTTACCCTAAAGATTTCAACAAAGAATATCTCACCAAATTTGCAATTGAAAACGATTACAAAATCTCATTCGATATTCCATGGGAAAATTATTTTGGAAGCTTGAAAAACTTCAAAAAAAAGAGTCAATCTCTAGATGTTAGAAACAAATGGAACAACCAAATAGACACTTATTTTAAGGCTAAATACTCTTTAATTTTATCATATCTGACAACTTCCGATGGTATTGCAAGTAAAATTGAAGAAGAAAATATCCCGAACACAGATTTGAATAGTATTTTAATAAAATGGTTTCCATCTCCTGTAGATATTTACAGAAGGATAATTGAAGTGGAGGGAGATAAAGAATTGACAGATATTCAAAATAGAGTTCTAAATGTTCTGTCTCAATCATCTACTATTTTTGACTATTCAAAACCATTTAGAATAGAAGCTCCTTGTGGTGAAGGAAAAACATTAGCAGCTCTTTTAGTAGCTAAAGAACTATTAAATCAGAATATCATTAATAAAGTTATATTCACCCTTCCCACACAAGTAACGAGTAATAATATGGTTCAGGAATTTGAGGATGAATATGGGATACCTCGTGATTGGATTGGTATTTATCACTCAGAAGTAATGAGTTTTTTAATTGAAAACACTGAAGAAGAACAGGAATCTGATTTTTCAATTTCAAGTCAAAAATTTTGGAATTTGATTTATTCTAAACCATTTAATATCTCAACAATAGATCATCTGTTACTTTCACTTGTAAATGGCTTTAAATATGCTCCTAGAGCATTTGGAAACATTTTAAATAGTTTAATCATAATAGACGAGCTCCATTATTATGATCAACATACCATTGGTATGGTGGGGTGTTTGTGTGAAATATTAAGGCGCTTAAAAATTCCACATATAATCATGAGCGCCACAATACCCGCTCAAATTAAAGAAAAATTTGATAATGAGTATCAGAAAATTCAAAGTAGTGGTCGAGATAATAAAGGAAATGAAAAAAATCCATTTATCTTTGAATATCATAATAGTGAAATTGTTGATAATGAAACGGTTTCCGATGAATTTTTAAAACTTTTAATGGAATATGATGGCCAAAATGTTGGAATAATAGTGAATACGGTTCCTCAATCTAAAATGATATTTAATGAATTAAAACAGAGATTTCCTGAAAGACAAATTCTACTTTATAACTCTCAATTTATGAGAAAGGATAGGCCTAAAAAGGAGAAGATCCTTAGAATATTTGGTAAAAGCTTATTTGAAGAATTAAATCAAGAAGAGATTGAATTTTGTAAAGAGCATGGTTTTGATCCGGATTTGCCTTTTGTTTTTGTTGGAACTCAAGTTGCAGAAATTAGCTTGAACAACTCGTTTGATGTATTAATATCAGAATTGGCTCCTTTAGATGCGTTGATACAACGAGGAGGACGTCTTCACAGAAAAATGAGTTTTAACAACAATGAAGAATGTAATTGCCATCAATGCAAACGTTTCAATAACAAACATACCTACAAATTCCATATTTTTGACACTGGAGAATTTTGTTTTCCTTATTACACTCCTAAGGATAAAGATGGGATCATGAATGAAATTATAGAAAATACACGAAAACAAATAACCGAAAACACCCTTTTCACATTTAAAACAGGTATCAAAATGATGGACAATGTTTATAAGAATGAAAAAATGTTTTCAGAATTTAACGCTGATATCAGTTTTTGGGACGCTTACGTAGAAGATTTAATCTTTGGAAAGAGTCCAAAAAAAAGTGAAGAAGAGGGAGGTCAATTAAGGATACAAACAAGGAATATTAAAATGAACAGTTTCGCTGTTTTACCTCAGCAATTTGAATATGAAAATGATTACATCCAGGCTGAAGATTTTATTAGGAAAATATACGGAGATTCTAGATTTTCAAAAAGGGGTAAATTGAATTTTGAAGGGATCAATGAAATAACTAAACATATGATAAAAATACCTATAAAACAGTACTATAAGATAAATAGTAATAAAGACAGGTATTTTGAGGCATATAAAATTATAAAAATTGCATGTGCAGAGTATGACTTTGAAAAAGGATTAGTTAACTTGGATGATCAAGAAAATGTATATTGATACCGGAATATCATTGTTATTGTTTAGATACCTAATTGATTTAAAGATGAGTGATGCCTAAATTCGGTTGTTTGAGGTCAACTGAAATCTTTGATAAATCTTACTGGATGATTAGAGGAATGATGTAATGCAAATAAAAACATTAACACCTCTTTGGACAGGAAATGTTGATGGAAAATGTAAAACCATAAAAGAAACAGGAATTATAGGCTCCCTTAGATGGTGGTATGAAGCACTTGTACGGGGTTTAGGAGGGTATGCTTGTGATCCTACATCTGATAAAAGATGTGAATTGAATTACAAAAAATTTGATAATTCAATAAAAAATGGTAGATCAATTCAAGAATCTTTGGATGAACAAATTTGTCCTGTTTGTCAGTTATTTGGGTGTACTGGATGGAAAAGAAGATTTAAATTAGAATTAAATTCTGAAAAGTTGTTGAATGCACCATTTATTATTGCAAAACCAAATGAATCTCAAAGACCCGTTTTTTTAGGTTATTATGATAAAACTGGAAAAGCGTATAAGAATAAAGGAGGATTAGTAGGTGGGTTTGAATTTGATTTAATACCTGAAAATGAAGGTAATATTGATTTATTAGGTTTACTCCTCCAACTTTCTATTGATTGGGGGCTCGGTGCAATGACACAGAAAGGTTTTGGAGTTTTATCTTCAAAAGAAAATTTTAAGAATGGTGAAAAAGATTTAAGCAATCTTCCAAAGCCACGAAATGAGAATACTTATTCATTACCTTTGCCTAAAATCGATCAATTTTTCTTTTACAAAGTCCCTATTAAAACTGAATCCATTGGTATGATTACAAAAGAGATTAGTAAGGGTCTGTTTAAAACAATGTCTGATAAAAAGAAAGGAAATTATTTGGAATGGGATTATATGAGTTTTTCATATATCCCATCAGCACCTTGGGTGAAAAGAAGCATAAGAAGTTTATATTCCAATAAAATTTTGAGACATTATTTAATGGGTTTTGTTTCTATGAAGGAAACAAAGCCAATACATTTAAAATGTTGGAAACATTCCATAAAAAAAGATAAAAGGAAATATTGGTGCGTTAATTGTAGAGAAGGAAGTATAGATAAATTAATATTAGAAAAAACTGCTTCAAAAATTCACGTTTCACATATTTATAACCAGAATTTTTATAAAACAGGAAAACCATCATGGGAGATGAAATTGTGGGGTTGGATACCTGAAATCCCTAAAAAAATAGGTGTGGATGAAAAAACAGTGCAAAAAATTTTAAAAAGCAATTTGGTTAGTGTTGATTTTTGGGAAAACACATTTGGAGTTGAAAAATGCCCTGTTGATGTTGACAATATTCTAAGTGTCTGGGGCCCAGATCCAGAACTAATAGTTAAACAAGGGGGAAAACTATATGGGCTATGATTTTTACACGGAACTTGATAATCAAAGGATAAAAAAGGATAATGTTCCCAATCATTTTGTGCGCTTAAAATTACTAAAATTAGAAAAAAATCGTAAAGTCAAAGAAAAATATAAAAACATGATTAAATTCATTAATTTATCTGAAGAATATGATTTAATAAAAAGTTTGGGAATTTCAGAGATTAAAAGAATCAATGCAGATTTAAATCATTCTTATCTCTTTAAAATTGATTTTAAACTAAAGAAATCTTACATCAGTAAGGATGATGAAGAGTTTTACATAATTGATAACCCTATCTGCAAAGATAAAGTTTTTAAAACGCCTTTGGTTAGACCAAGTTCGTGGAAAGGGGCATTAAGATATTCTGCAATGAGAAATGTGTTAGGGAAAGAGGGTTTAGAGAAGGTAAATGCTAGGATTATAATGCTTAGACTTTTTGGGAATGAAAAGAAAAAAATGACTAACTTTTTGGATAAAGAATTTGGAAAATTGAATAGTGGATATAAAAAGAAAGTTGAAGGAATATATCATGATAAAAATCCTAATTTAAGGGGAAGACTTGTTTTTTATCCTACATTTTTTGATGAAGTTAATTTAGATGTAATTACACCACACGATAGAAAAACCAAAACACCATCAAGAGGCCCTATCTATTTTGAAACAGTTCCACTAAAAAAGAGAGGAAAAAATTGTATTTTTAATTTATTATATTTTCCCTTTGATTTAATTGGGAAAAAAAATACCAATAATGAAATAAATAGTGATTTAACATTTTTAATAGATTCAATAAGTGATATGTTCATAAAACACGGATTTGGAGCTAAAACAACTTCGGGATATGGTATTGTTAAAGATGAAATAAAATTCAAAGTTAATGATAATTCTGAAAAAGAAGGAACATTCGAGGATTTTAAAGAGTATATCAAGAATTATACAGGAGCTAATTAAAATGGGTTCGGAAGTTCCAGAAAAATTAAGAAAATTGGGGGAAAATAGAGCTCTGATTTTGTTAGTTGAATGTATGGGTTTTTTGCATGATGTTGGAAAGCTTTCTGAAAACAGACAGAATCATCATAAAAAATATAATAATGATGTTAAAGAAAATAGTGTTCCTATTAGTGTTGAAAAGATTTTTAAATTGAAATTCGAAAGTTTACTTAATAATTGTATTCCTCAAGATGTTTTAGAAAATGTTAAAAATTGTGAAATTAAAGGATTTCAATATCATCACGCTGGAAAGAATTATGAGGGTTATTGGCCTCAGAATTGGATCGAAGAAATTATTAATTTATCAGATAACAAGGATAGTTCTGAGGATAGGGGGAAAGCCATTGCAGAACAGAAGGATTATAAATCTTCTGTTTTTGGAAAAGAAGAGAAAATCCCGGGAAATTTAGAAGAAAAACGAAAAGAATTTTACATAAAACTGCAAAAAAGTATTGGAAAACTCCATAAATTAAAAAAAAAGCATCTATCAATAGAAGAATGGGGAGATTTCCACAATGGAATAATAGACAGTATTTCATTATATTTTTCGATTGCTTTAGCAGAAACAAGAAGAGCTGCAAATGATGTAACTCTTTTTGATCATTCTTATATGAGTGGTACTATAACAAAAGCACTTATTGGAAAATCTCTTCTTAATGATGATATACGGAAAAAATTTGCAAATATTGGAGAAACAGCTCATTTTGATGATGAGTGTGATTTGGACTTATTAGTGATCTCATTTAATGGATTAAAATTTCTTTCTCAGTCAATTAACCTTTTAGATTTACGTGGTAGAAATAACAAACTTTTTGAAATTAAAAATAGACTTAAATCTTTACTAGAAGTCGAATATCCTCTTGGAAATTATATTTATAGTGATGAGAACAATCTTTGTTTTTTAATAACACCTACCAATAAAAGCTCTTTTGATTATATCAAAAGAAAAATTTTTGGAATATTTAATGAAGAAACAGAGGGATTACTTCTCCCTGTAATTGAAAAATCTTCAGAATTAAAATATTATGGTAATGAGTTAATAAAACTAAAAGAACATGCAGAAAAAAAAGCAAAAAATAATTTTATTGAAAATTCAAGCGATTTTGAACCTAATTGGTATAAAAAATGGAATAAAACTGTAAATAGAGATAAGTGTGTTTTATGTGGCAAAATGCCCCAATGGAAAGGGAAAAAGAGTGATTATCTATGTGAATTCTGTTGGAGTCTTAGATATAAGGCTATTGGGAAATCAAAAAAAGAAGATTCTCAATGGCTTGATGAAATAGCAGATGAAAATGGAAAAATAGCTATTGTAACAGGTATATTTCACCCTGTTGATAAATGGCTTAGTGGTGAATTTTTAAAATACCAAAAAATAAAAACAAGAGAAGACTTAGAAGAACATCAATATGCTAAGAAACATTTTGAAGATATCAACGATTCTGAATATAAAAAAATAGAGAAAGAAACACCATTAAAATTTTTAAGAATAATCAAAAAGAAAGTGAATGATAAAGATTTCATGATAAAAGGAGTAAATGAAGATGATGTCGGTTTATCAAAACGTGAATCAACTTTTTTAGGTGGTAAAAGCAAGATAGGAGAATTTTATTGGAGATTATCAGAAGACAACAGAAAAAATCTTGATAAAGAAAAAATTAGCTCTGAAGAAAAAGACAAAATAGCAAAAGAAATTGCGGAAATTGCAACAACCAAACCTCCTTCACCATCAAGGACTCATAGAATTTGGCGAGAATTACAAGAATTTTCGAATGATGTTATAAAAGATAACAGGAAAAAAATACACTCAGTTAAAAGATTAAAATTTGAATTAGAAAATTTTAAAGAAGATGAGGGAATATATAAAGCAGATATTCCGGGTATTGGATTAATTGAAGTGTTTAATCAAGAAAATTGTGAATTTTTTACAATTGAAAGAATAGATAGAAATAATCTTTCAGATGAAGAAAGAAACTCTTTTTGGAAGAACCATGGTCGACATATAAAAAAGGGCAAGAACGTAGTTATATTTAAAGAGGGAGAAAAAATAGGCAAATTTAAAGCAAATTTCAAAAATGGAGATAATAATTACAAACAATTTAGGGAAATTTCATCATCTCCTAATGGGTTCATGTTCATTTTACCTGCTAATAAAGCTGTTGATGTCGTCAAAAATATAGACGAACAATTTAAGGAACAATTTTCAAAAGCCTTAGGAAAATTAACTTTAAATATGGGAATTGTGTTTTCACATAGAAAAAATCCAATTTATGCTTCATTAAACGCTGCAAGAAGATTAAGAGATGAATTTAAACTTAAAAACGAAAAATTTGAAAATGGTTACATCTCTATAGAAAAACAATCCATATATGATAATGCACCAATAAGAAACGAGAAAAATCCATTTGGATACCCTATAATCCCCATAACTCTAAATGAAAAAGAAATTTTCTGGAAAATAGAACATGTACAGGGGAATGGGGCTATTGACAAATATTATCCATATTTATTATCTTCCGATGATGAAACATTGCACGTTACTGAACTGGCATTTAAAGACAAATTGAATCTTTATCTAAACTATTTTGATTTTGAATACCTCGACACAACTGCAAGAAGATTTGACATAGTGCTCGGGGGAAATAAAAAAAGAGTAAACTCTATTTTTGGAATTGATGGATCAAGACCATATTTACTGGAGGATATTAACAAATTCGAAAGATTAAGAGATTTATTTGAAATGGTGGGTTCTTGGACACCTATTATAGATCTCGAAAGTTTAATAGTTGCTAAAAAACAGGAATGGGAAGTAACGGATGAGAAAAATAATGTTTATAAGAATATTGTAAAATCGGCATTAGAAAATAAAATCTCAGGAATTTTTATGAATAATGTTAACTGGAGAAACAATATTAAACCTTTCTTATTAAACTGTATTCTAGAAGGCTCTTTTTTTGATGCAATCGAACTTTACAAAAATATAATGAAAATTGATTTGAAGGTGAAAGAATGAGTAATGCAGAATATGAATCTAAAGCCTATTTTGCAATGTCTTTGGATCCTATACACATAGGAACTGGTGGTTACAGATTAGGAAGAGTGGATAATACAATAGTAAGAGAATCAGGAACTAATTTGCCGAAGATTCCAGGATCAAGCATTGAGGGAAACGCAAGAACGTATGCTTATTACAGAGAAGTGGGAAACAAAGATTCAAAATTTAAAATTCCCGAAGAATCTTGTGCATTAGGAAAAGAACTGAATAATAATAAACCTTGTGGAATTTGTCCTGTTTGTGTATCTTTTGGGTATACTGGTGCAGAGAGAACCAAACTTGTCAATAATGGAAAAGGAGGAGAAGAAAGAATATCCGAAAGCCTCCACGGAATGGCACAATTCAGTGATGCAAGAATATTATTTTTTCCTGTACATTCCATGATTGGGCCTGTTTGGGTTACCTGCCCAAGTTTTTTGAAAGAAGTTTATGAAGAGAAAGTTGAACCGAGGAGAAAAGAAGAACTTGTCATTTCAAAGCAGATTGGGGAAAATCATGAACTAAAAAAATTAAATTTGGGTTGGTTATACCTTGATCTTGATCGAGAAGAAAATTCTCCAGATTTTACAAACTCATCACAATTTAAGGATAAATTTAACATTAATGATGAAATTTTAGAGAGAGTGGTTGTTGTACATGATGATATCTTTGAAAAAATTGTGAACTCCAATTTGGAAGTAAGAACTTCGGTATCAATAGATCCAAGAACCGGTGCAGCTGAAGAAGGCGCTCTTTTTACTTATGAAGCAATACCAAGAGCTACAATTCTTTGGTTCAATGTGGTATTTAATCAACCAGAGAATTTCAATGCAAAATTAATGGAAAAAGGCCAACTCCGAAAAGCTAAGGGGGATGATGTTGAACGTACAATAAAAAATAGTTTTGAACTATTTGAAACATTAGGGATCGGAGGCATGCAGACAAGAGGTTTTGGAAGGTTAAGAATATTGAACGGTGGTTAAAATGGTTCAGAATAATCTTGACTACTTCTGTGCTGAATACGGGATGGAAATTGCTAAATGTGCTAAATGTAAAAGTGATGAAACTACAATCCAAAAATCTCTTGGTGTTCTACAAGAAGATGGACTTTTTGCTTTTATATTATATTTAGAATCTAAAAATGACGCTTGCATCAAGAAAGAAATAGCACAACTTCTCAATAAAGTGGAATTAACCCAAAATGCAAATGAAAAAAACTTAAGAAAAAATATTCAGGAAATAACAAGAAACATCAATGACATGTTTTTAGCTAAAGATTTAATTGAAAAAACGTTAGTTTACGCCAGGTACCATGCCAAAGCACTTAAAGATGAGGAAAAATAAGATATTCAATTTTACATCATTTATGCAAGGTGAGATAATTGTGGAAATGTTACGAACTTGAATTTAAAGTAAAAACACCAATTCATATTGGTTATGGTTCTAAACTGGGCATTATAAATAGAACCAGATATTATATTCCTGGAAAAACTATGTGGGGTGCTGTAACTGCTACATTGGCAAGAGAAGCAATGGAAGGTTATGAACCAAAACTTTATGAAGATGTTGGAGAATTTGTTCGAGAACACATGATCTTCAGTTATTTCTATCCTTTAAAAGATGAAAGTGTTTTATATCCTAATTACACTGATAATGGATTTGGATTCGGCGAAAATAATGAATATTTTATAAGTAAAGAAGAGTTTGAAAGAGATTTTGTTACTTCTTATATCTCAACAGCTGTTGATAAAAGTTCCAAAACGGCAGAAGAAAGTTCTTTGCATGAATTTGAACTTATTTTACCAGATAACCTTTTAGGCTATCTTTTTGTTGATTTGGATAAAAATGAAGATTATGACGTTTCCTTTGCTGAAATTGGAGAGAAAAAAATTACCCTCAGGATAAATAACAATCCAATCAAGGTTTTTGATTCAATTGAAAGTATCCAAATTGGTGGAGAACGCAATTATGGGTTTGGTCAGCTTGAATTGCAAAAGAAAAAAATTAGAGAAAAAAATAATCCTGTAAACCTTTATGATTCTGAAGTATCTGTAGATCTTAATAATTTAACATCAGAAACGACTAACATAGCTTTAGCCCACGTAGATATTAAAAATTTAAATTTTGAAAATTTCAGGGGAGATATTGAACCTATTGTTGGAAGAGAGTGGGATAAAAGTAGTAATAAAGGGGCTGGACAATGCATAAGTGATCCTAAAATTTGTTTATCACCAGGATCGAAATTCAGTTCAAAATACGGAGTCAAAATAGGATGTTATGGAATTTGGGAGGCTGATCTATAGGTTATTCAATCATCCTTTAGAATCCCCTATTTCTTCTATCACTTCCTCTCTCCTTTTATAATTGAAAATATTTTTTATATTCTCTCAGTAAAGCCTCTTTATATATCTCTTCTCTACTTTGTGGAACATAGTTACCAAAAGATCTAATTTGTTTTAATAAT
>MVQY01000181.1 GCA_002067325.1 Methanobacterium sp. PtaU1.Bin097
TAACTGGGTTAATTTTGTGTTGCTTAAATTTTTTTTGAAAAATTATGTTACGTTTTCAAAATGTCTTAAAGACCTAGTCAACCACCTTTTTTAACAAATTTAGTTCATTAAAGATCATCCTATAACATCTATCAAGTATGTCGGGGATGGGAGGTGTCATTTAGTTAGACCTCCCCCTTAATTTTTTTTATTCAATCAAAATACATTGCCAGGGCTGGGCCTCAGTATCTATGGTGGCGAATAATTCCTTTTCCACATCCTTAAAGAGATCTTCACAGGTGAATTTTAGATCATCCGCCTTTTTAACCGGATACATTCTGCCTCTAGCACTTTTAACCACTATTTCACCCTCTCGGGTTATGCCTACTACTAATTGTTTTATTTCTTTTGCCATGAATATTATCTCCCAATTCTTTCTAGTTCTTCTATATGTAAATCTGTTGTTTTATACTTGTTTTTTAAATTCTTTCCTCTTTCCAGGTTAAAGTTTTCATATTTCTAATTTTTAAAAATACACTTTTCGGTAAATCGTATATGCCAGACAAAATTTAATGTATTGTAAAATTTAAATATAAGATAAATAGTAATATAATATAAAGAGAAATGGTCTTGTGATATGATGATAACCACAAAATTATATAATCGATATCAAACTGTTATTCCTGCCGAAATTAGGAAAAAAATTCATGTTGATCCAGATTCCATTATAGAATGGAGTATTAATGAAAAAGGGAAAGTTGAACTGGAATTCAGAAAAAGGGTGACTGAAAAGGATTTGATTGGATTGGTTAAAGAAAAATTACCTTACAATTCCGTTGAAATTAAAAAAAGAGCAGGAAAAGGCCTTAAATGGTAGAATTTAGGTGTTAAACTTGATTTTTGTAGATTCTTCCTATATTATTGCTTTAGTGGCAGAAAAAGATCAGTGGCATGAAGATGCTGTGAAAAATATTACAAAAATAGAAAAAAGGGAAAAAGTCATTACAGAGACTATGGTTATTGAATCTATTAATTTAATAGGCAAATGTAAAGGAGGAAAGGTAGGGAAAACCATATTCCAGTACATTCGGGATAATTATACAATTTATAACCCTCACAATATTCTAAAAAGAGCCATGGAAGAGTTTGTTAAATATGACGGAACTCTGTCACTAGCAGACTGCACAGCCATTATAACCATCCAGGATTTAGGAATACACGAAATTATAAGCTTTGATGGTGATTTTGATAAAGTTAAGGGAATACTAAGAATAAAATAATATTTTAACCCAGTCAAATACGTTTAAAATCCTTAAAACCAGGTTTATTATATTTCCCCATTGTATTTCCAGACTGGGATTTCATATTATTAACTCTCAAGTTAGCAGTTAATAACAAATTATTTAAGGTCTGAGAACATAATAGTGGTGGTCACCAGAATGGTGGTGACTTAAAAGAGTTGAATGAAAAAGTGGTCCAGTGACCAGAACCGCGGAGGTGGTTCAATTAAGAGCAAAAAGAGGCTCGTATATTGCAACAAACGGTTCCGTGTTACTTTACCCGTTAACTGGGTAAACAGAGTGGGAATAAAGCACGGCGATTACGTAAACTTGCAAATAGACGGCAACAAGCTCATAGTTAAAAAAAGCGACTAAAACCACTCTAAAAAACTTTTTTAACCCCACATCTTTTTTTAAATTTGAATTTGTGTTAAATTTACGAATTTTGTTTCTTACGTAACTTTTCTAGAACTTTATCACTTTCCAGTTCCCTTATGGCGTCTTTCGCTATCCATTTAGCACTTCTGGAATTTAACTGGTCAATTTTTTCTGCAACTGCTATGGCTTTCCTGTTCAAATCCAGGTTGCGCTTTCCGATCTGTCTTAGAGCCCAGTTAACCGCTTTTTTTACGAAGTTCCTCTCGTCACCGGATTCCCTGATAATTAAAGAGAATAGTTCTTCGAACTTCTCATCGTCCGCCTTTTTATCGTGCACTGCTAAGGTGGCAATTAAGGTGAAGGCCGCTCTTTTAACGAACTCCTCATCCCGGGCGCTCCATTCTTCTATTTTCTGGTAGGCATAGGATGTTTTCCGGAATAATTTCATACAGCACTGGTCGCAGACGTCCCATGAGTTAAATTCAAGGGCCCATCTCTCCATCTGTTCCTCGGTTACTTCTTTGGGGTCGTCTACCATGCAGGCCAGGATCCTGGTCTCGGTGTACCCATGCCTCCAGAGCTCCTCTGCAAGCTGGTGGTTTTTACCGACCTCCCGGGCTATACGGGTTAGCTCGGGCATCCTCACCCCGTAGGCCTTATTTGACTTGATACCGAATCGGGCCATGCCTGCGATGTCTTCGGGGTTGGAGAGGGATTCCAGTTCCCCTATAATATCTTCAAAATCCATTTAAATCTTCTATTAATTTTTCACTCTTCCAACCATTCGATCTCATTGAGATACAGGGTGAAGCTTTCGATGATATCGTAAAGGAGTTGGGTGCTTTCTTCCTTGGAAAGTGCGGGGATGCTGCGGTAGTTCATCCTTAAGGAGAAGTAGGTTTTATCCCCCACTACCCGTGCATCGGCGAAGTAGGCGTCACCCCACTGGTGTTCGTCGATACTCCATGATTTCAGTTCTTCTATGATATCTGGTAGTTTATCCCCGAATAAGGTCCTGGTGGTTAAGTACAGGAATTCAGAATCTTCAAACGGCTTCTCTTTACTCAGCTGTTCCGTTCCTATGAACTTCAACTCCACATCCAAGGTATCACCCCTCATAAATACTGACGTTTGCCACCATCTGGTCGAGGTAAAGCCCAAATCCAATGGTTATGGCGGGTATTATTACATATAAAGGTACTACTGTAACTGCATATTCAAGCAGGCTGGTTTTACTTATCCCCAGGTAGATTAACACCACATCCAGCACTATAGTTATCAGCACCCACACGATGGCCAGGATAACTCCTTCCCGGACAAAGTGGGAGGTGATATCCTTGAAGTAAATATAGCTGAGCACTACTGCAGACCCGCCTATGGCCACTGATGCAGTGAAGTCGTAAAGCTGCACACTACCTGCATCTGATGCAAAATAAGTGACTATGGTTGGTATAAGCCAGACTATAAACCCGAAACCTATGATCTCTAAAATTTTCTTGAAATCCATGAATTTCCCCTCTAAATACAATATGGGGAGTTGGACATCTTAAAGATTTTGAGCCAGGTAACCCATTCCAGTGGTTATAACCGGGATCATCACATAGGTCAGGCCAATGTCCATGATGTAATCTGCAAAGCTCATCTGCATGGGGCTTGCCGGTAAAAACAGGGCCAGGTCTATGATGATAGAAATTATAAACCATACCACACCAGCTATTATCCCTTCTTTTGCGAAGTCTGCATCCAGATCCTTCAGATAATAGTAGGCAAGGACTATTACCGTTACTGTAAGAACCAGGGGCATTATGGACTCAAATAAGGGCCTCATGGTCTCCTTCAAAGGGAAAACTACGAAGGATACTAGAAATGGGATTAACCAGACTAAGAATCCGAAGAGGACCAGTTTAAGGTTTTTGTTCACTTTTCCACCCATCCCCAATTTTGATTCATTTTTTATTCCCTAACAAAAAAAATTTAAGAAATCTGTTTATGATTTCTTCATCACCGGGAACCATTCCTCGGTTACCAGCTGGTCTTCCGGTGTTTCGTTAGGGTCGGAGAGGTAAGTTTCTGTGAGGGGGCCGATGATCTCGTAACCGTTCTTGTAGGCGTATTCGGCCAGTGCTACGATTGCAGTTCCACATTCACTGTATGGGCCTTTATATATGGTGGATAGTACCAGTTTTTCCGGTTCAGTTTTGATCTTCACCCGGCCTTCTTCTTCTGCTTCGCCATCGAATGGTATTCCAATTTCATACATCACCTCTTCAACCGGCACTTCCTGGGGGCTGTTGTAGAACACTCCAAATGGCGGGCCCATCATCTGCAGGCCCTTGGCCATTACGTATCCTACCACTTCCCCCATGAGAACTGGGATTTCCTCAAAGGAACCTTTATAACTTATGTAGGCTACCTGTCTTTCTCCTATTTTCTTCTCTACAATTTCCATTCTATTTCACCTCTTTATATAATCCCAAGGGTTTCTTCTCCCTTTTTTTATTCAAAAGGTTTCATATCCTTTTTTTATTCAAAGGTTTTCTTCTTCCTTGATTTTTTGGATGAACTGTTTCACCCATTCCATCTCTGTTTTAAGCTGGGATAATGGTCTGCTAAAGAGTGCTACGATATGGTAAGGTAAATTTAATGTTTCCTGAGTCTTTACTGAGCTTTCTAAGAATTTAATCCTGCCTTCAGCCGATTTCAAGTAGTTTTCCAGGCACTCCACTACTTCGGTGGGTTCCAGGTAGTTGAGATAGGCCAGGCCGAGGTCAAAGGGATTTATATACTTCATACTCCACGAGAGAAGGTAGCGGACCTTTTCCTTCATGGTATCTCTTCCTTTACTGGTTATGGTAAATACCTTACGGGCGGGTTTCCCCTCCACCGTCTCCAGTTTGGAGGTGACCAGTTCCTTCTTCTCCAACTTCTTGAGGACGTAGTATATGGAGGAAAATCCTATCTGGGTCCAGTTTCGCATTCCCCATCCTTCGATTGTCTTCTCCAGCTGATAGCCGTACTGTGGTTCCTCGTAGAGTAATCCCAGTACGGCTGCCTCTATGTCTGATAGATCCATTGTAACACGACACTGATATTCTACAATTAGTATATTATATATTTAGAATATAAATCTTGGGGTGGTTGATTGAGAAGATCCCTCCATATTCAAGTAAAAGTAAATATCTAGAATTTCTTTAAAAATAGTAGTTATACTGTTAAAAAAGTTCATAACTCAAAGGTATAAATAATAAATCTAGTAATATAGAGTTAAGGGTTATGCTCAATTAATAATAAATTCTAAGTATTTATGGATGGTCGGTGAATGGAACTACGGATTAAATCTAATATCATTTTCTACAATTTCCTGGCCATCATCACCGGAATTTTATGTGGAATCATTGCAATAGTCTTTCGTTATTTAATTTCAGGATTCCAATACCTGTTTTTCGATGAATTAGGGGGATTGTTAAGTGCTTTCTATCCTTATTATATAATAATCATCCCTGCAATAGGAGGGGTGTTTGTGGGGTTGTTGACCCATTACCTGGCCAAGGAAACAAAGGGACACGGTGTTCCAGAGGTGATAACAGCAGTTACACTCCACGGGGGCAAAATAAGGCCGATAGTTGCCGGGGTTAAAGCTTTAGCTTCCGCCATCAGTATTGGTTCCGGTGGATCTGCCGGGAAGGAGGGGCCCATCATCCAGATCGGTTCCGCTGTAGGTTCCACTGTTGCCCAGAAACTGGGACTCACACCATACCAAACCAAGGTTCTGGTAACCTGTGGGGCGGCCGGAGGAATTGCAGCCATATTCAACACACCCATCGCGGGTGTCCTCTTCGGCATAGAATTGATACTAAGGGAAGTTAAGCTCAGGTCACTGACTGCCATAATCGTATCCGCAGTCTTTGCAACCATTACAGCACAGGTTTTACTGAATTATCTGGGCGTTGAAGCCACATACATATTTTTCTTACCCCAGTACACCTTGAAAACGCCAGTTGAAATCCTCTTCTATATATTGTTGGGTTTGGTGGCTGGATTGGTGGCCATACTCTTCACCAAGTCGTTATATGGGGTGGAGAATATCTTTGAAAGAATAAAATCACCCGAATTTGTAAAACCTGCAATAGGTGGCCTATTTGTGGGTGTTATTGGCCTGGTTTTCTTTCTATCAGTTGGGAATCCCTACGTGTTTGGGATTGGATTTGATACCATGAGCCTGTTGTTTGAGGGGCAGATCGTATTTGCAGCAATTTTTGCCTTAATTTTCTTGAAGATAATTGCAACTTCCCTAACTCTGGGTTCTGGTGGTTCTGGAGGGGTTTTCACACCAGCACTGTTCATTGGTTCCATGACTGGTGGTGCTTTCGGAACAGTGATCCATAAAATTTTCCCAACCATCACTGCAACCTATGAAGCATATGCCATTGTAGGTATGGCCGCAGTGTTTGCAGGGGGAAGTAATGCTATTTTAACCGCAATTGTCCTGGTCTTTGAAATGACGGGTAACTACATGATAATTTTGCCGGTGATGTTAGCCTGTGTGGTAAGCACTTCATTCTACAGGTTCTATATGGAAGATACTATCTACACCGTTAAATTAAGGCATCAAGGAATAATAATCGAACATGAGATGGATGTCAACCAGATGAAAACCATCAAGGTAAAAAATATCATGAAAACGGATGTTGAAACCGTGCCTAAAGAATTAACCCTCTTAAAGTTATCTGAAAAAATTATTAACACTGGACACATGGCATTTCCAGTTGTACAGGGACAAAATAACTTGATTGGTATCGTAACCCACTCTGACTTTGATAAAATAGACGAAAGTGATCATGTTAGGTTGAAGGTGGAGGATGTGATGACTGAAGAGTTGATCACCGCACAGCCAGACGATACTCTAGAAGATGTCCTGGTTAAGATTGGAGATGAAGAGTTATCCCATTTTCCAGTTGTTGATCCAGAAAACCCCAATAAACTGGTGGGATTTTTCACCAAAGGAGATATAATTCGGGCTTACACTAAAAAAAGAGCGGATTAAAAATATACTGATTTACAATTGTAGATAAATTTTGAAGGGGTAAATAAATAGCAAATCATATCTTTATCCACGGTCCATAGTTATATCAATAAATTTTCCTGATGAAAATGGATAGATTCTTTTATAAAGGTTTTTAATAATTTTAATAGTGATAATAATAAATAGGTCTGATTTCTATGCGAAAATATTTTATGGATAATCTACGATGGCTTATAATTCTGGTACTCTTCCCTTATCATACTTTGATCATCTACAGTGGCATTGGATCGTATTATTTCCACGTGACGAATAACATCTTTGCCAACGCATTTCTTTTAACCTTCGCCCCCTGGTTTATGCAGTTATTATTTGTGATTGCAGGGATTGCCACGTTCTATTCCCTGAAAAAGAGAACCTCAACACAATACCTGAAAGAAAGGGTGTCGAAACTTCTGATCCCTATGGTTTCCGGTATGATCCTGGTGATACCCATAAGCGTTTACTTCGGTTTACTTTACAGTGGCTATACCGGGAGTTTCCTGAATTTATGGTGGAATATCTTCACTAACCCGAGTCATTTAGGGGATGGATTAGCCCTTGGTCCGCTGTGGTTCCTGCTGTACCTCTTCATAGTATCCCTGATGGCACTTCCTGTCATCCTGATATATGGGAAACGAAACTTCCCCATAGAAAAGTACACCATACCCAAACTGCTTTTACTGGTCTTTCCCCTCGCCATAGGAAGCTATTTACTCAATTTATACCCTGATAAAAGTATAATCGAGTTCTTTTTACTCTTCGTCTTTGGATACTTCTTTTTATCTGACGATGTTGTCCAGGAAAAATTGGAAAAGTGGAGATGGCCCTTGTTCATCTCATTTGCAGTTTTGACCGCCATCTACGTTGCAATAACTGCGGGTAGCTTCGGTTCTGGGGGAAATGCCGTTACCACTACTACAGTAACAGTCTCTTTATCCACTATCATCACCGGATTTCTGATAAAAATGTACACCAGCCTTATCCTATGGCTGGGGGTGCTGGGTATAATGGGAATGGGCAAACACTACCTGGAATTCAAAAATAAGAGAACTTTATACCTTTCCGCAGTGTCATTTCCCATATACATATTCCACATAGTCTGGATCAACATGTTCGCCTACTACCTGATAAACTGGATACCAGACCAGATGGCTATCCAAGTCGTCCTCATCATGCTCTTGAGCTTCGTATTCACCATCGCCACCATCGAAGTTATAAGGAGAATCCCCGGAATCAGAACCATTTTCGGAATGAAGGGTTAGCAAGGATCTCCTTGAAAAGAGGGGTAACAAGTACCCCCTTAAAAGTAGGGTTTAATAAGGCTTAAAAAGGGTTAACAAGGCCCCACCCTTGAAAAAAAAGGTTAATAGGGCTTAAATTTTATCCAAGATATCCATATCAACCTCACGAAGTGTGTCGCATCCCGTGAGTATCATGGCCCGGGTAAAGTCAGCTAAGACATAGTCGAAGTACATCTTAACTGCCTCAGTTCCCCCACCAACGCATACCTGTAAAAGGGGACGGCCGATAAGGGCTATATCTGCACCTAACGCCAGTACTTTCAGGACATCGAACCCGGTCCGCACGGTCCCATCGGCCAGGACAGGTACCTTACCACTTATCTCCTCCGCAATATCCGGGAGCACCTCTGCCACGCCTAGGCCGTAATCTAAGACCCTACCGCCATGATTAGATACGTAGCATGCGCTGGCACCGGAATCAACCACCTTAACCGCGTCTTCTGTACTCATTATGTCCTTGAAGATCACTGGTTTATCTGTGGAGTCCACCAGTTCCTTCAGATCATCTTCACCCTTCCGGTACACACTTTTATCGCTGCGATCCCAGTAGGTGGACCCGGCACCTCCCAGATCAACTCCTATGGCAATTACGTCCAGTTTTTCTGCAAGCTGGAAGAGTTCAAGCAGCCGTTTTTGGGACATGGGTTTGAAGAAGGGGATCCCATAACCATTGTTCTTCCCCACAGTAGTCACACCTAAATCTTTAGGTGCGCTGGAGGTGGTCCCCACGGTACCGATGGTTCCAAATTCCTCTGCTCCCTTTAAAAGACCCCAGTAAAAGTCTTCCTCGGCCATGGAATCGTTCATGCTGTGTTTTACGCCGGATAAGGGTGCGCCCATTACCGGGGCTTTGATCTCCCATCCCAAGAATGATGTGGACATCTCTGGCTGGCGGTGGGGCTTGACCACCTTCATCTTCAGCCGGTACTCTGCCAGGGCTTTGTAGTTTGCTTCGAAGTTTTTACCCTGTCCAGCACCTCCCATGCCAATGGGGGCGCCATACTTCTGCCCGCCGCAGGTATGGTCCAGATCACCGTTGCACACTGGATAAACACCGCATAGGCCAGCGAGTTTCTCCCTACCACGGGCCCGGTAGTAATTTAAATTCTTTTGGGTGGGTTCCTGACTATCCACACTTTGAGAAGTGCTCTCACCATCCAGGGGGTGCAGACAGCATTTAATGGCTCCGCAGACAGGGCAGCGGTAAGAATCAGGTATATCATCCACTCTGGTTCCCGGGGCGAGGTTCAACTTGGCATCTCCCCTTTCCTCATCATAAACAAAGACTTTACAGTTCATACACATGTATATCATCTTAACAGCTCACCTACAGTTTTAAATGAATTTTAAAGATTAAAAACATTTATTTTATCATTTCCTTTTGTTCAACTGGTTTATCGCCTGCCTTATGGCGACGATGGGGGGAACATTCCTGGGGCAGACCCGGTAACAATCTCCGTAGGATTCACAGGCCCACCAACCATTGAGGATATCTCCTTTTTCCAGTCGAGAGTCTCCTTCCTCCTCCCGGGGGTCGATGTAGAACCGGTACAGTTTGGCCAGGGCTGCTGGTCCCAGATATTCAGGATTCTCTCCCACAACCGGGCAGGCAGCATGGCAGGCACCGCAGAGGATGCAGTTGGCGTACACCCCCAGTTCTTTAACCGCCCCGGGATCCATCAGTCGTTCCTTTTCTGGATCAGGTCCTGCCGGACGGAAAGTCGGCTCTACCAAGCGGTAGTACTGGAAAAACAGGTCCATATCAACCACCAGGTCCCTGATTACAGGTAAATGGGGGAGGGGTTCTACCAATACTTCTTCCTCAGGGTTCCAGGATATATCCTCGTCGGCCCGGGATATATCTTCATCAGTAACAGTTTCAGGAACCTTATCTTTCAGAAGATCTTCCACCTGGCTACGGCAGGCGAGGCGGGGGACCTTGTTGATTAGCATGGCGCATGTTCCACACACTGCCCCCCGGCAAGAGTAACGGAAGGCCAGTGAATCATCGTATTTCTCCTGGATCTGGAATAATGCACCTAAAACCGTCATCCCGGGGTGGGGCTCCACCTCAAAGGTATCATAGTGGGGAAATTCCATTTCATGGTTGAACCGGTAAACTTTTATCTTTGGGTTAACTTTTATCACTAGTAAACACGCTCCTCTAGTTCGAACATGCCCAGCTTAACCGGTTTATAGGAAACACGCATTTCATCATCTTTTAAATCTATCAGGGTGTGTTTCAGGAACTTAACATCATCACGCCCTGGGTAATCAGTCCTGAAATGGGATCCTCTGCTTTCCTCTCGGGCGATGGCGCTTCGGGCCACGGCCTCAGATAAAAGGAGCATTCCCTCCAGTTCCAGGAACCTTACCAGGGCCTGGTTGAGTTCACGCTTACTGTTTTGAAGGGACACCCGGGGCAGCTGTTTCTGCAGTTTTTTTATCTCCTGGAGGCTTTCCTGCATCTCCTGTTTTTCCCGCAGTATCCCAAATCCCTGGGACATGGTGCGGGTCATGGCCTCCCTGATCTGGAAGAGGTTTTCTCCTTCTTCCCGGCCCAGTATATCCCCTATCTTAATGTCCATGTTTATCATGGCTGTCTTTATTGGCCCTTCTTCGGTAAAATTAATACTAGAAACGTCTTCGATTATCTTATCGGCAACCAGCCGCCCGAAGACCACTGTCTCCAGGAGGGAATTTCCTCCCAGACGGTTGGCTCCGTGGACGCTGATACAGGCGCATTCGCCGGCAGCGTATAACCCTGGGATACTGGTCGCACCGCCCATACCCACATCGACACCACCCATGGAGTAATGCTGACCGGGCTGGACCGGTATCTTCTCCTCTATGGGGTCTACACCGGCAAAATCCATGGCTATCTGCCTTATCCCCGGCAACCTCTCCCTGATTTTATCCGGTCCCAGGTGGCGCAGGTCAAGGTACAGGTAACCTCCCGGGTAGGCCCTTCCCTCTGCAATTTCCTGCTCCATAGCCCGAGATATCACATCACGGGCTGCCAGGTCCCGGGTGCGGGGTGCGTAGCCCTCCATGAACCGTTTCTCATCTTTATTTAGGAGTATCCCTCCTTCGCCACGGGCTCCCTCGGTTATCAGGATGTTGGTGCCGTAGAGGGTGGTGGGGTGGAACTGGACGAACTCCATGTCCTTAAGCTGGGCACCGGCCTCTAAAGCTAAAGACGCCCCCTCTCCTGTGTTGATGAGTGCGTTGGTTGATCTATCATATATCCGGCCGAAGCCACCGGTGGCCAGGAGGACTGCCCGGGCCTGAAACCCGTGGACCTCCCCAGTCATGATATCCAGTGCCGTGCAACCTACACACCGTCCCTCATCTATTACCAGGGAGGTGAGGTAGAATTCCTCGTAAACCGGGATTTCCCGGCCAACCATATTCTCGTAGAGGGTGTGGAGGGCGTTGTGGCCGGTGCGGTCCGCTGCATAACAGGTCCTGGGAAATCCCGCCCCTCCGAAGGGGCGCTGGGCTATCTTCCCGTTTTCCAGTCTGGACCATACCGTTCCCATATGTTCTAATTCGATTACTGTGCGTGGTGCTTCACGGCACATGAGTTCCACGGCGTCCTGGTCGGCCAGGTAATCGGATCCCTTCACTGTATCGTAGGCGTGGTTCTTCCAGCTATCTTTAACACCACCCTCTCCTTCCACGTTTCCCAGGGAAGCGTTCATTCCTCCCTGGGCTGCTACAGAATGAGAACGTAAGGGATGGACCTTGGATATCACTGCCCCATCTAATCCGGCATCTTTTATCTGCAGGGCGGCTCTAAGTCCGGTCAATCCCCCTCCAATTATGATTACATCGTGGTGATGGATCATGTAAGTTACATCCGTTTTTTTTTAAGTTCTCCCCTTTTTTAATATGTAAAAATATTTAATTCAGTCCTTCCTCAAATCCAATCCCCCGGGACGGGTCATCTTCCCTGGATCTACCAGTCTATCATATTCTTCCTCGGTGATGCATTTCAGATCCAGGACGGCTTCTTTAAGGGTTAGGTCATTATCCTGGGCATGTTTTACTACCCGAGCTGCCTGATCATAGCCGATAGCCGGAGTTAAAACGGTTACCAGCATGAGTGAGCGTTCTAAAAAGTAGTTTATCTGTTTTTCATCCGGTTTCATTCCCTCTACCAGGTATTTTCTGAAATTCTGGCATCCGTCGGTTAGTATATTCAGCGAGTGCGTGATGTTATGGATGATCAGGGGTTTGTAGGCGTTCATCTCCAGGTGTCCCCCTCCTCCACCGAGTGTCACCGCCAGGTCGTTGGCTGTGACCTGTACCGCTACCATGGACAGTGCTTCGCACTGGGTTGGGTTTATCTTCCCAGGCATGATGGAGGACCCGGGTTCGTTTGCTGGTAGTTCCAGTTCGTGTAAGCCGCACCGGGGACCGCTTGAGAGGATGCGGATGTCGTTTGCTATTTTATAGAGGGATGTGGCCAGTATTTTGAGCGTCCCGCTGAGCATGACCAGGCTGTCGTGTGATCCCTGGGCTTTGAATTTATTATTCACAGTTTTAAATGGTAGACCGGTTAATCCTGCAATTTCGCCAACCACTTTCTGGTCGAACCCGGGAGGAGTGTTCATCCCCGTTCCTACAGCAGTTCCACCTATGGTTAAGTGGTAGATTTCCTCTAAGCTGTTTTCTAAGCGTTTCAGATTATCATCAAGTAAGCCAGCATAACCAGAAAATTCCTGGCCTAAAGTTAAAGGTGTAGCATCTTGGAGATGGGTGCGGCCCACCTTAACCATACCCGACCATTCCTCCGATTTAACTAATAAAGAGTCACGTAATGAAGTTACAGACGGTATCAACTTCTCTTTCAGGGTTTTTGCAGCGGATATGTGCATGGCCGAGGGAAAGGTATCGTTGGAAGACTGGGACAGGTTGGCGTGATCGTTGGGATGGACGGGTACCTTACTCCCCAGGGGATTCCCGGTGAGTTGACAGCTCCGGTTGGATATCACTTCGTTCACATTCATGTTGAAGGGTGTTCCACTCCCGCTCATCCACACGTTCAGTGGGAACTGGTCCTGGTGCTCTCCGGCGAGTATTTCATCACATACCTTGACGATTAAGTCCCTGCAGGTTTCATCCAGGAGCCCTTCCTGGAAGTTAACCCGGGCACATGCCTTTTTTATCACAGAATAAGCTTCAACCATCTCTGGTGGCATTAGATCATCACCAATATTGAATTGCTCCAGTGAGCGCTGTGTCTGCGCCCCCCATAGTTTAAGGGCTGGTATTCGAACTTCCCCTAAACTATCTGTCTCATATCGGTATTCACCAGGCATATAATCCACTTCAACCATTTAATTAATTATATTATGGTTTCTGGGAAAATTAAACTTTTGGGATGGTAAGCTGAAAATAAATGGTAGGTACAGTTGAAAAATAAATATTCTGTATGGATATTTCATTCGATGTATTAGAACTTGGCTAAACATTCACGAATTTTAAAATAAGTAATAAATATATACCTAATACACTATAGTATTAATAATTTAGTTAAAATTTTCAAGAAAGGGTTTTTATGAACATATTCTCTTTACTATCCCTTATAGCTTCAGTTACGTGTCTTTTTTTGGGGAATTTCATCTACTATAAAAATCCGCAAAACAGTTTAAACCGATTGGTGGCCATTTTAGCCATTTTAATTGGCTTTCTAGCCTTCACTGAATTTGCCTATCGCCAGGCGGAAAGTATTGATACTGCCATATTTTGGTTGAAATTAAGCACTTTATGGCCTTTAGTACCGGCAGTTTTAATACATATATCCCTGGTATTTACCGGTAAAAAAGGATTGCTTAAACATGGATTAACTTATCTTTTAATTTATGCACCGGCAGTTACTATTTCAGCAATGGGATTGATAACTTATCCAGCAGCAGTTCATCAATATTGGGGATGGACCTATAATTTAAATGACCCTTCAGTACTCCTTTTTTTCGTTT
>MVQY01000182.1 GCA_002067325.1 Methanobacterium sp. PtaU1.Bin097
AACCTGAGCCGCCAGTGCTTGCTGGTAAAGCCGGGATTCAATTTTCTCTGGCTTGATGAGGGGGTGTTGGATCCACTTTTCCATGGGATTATATTGGACTTCGTAGTATAAAATGTTCAATTTTCAGAATACAAAAAAAAATTGGAATTATTTAAAGGACTGACCGCCATCAATTTATAATGTCGTCTGTTTTCTCCCGTAAGATACCTAGATGTGTAAGAATTCCCACTATTAAAGCCGTTATAGCTATAATAATACCAAATACCACGTCTTTAGATGATAAAGGTGTATTTTGAGTTATTATCCAGATGCATACAATTATTAAAATTCCAATCCCTGATAATATGTCTAATATTGTGGTTTTATGTTCCATTATACTGGAAAGGACAATAACTATCCCTATAAAAAATAAGATAAATGCATAAAGTTCTAATTGAAGACTTAAACCGTAAACTAAACCGTAATATATTGAAAAAATCAAAGGAAACATCCATAATAGTCCAAATCCAAACGATCCCACATCTCTTATTTTCACCATTTTATTACCATTAATAGATTAACTATTATGATATAAATAATGGGCATTTAGCTATCTGTAATATTGTATTTCATTTTTCAAGTAAATCATCCAGTTCACCGTAAACCACATCTAAACCGCACATGCTGGGTACGTAGTTAGCTGCTTTTGCAGAGTCAACACCAACAACCTTAAAACCAAGGTCTTCTATGGGCGAGACCACCATACATGTGTCGGATACTACTTTACCACCGGCATCTTCTACGGTTTTGGTGTAGCCCATACTGTCTGATTCGGCTTTAACTGATATCGAGGTGCATATCCATAGGGGTGTGGAGAGTTTCCGACCAGCAACTTTCCTTGCAATTGCTTCAATCTCATCTAATGATGCATGCGGACACCCGACACAGATTAAATCTGGTTTTCGGGTGGTCGTGGATAGTTTCTGGTGGGATTCGGTTATCTGATCCTTATCCACCACAATTTTTTCTATTCCACCAATATCAACCCCTTTAAGGGCATCTTTATATTCGGGGGTGACGTTTTCCACATGATAAAGTGCAACCGCACCGGATGATGCCAGTGCAGCGCCTAGACTTTTTAGTTCATTGATTGATGGGGTGTTTTTTAGTTTGAAGTAGGGCACTCCGTCCCCCACTATTTTTCCCACCAAGTAGCCTAGTGCACCGTAGTCTGTACCTTTTAACTGGGTTTCAAGCTCGAAAATGTAATTTGCCTTCCTGTTTTCATCTAAGTGATAACCATATTCGGCTGTCTTTCCACAGATGGCCGCTGCCAGGGCTCCCGGGCCGCCTTCCCTGTTGGTCCTGGCTCCGAGGACTGAGTTGGCATAGGCCACCGCTGAAGATTCTGACCAGGCGATGTGACTTCCCAGGGTAGGAACGTTACCCACCAGGTAGGGTGTGCATGTACAGGTGGTACTGATGCCCATTTTATTGTAGGCCTCGATGATCTTCAACTGTTTATCAGCGAAGTCTGCTGGGAAGTTCAACTCTTTCCATTTGACCAGGTCTATTCCTGCAGGGTTCAACGTGGAGGGGACTCTCACTTTAACACCAGTACTTGCCAATTCTTCTAAGTACTCTAGGCCAGCGTCTCCGATGGTTTTATAGGAAACCCCTGCTATCTGGGCAGATGTTATATCCACCATCTTTTCTGCTCCGTAGATATCACCCAGGGCCACCAGGATCTCCATGGATTTCTCTACGGCGATCCCATATTTTCCATCGTACATATCCTGTTCTTCTGGTGTAAGCTGCATAGAGGACCTCTTTAAAATTTAACTGAATGTTATCTGTTTGGATTTGTTAGATTTATCTTCTTCCAGTTGGGTTTTAATGATCTCATCCACCAGGTTCAGGAAATTATCCTTGTTATTTCGGGGAACAACAGCTCCAGCTGCTACGGTATGCCCGCCCCCGGTACCACCATAGCTATGTGATGCCTGTTCGAAGGCCTGGCCAAGATTAATCCCTTTTTCAGTATTGGCCAGAGTGGTACGTCCGGAAACTTTGATGAGGGGATCCATACGAGAAATCGCTAAGACAGGTTTATCTTGATTGAATAATTTAAGATCCAATCCCACATTGGCCAGAGTCCCCATGAAGCTCTTTATATCCTTATCCTCTGTGTATATGTACTGGATGTGATCCATTTCCCGGGAGCCCTCTTTTTTAATCCATTCGATACCTTTTATTATGGTGTCCTGATAGTTTTTCAGGTAGTTCAGTCCTTCCTGGAGGGATTCTTCCCTGTCTCCCAGGCAGATGCTCAGGCCGTAGCCGTACTTTTTCTTCTTTCCGCAGGCGTCTATTATCTGGGAGTAATCGTCTATATTTCTAAGTAGTGGTATTTCATCTTTTATCTGGTAGATTTTACCGAAAATTTCCGGGTTTACCTTCACCAACTCATTTTTCAGTGTGTCCTTTTCTTCGTTGCTGAGGTCGGGGAATTTGGTTTCATAGGATAGTCCGATCTTCTCCAGGAAGGTTTTTGAGCCTTCAAAATCACCGGAAATGCCAGGTAAAGGTAGAAAAGTGTAGGAAAGCGCTTTATACAGGGGTTCTCCATTCAAGAAGGAGACCTTCAACCCGTCGTTAATTTCTAATACTCCTTTCTTTATTCCTTCCTGTAGTATGGTGTGGTTAACCCCGGTAATGTTGCCGTTGCCCTGCATGTCTCCGAAAGCACCCACCATGGCTAATGCGGTGAGTTCATAGTGACCCATGGGCCTTACTGCCAGATAAGTTACTCCTGAACCACTGACATCCCTGGTTCCGTCCAGGCCGAAGAGGTGGGGGTTGACGTGCACCACTGTCTCCTGGTCTTCGGTGGAATCGATGGTCTGGTGGTGGTCTGCTATTATGGCGTCTCCTTTAAGCTTACCTATACGCTGGGTCCAGGCGCTGCCCATGTCACAAAAGAAGAATAACTTATATTTTTCCTGGGAAATCTTATCCAGGACCTCTGCCTTCAGCCGGGGCACTATGGTGACATGGAATTTACCCTTTTCCCGGGTGATGGCGTTGCAGATCACACCAGCAGCGGATATTCCGTCAGCATCGTTGTGGGAGATTACTCTCACCACATGATCCTGATCTAAGTGCTCTTTTAAGAGTTTATGGGCTTCTTCAGCTCTATTTAACAAGTAATGCTGCTTGTTTTGGTTCATATCTCCATCCTTCAGGAAGTACGCCTTCATTCCTGTAGTATCTCACCAGTCTCCTGATCTTGGATTCCACGATACGCAGGCCTCTCCTGGTATGCAGGTCTTTGGGATTCTCTTTCAGGTGGTCCCTGATGTTAACTGCTTTCCGGATGAGGTTCATTAGGTCCTCTGGGTATTCCAGGCCCTGGTTGTGCTTTTCCAGGATCTGGGTGATTTTGAGCCCGGTTATCAGTTTAACATCGGGGATACCGTACTGGTCCCTCAGGATGATTCCCATCATGCTGGTGGAGTTTCCTTCCTTTTTAAGTTTTAATATCAGTTCTTCAATCTCTTCGTTGGAGTATTCAATCCATTCTGGCTTAACTGCCATTATTTCACCTCTAAAATATTATTTTAATAATGTGGTTAGAGCAGGTTGATACACTTCATTGTGGATTCAGTCCATTTTTATGGTTTATTATCCCTGGTCTTTATACCACAGTGCGAACTTCTCGAGCGATTTGCGACGGTGGGAGAACATGTTTTTCTCTTGTCTTTGTAGTTCTCCGAAGGATTTGTCGTATCCATCTGGGATAAACAGGGGGTCGTAGGCGAAACCGTACTGGCCCTTTTCCTCGTATTCGATGCGTCCTTTGACAGTGCCTAAAAAAACCTCGGGCTCGGTTTTGGGGGTGCAGTACCCAATTACCGACCTGAACTCGGCGTATCTGTCTTCAACATCGCTCATAAGCTTCAATATGCCCTTATTACCTAATGTTTCCTGCACGTAGGATGAATATGTCCCTGGAAACCATTTAAGGGCTTTTATGAATAATCCGGCGTCCTCTACTATCACTGGTTTACCGAGACGCCTGCTAGCATACTGTGCACCGTACCGGGCCACATCCTCCAGGTTTCCCTGGATTTCAGGGTAGCCGAGATCAGCATGCTCCAGTGAAATTCCCAAGTTATTCAATATTCCCTGGGCTTCTTTAACTTTATGGGAGTTACCGGTTATAAAGGTAATGATTTTTGAATCGATTTTTTCAGACATTTTAAAGACCAACAGTAATTCTAATAGTAAATATTAATTAGTTTAATCATAGGTTTAATTGTGGACTTATCTATTGTTATCTGTAAATTAGATTGTTGAAGTAATATTTTTAATGAACGAATTTGGAAAAATAACGACGATGGTCTTTAAAAATCAGATTTCATATAAAGTGATACACATTATGAACGATACAGATTCAACAAAATCAGTGGCGGAGCTAACCCCCGTAATTTTAGTCCATGGATGGCGTCCTAGGAAGGAGGAGGATGTACTCGTAGAATGGGATGTGATGAAAAAAGCTTTATATAAAGAGAACATCCCTTATTATGAGTTTAATTATCTACCCGCCACAGGCGATCCCTATAATTACCCTACTGATTTAGGGAAGTTCATCTTTGATATCAGGGCGTCTACCGGATACACTGGTAAGTTCGACATAGTATGCCACTCCATGGGTGCTCTGGTTTCCCGGTTCTACATGATGAAAAATGATAATTACAAGAACATCCGGCAGTGGATCGGTATAGCGCCAGTAAATCACGGCAGTGCACTGGCCGATTTAATCGACAGTAGACGCTTGCTTTATCTGCTTCTTAAGCCTTTACTCTACCTGTATTTCAGGGACATAGGTTCTTCAGGCGCAGTGGCTAATATGCGTACTTATGACCGCCAGACCCTTGAGCTGAATAGTTCAGGGCCGGGTCATGATGGGGTCATGTCGGGAGTTACCTACCACATAATAATAGGTCACCAAGTGCCTGCACAAACCAAATTCATATCTAAATTGATGGGTATGGTGGAATGGTTGATAGGAACCTCAAAAGAAGAATATGAAAGCTATAAATCCGTAAAGAGGAAGGGGTACGTACCCACACGGGTTAAGTTAGTTGAAAATGGTGAAACTGTTTACAGATGGACGGCCAAAGGAGATGGAGCCGTGGCCAATGAACAGAGTATTCTGGGCAACATCACACCCAAACTAATCCGTGGTGTGGGACATAATGACCTGACTAAAGACCCTACCGTGATAGAACTGGTGGTGAACTTCTATAAAAACTACGAAAGATCTTAAACATCGAAGAATGGTTTAATTATTGGAGCGGTTTAATTATTGTTGTCTGTATAACGCCTTCTTACCTCAATCTCCCATATTTTCTCTAAGATTTCCTGATAATCATCTGCTTCCTGGTAACCCTCTAAAATCGACTGGAAACAATCCTCTGCAATATCGTAGTGTATGCCGGTAAGTGCTTTCTTGAAAACCAGGAGGTCGGTGCCTTTATCCTCCACCAGGTCGGAGATCTTTCCCAGTCCGAAGTCGATGAACACAATTTCCCCATCTTTTAGCAGTAAGTTGCTACTGGTCAGGTCTCCATGGATCATTCCGCAGTTATGTAGGCGGGCGACCTTTTCACCTACTTTTTTACAGATGATTTTTATCTGGGATATCTCTGATTCGTTGAACACGTCTTTAACCGGTTTACCTGGTATATATTCCATGGTTATGGTCTTATTTTCCTTATCTATATCGTATACGAGTGGGGTGGTTACTCCGCAGGTTTTGGCCAGATGGAGGAGTTTGGCTTCACCCTTCGTTCTCCTCTTCCTTAATCTGTGGTCAATTTCTTCTATACGGTAGCTTTTAGATACCCTTTCCTTCAGGAGCACATCCCGTCCCATCCATTCCCCCGGATAGATGTTGGCTTCAGCTCCCTTCTCCAGCATATTGGATGGTAATTCTAAATGGACAGGGGAGGTTTTCATCCAGGGAACATCCACCTGATCGGTACGGTACCTCTGAATCACAGTTGTGTCCTCCACTTTCTGCACCGAGCCGTAATGGAACATCAACTGGCCCATCCAGGCGATCATAGCTCCATTATCTCCACAATATTTTATAGGGGGCTGGTAGAAGTCGGCGTAGTGTTCTCTGGTCATGATGGAGATCATCTCCCTTAACCGGCTGTTGGCTGCTACCCCACCACACAACATCACTTCCCTTTTCTTGGAATGGGCCAGGGCCCTCTCGGTTATCTCGGTGACCATGGCGAAAGCTGTCTCCTGCAGACTGTAGCATACATCCTCTAAGGGTTCTCCATCTTCATATTTCCGAATGGCCGCGGTGAGTAAACCAGAAAATGATAGATCCATACCCTTGACTGTGTAGGGTAGTTTAAGATAGTTTTGAGATTTAAGGGCCAGTTCTTCTACCCGGGGCCCGCCAGGATGGCCCAGGTTGACTTGACGGGCGAACTGGTCCAGGCAGTTACCCAGGGCAATGTCCAGGGTCTCCCCGAAAACACGGTACCTTCCCCGGTCATAGGCGATTATCTGACTGTTACCACCACTGACGTATAGAGTTAATGGGTCTACAGCTCCGGTGGTGAGGCGGCCGATCTCCACATGCCCTATGCAGTGATTAACACCCATGATGGGTACTTTTAAGGACAGACTTAGGGATCTGGCCGCAGTAGCTACCGTTCGCAGGGCGGGCCCTAAACCCGGGCCCCGGGAGAAGGCCACCAGATCTATATCCTTCAGTTCCAGTCCAGATTCGACTAATGCCTCTTTGATGAGGGGTACGATGTTGTTTGCATGGTGTTCTGCTGCTTCCCGGGGATGTATTCCTCCGCTTTCTGGTATGAGGGATTTGCCCACCGAGGCCAGTATTTCCCCGGAGGAATCTACGATCCCTACACCTGTTTTTTCTGCGGTACCCTCCAGTCCCATGCATATCATTGGTAAATCAACTCGATAATCGATAATTTTTCCCAATCAGGTTTGAAATTTAATTTTCCATCAGTTTATTTATACTTATATAGATGGATTAACCATTTAATTTTATCAAACTACAATATAAAGGTGGAAGAACTTGAAGAATATCATCAGACATTTTGGCTCACCAGGTGAATTACCCATACTGGAAGACTCCAACCCACTATTTTTGTGCGTGATAGCCAGTACCAGAACTTCCAATATCCCGGGCATAACTGGTGCTGGTGCCACACCAGAATTAACCGATTACACGCCAGCGGCTGATGTGGAGTTGATCGTGCATGGAAAGGCCCTGTGTCTGCCTGATATTCCCCAAACCGTGGTTGAAGGCACGGCTTCACCCACTCCTGCTGTAATTACCAAAGCAGCCCTGGAACTGGCGGATATACCTTTTTTAACAGCTGATGCGGGTGCTGCAGTTAAACCTAATGTAACCTTTTTTGATATCAACCATAAACCAGGGGAAAATATCCAGAGTGGAAAAGCTGTTTTAAACCCGGAACAGATATTTAAACGGGGAAAATTCCTGGGAAAGATGCTTTCACAGTTTAATGATCATCTGTTCATTGGGGAGAGCACACCTGCGGGAACCACCACAGCACTGGGTGTTCTGACTGCCATGGGCTATGATGGTAACCGCAAGGTCAGTGGAAGCATGCCGGAAAACCCTCATGACCTAAAGCTGGAGGTTGTCTCTGATGGATTGAAAGCCGCCGGATTTGAAGCAGGAGACTTAGCCCGTGATCCACTTAAAGCTGTGGAAGTGGTGGGTGACCCCATGATTCCTGCCGTCGCAGGAATTGCAGCTGGTTCGCAGGTGCCGGTGACCCTTGCTGGGGGTACCCAGATGACTGCGGTTTGTGCGGTGATCAAAGAGATGGATAAAGATTTTGATTGGGAGGAACTCTCCATCGCCACCACGATTTTCGTGGCCAGGGATGAGACATCGGATATTAACTATATCTCCCGGCAGATAGCTGATTATTCCATCTTTGCCGTTGATCCTCAATTTGAAAAATGTGGCAACGCAGGACTGAAGAACTACCTTAACGGATCGGTTAAAGAGGGGGTAGGGGCGGGAGGAGCTATGATGGCTGCTCTGGTTAAAGGGGTCAGCGTTGGTGAGATACGAATAAAAACAGAGGAATTCTGTGCGGAAATATTTTAAGCACCGATTTTTTTGGGATTTTCTATTTTAGTCAGATTTTTTATAATTTCTATAGAAAGATTTAAATACCAGGATGTTAGAATTATACAACATCAAGTTAGAAATATTTAACTTTTTGTTCGAAATTGATAACTTCGAGGTGGGATGAATGACTGAAAATACCGAAAAGACAAAATCCAACGTTGAAAGGGATTATAATTCGTACAGGGTAATACTATGGATTGGATCAGCTCTTCTAATAGTTAGTTCTCTGAGTTTAATTTTATGGAAGACCATGAATGATATCATAGTTACTGGGCTTCTTCTGGGAATTATGTTTTATGTAATCAGCTTCTTCGCGTATATTGGAATGGGTGATACAGTAAAGGATGAGCGTTTGAGAAAGGTAGGGACCCTTGCAGCAACATGGTCATGGTATATAACCTTGACGTTTGTGGGTTCTCTGGTGGTTTCAATGTACTGGGCAAATAGAATCCGCGATCCGGTGGAACTAATGGGAGTGACTATTTTTGTCATGGTAGCCGCTATGCTGGTGGCTAACCTTATTTTAAGCCGTAAAGGTGACATAGAATAGTGGGATTTCATGAGGACGAGGATAAAGGAATTCAGGGCTAAGTACAACCTTACCCAGGCGGAGCTGGCGGAGAAGGTGGGGGTAAGGAGGGAGACTATTGTTTTCCTGGAGAAGGGGAAGTACAATCCCTCCCTGAAACTGGCTCATGACATCGCCGTGGCTTTAAAGTCCACGATAGATGATCTTTTCATTTTCGAAGATGAATAAAAAAAAGCGGGAAATAATGTGGGCTATAATTTTACATGAGGAAGTACCAGATTATTATAGCCAGGGGCCCGACTATCCAGCAGTAATAAGCAAATACCAGGAGGTCCCGGTCGGATATTAATTTTAACATCACTTTTATAGCCAGGTAACTGGATATGGCAGCAGCGATGAAGCCGGCTACAGTAACACTGGTGGTTATGTCAAATAAAGATGATATGTCATGTACCTGGACCAGCGCCGCACCTAGAATAGCTGGTATGGAGAGTAAGAAGCTGAACCTGGCGGCTAGCTCTCTTTCAAGTCCCAGAAACAGACCAGTAGATATGGTTGCACCGGATCGGGATATTCCCGGGGCTATGGCGCATGCCTGTGCAACACCAATTAACATGGCATTTTTAATGCTCATCTCTTTTAGACTGGATTTATCCCTGGTTTTCCGGGATACCATCTCTGATGCGTAGAGTAAAAAACCAGTGATTATCAGAAACGCCCCGACGGCAGGTATGTTACTGAACAAACCTTCGAAGAAGCCTTTAAACAGGACACCCGCTAAACCCGCGGGTATAGTCCCTAAAAGCACCATCCATGCCAGTTTCTTAAACTGGTCCTCCCGTAGGCCTTCACGGAACTTGCCGTGTGGAACGTCTGCCAGGCTGGCGATGAAAGACTTGAACATGTGCACTAGGTCATTCCAGAAATAGACAACCACTGCAACTAATGTTCCTATGTGTAGTAGAGTGTCGAATGCCAGGCCGGATTCTGTTCCCAGGAGATAGGGTGTAAATACTAGATGGGCGGAGCTGCTCACCGGCAGGAATTCAGTCAGTCCCTGTACTATACCGATTATTATTGCTTGTATAATATCCATTGAAAAGTCACCAAAAAAATTAGATCATATCTTTGTTCTGGGGGATATGTTTATTCTACATACGTCAGCCAGTTGTATTTATCTTCTTGGTATCCGCTGATTATGCTGAAGAATTTTTCCTGTAGTTTACTGGTTATTTCGCCTTTTTCACCGTTACCTATCTTTATCTGATCTATGGATCTGATGGGTGTAACTTCAGCGGCCGTGCCGGTCAGGAAAACTTCATCAGCGATGTAGAGCATCTCCCGGGGAATATTCTCCTGTCTGACTTCTATGTCCATTGATTCGGCCAGTTTTATTATGGAATCTCTGGTGATACCTGGTAGTATAGATGAGGAAAGGGGAGGAGTGTATAAGGCCCCTTCGTAAACCAGGAAAACATTTTCACCGCTGCCTTCACTCACGGTGCCCTGGTAGTCCAGCATTATTGCTTCTTCGTATCCGTTTTCCATGGCTTCCATTTTAGCAAGCTGGGAGTTCATATAATTTGATCCGGCCTTGGCCATGTTGGGCATGGTGTTGGGTGCTAATCTGCGCCAGGAGGAGATACCTACATCCACCCCTTTTTCCAGGGCTTCTTCTCCCAGGTATTTACCCCAGCTCCAGGCAGCGATAACATACTCTAACGGGTTTTCCAGGGGATGAACGCCCAATTTATTATAACCACGGAATATAACTGGTCTTATGTAGCATTCGTCCAAGTCGTTGGCCTTGATGGTGTCTATTATTGCCTGGGAAAATTCCTCTACGCTGTAGTCGATGTCCATACGGTATATCTTACCAGAATTAAAAAGACGTTTTACGTGTTCTTTTAGACGGAAGATGGCTGAACCTTTGGGGGTTTTGTAGCAGCGTATTCCTTCAAATACGCTGGAGCCGTAGTGAACCACGTGGGATAGAACATGTATGTTCGCCTCTGTCCAGTCAACCAACTCGCCGTTGAACCATATTTTACCGGATTCATTGAAAACCATTAAAAATCACTTCTCTTATCTACTTCTTCCCTAAAATTTGACTGCTCAATAAAATTTGATTGATTTAAAATTAAATATAGAAACATTTTTTAGATTAGAACATTTAATTCCTTTATCCTTATATAATTGTCCTTAATATAAAAATAACACTGATTTATAATCAGAAGATTTATATACACTGTCTGTCTAATACTGAAAATACCATGGGGCCGGTGGTCTAGGGGTATGATACCTCGCTTACAACGAGGTGATCAGGAGTTCGAATCTCCTCCGGCCCATTTGAAAATAATTATTTTTTTAGCCTATTTTATTTGGTGGAAACCAGGTTCCTAGTCATGGGCCGGTGGTCTAGGGGTATGATACCTCGCTCACACCGAGGTGATCAGGAGTTCGAATCTCCTCCGGCCCATCTAAAAATAATTTTTAAGGGGGCTATTGATGGGTAATTCACTGGTTGTGCTGGTTTTAAACCTTTAATGGGTAATTCATTGATTAGATAGTTATATATTGGAGTGTTAAAATTAGACCGATTTAAAATGCTAAAATAATCACAACGTGTATAATCAGTGTCACGAAGAATACCGTGGTTCCCTTAACTAACGTGGACATGATATCCCTTTCGAAGAAGAGGGCTAGTCCATAAGACAGGATGGCTGCTGATAAAATCGTTGCTATACCTATGAAGGCTGTGTTTTCATCGCCGCTGTAGCTAACCAGGTACTTTATCAGGGTTGATATCAGTAAAACCAGTATTATCAGTACTATGGTATTACTTAAAATATTCCTTAACGTTGGTCCTATAGAACTGCTGGTGGGCCGACTTGTTTTTCCACCCTTATCTAAACTCTTTCTAGGCCCGCTGAAAAAGGATATGCCAGGTGATTTTCTAGTGGGTGTATATTCTTCATCGGCTATTTCTACATCTTCATCCACTTCATAATCATCGACATATTCTCTTTTGGAGAATTTTTTAGCCAGGTTTACCAATCCATCTTTATCTATGAGTTTGATGTTTCTCCGACCGGCGTAGTTGATTGCATTATCTGTGAAGTAGGAACTGCTGACCACCACTATTTTGGATGCCTTCAGGGTCTTGGCCACCATCTCCATCTCCTTTAGAACGTCAAGTCCGACTTCCCATTGTTCATCGTAGTTTTTAACACCAACTACAACTCCGACATCGCCTAAAACAGACGGTAGTACTCCATAGATATCGATAATATGTCTGGAGGTTTGGAAGTTTTTATAGACCTTGAAACCGGATTCTTCCATGACCTTGGCCACGAAATCAACTAATTTTGTTTTCTCCATTAACTCACCTTGGGCAAATAGGTGAAAGATTTAACATCTCATCTCTATATGGACACTATTATGTATATTATATTTGTTTAATTGTTTTATTACTTAAAACTGTTCCTATTTAATATCCTCAAAAACTTTTTGAATGGTTAGGCAAATATATGCCTATATGAGAATTCTCATTACCAACGACGATGGAGTTAACTCGTCAGGAATCATAGCTGCCAAGAAAGCAGTGGAAGATCTGGGATCAATCGATATCGTGGCACCAGCCACTCAACAAAGCGGCATTGGACATGCATTAACCCTCTTTGAACCCATCAGGGTTACTTCAACCAATTTAAGAGACGGAAGTGAAGCGTATTCGGTGTCCGGCACCCCTACAGATGCAGTGCTGGTTGGTATTTTTGAAATAGCCAGCAAAAAGCCGGAACTGGTTATTTCCGGAATTAACGTTGGGGAAAATCTGGGGATGTCGGAGCTCACCACGTCAGGTACAATAGGCGCAGCCATGGAAGCTGCTGCCCAGGATATACCTGCCCTTTCGGTTTCTTTACAGGTAACTCGGGGCGATATGAAGTTCCATGACGGCCATGTGGACGTGGACTTTACCCATGCCCAGAAGATGACCAGAAAAGTGGTGCGGAGGATAGCCAGGCAATCTTTACCTGAGGGGATAGATTTTCTGAATCTTAACATACCTTCTTCTCCAGACAACAATAAAATAAAATTAACCCGCCTGGGAAAGAGGATGTACAAGGTGCATATAGAAAAGAGACTCGATCCCAGGGGTAGGCCTTACTACTGGATTGATGGTGTGCCTCAGGAGAAAGATGATCCTGGTACGGATGTACATGTCCTGAGGGAGGAAAATTGTGCCACAATAACACCAATATCCTTAGATGCGTCCACTGATCTGGATTTAATACGGGAATGGCTGGATTAAAATAGGTTAATTTTTTCTACCGTAGAAAAATTAGTTCTGAATTCATTAAATTTGACAATTTCAAGGTTACAATTTTCCACATTTTTTCTACTGTAGACTTTTTGACGCGATAGGAAGATGTTCCAATGGGGATGAAATTTTCTACTGTAGAATAATTGGGAAATAAATAAGTACTAAAAACCCTCATACATTAAACCCTCAAACACACAAAAAGGATTTAAAATGGACATAACAGACCACAGGGGCAATAAGATCTCTGAAGGGACAACCTTAAAATATCTAGGCACCAGAACCAAAGGAAAAGCCGATAAAATCTGCTTTAAAGAAAGTAACACCTGGATAAGACTGGATACCACCGGTCTATACTACCGGTTAGATTATCTAATGGTCATAAAACCCGAAAAGGAAAAGAAAAGAGCCAACCGAAAGTCCAAAAAGGAGAAAATCCTCCAGGAACTCCATCAAACATCCCACCACAACTATGAGATATCCAGAGATTCAGACGGAGCAGGAGTCGGTGGGGGATAAAAAAACAAGATTAAACCAGTACAGGAATCCCTAAAATATCCCTTTCACCTTCAAAAATAGCTTTAGCAATCTGAACACTGCCAATAGAACCAGATCTTTCACCGATCCTGACAACCTCCCCCAGTTCATCTATTTTTTCTTTAATTGAACTGAACACATCAACAGGCTCAGTCATAGAACCAACAGAGCCAGTTAAAACAATGCCATCAATGTTGGCTGCGATTCCAGCCAGGCCATATATCTCCATAACGATGGTCATAACCATGGTCTCTAGGGCTAGTTCCGCCTTTTCATCTCCACTTTCTAAGCGTTTTAAGATCTCGTCTTTAGCCCGGGTTACTTTTTCGTGGACATCTGCAACTTTAACAGCCCCAGCATGGGAGAAACATTCGTTAGCAGTTCTCTTACCGTCATCAATATCCCTGAGCATTTTCAAATCGAGTGGGCCGTGGATAACTCCCATTGCACCTAGACAGGCGTCCATAGCACCCCTTATTTTCCCGTCTTCAATCAGGATACTGACAGTATTGGAGCTGATGTCGGAGACAATCATGTTTTGAAAGCCGGTTTCCAGGTAAGCGTGGTAGGCGATGCTGATCTTCTCGGAACTGGCGTGGTGAGAGTAAGCCGCTTTAAACCAGGGATACAGGGAAGGAGTTTCTGTATGAATACCTGGAATTAACACGGTGGGAACTCTTGACTCTTTTATTTCATCGTAAACTGCAGTTCCACCGCCGGTAACCTTACCGGCACCTCCCATGGATAGAATACCCCGGTTTTTAATCCTTTCCAGCGGAGTGATAGCTGATATCCCATCGCCCATGGCGTAGGTGATGGCCATTAACTGGATCTCATCAAGGTTAATCCTTCTTGAAAGTTCTTCCACAGCAGAAATGGTACCGGCAGAGGTTTCTTCTCTTCCAATTTTAAAATGAGTGACTTTATCATCTAATATAGAGAAGGATACTCCAGTAGTGCCGTGATCCATTCCTACAAAGGCCATAAAAATTTATCCTCTTGGTTAATAAAAATAGAAAAGGAAAAAAAATATATTATTTTTGAAGCCCGCAGAGTTTCCTTAATTTAGCACCAACCTTCTCTATGAGCAGGTCTCCTTCTATAGCTCTTAAACGCTTAAGCTGGGGCTGGCCGGCCTGGTTTTCCAGTGCCCATTCCTTGGCGAACTTACCCTTCTGGATTTCCTCCAGGATTTTCTTCATTTCCTTTTTAGTGTCGGGTGTTATTAGCCTTTCTCTTCTGCTTAGTCCTCCGAATTCGGCGGTGTTGCTCACGTTGTCCCACATGCCCGCGAATCCGTTCTTGTAGATCAGGTCGACGATGAGTTTCAGTTCATGGCAGGTCTCGAAGTAAGCCAGTTCTGGCTGGTACCCTGCTTCCACCAGGGTTTCAAATCCATTTTTAATGAGTTCAGTTGCTCCACCACATAGAACAGCCTGTTCTCCGAAGAGATCTGTTTCTGTTTCTTCTTTGAAGGTGGTCTCCAGGACGCCTGCCCTGGTGAGTCCTACTCCTTTACCCATGGCCAGTGCTATATCCAGTGTGTTGCCGGTGTAGTCCTGTTCCACAGCCACTAATCCTGGAATTCCAAAACCTTCTTCATAGGTCTGTCTTACCATGGCACCGGGTCCTTTAGGGGCTATCATGGATATGTTAACGTTTTCTGGTGGTTTTATGTATCCGAAGTGGATGTTGTATCCGTGTGAAAATGATATGGTGTTTCCTTCTTCTAGACCGTCTTTAATGGACTGTTCATATACCTGGGCCTGTATTTCATCCGGAATGAGTATGTGAATTATATCAGCCTCTTTACTGGCTTCTTCTACTGATAAAACAGTTAGACCATCATTTTTAGCTCTTTGCCAGGATTTACCTCCTTCTCTTAATCCCACGATAACGGTTAATCCGCTATCAGCCATATTTCTTGCCTGGGCCATTCCCTGGCTTCCATATCCTATAACTGCTATTTTTTTATCCTTTAAAACATCTGTATCTACGTCTTTGTCATAATACATCTTCTTTCCTCCTCAAACTTAGTTAATAAAATATTTAAAATTCATTGGGAATTAGTCCAACGTTCCTCTGGATATCGCTGTAGGTCCGGTTCTAGCTATCTGTTTTATTCCAAAAATCCGCAATAAATCTATCAGGGCTTCTATTTTATCTGGTGCACCGGTTATTTCCACGGTCAGGGTTTCCGGGCTGACATCGATTATCCTTCCCCGGAAGATATTGGCATACTGGATAACCTCGGATCTCTTCTTCTCTGAAGTTGCGTGTATTTTAATCAGGCACAGCTCCCTTTTCACCGTGTTTTCCGGGGTGAGGTCCCTTACCTTGACTACGTCAATTAATTTGTTGAGCTGTTTTATGATCTGTTCCAGGACCTTTTCATCCCCCCGGCTGATGATGGTCATCCGGGCCATGTTTTCCTGTTCTGAGGTACCCACCGTTATATTGTCGATGTTGAAGCCTCTTCTGGTGAAAAGTCCGGCAACCCTTTGCAGTACACCGGGTTTGTTCAAAACCAGAGCACTTATAACATGAGATCGTTGTTCGTCCATTTATTCCCACTCCTTCTCCTTATGTGGAGTCCGGTAGGGTATTTCTCCCGGGACTTCCCTTTCCACTTTATATTCGCCTACTATTTCTGTAATTCCGCATCCTGGGGGTACCATGGGCAGAATTTCATCAGGGTCGATAATAACATCTATAAGGGTTGGTTCTCCCGATTTCAGGGCGGATTGTAGGGTTTCTTTCATTTCTCCTGGTTTTTCCACCCTCTCACCCCGGACTCCAAATGCTTCTGCCAGTTTAACAAAGTCTGGAACTTCTCCCAGGTGGGTGTGGGACATTCGCTCGTCATAGAAGAGTTTCTGCCATTGGGCAACCATTCCTAGGTAGCGGTTGTTTAAAACACAGACTACCACGGGTATATCGTATTCTCTGATGGTGGCCAGGTCCTGGCAGACCATCAGAAATCCTCCGTCTCCGCACACCGCCACCACATCATTTTCAGGGAGGGCTACTTTAGCACCCATGGCAGCTGGGAATCCGAAACCCATGGTGCCCAGCCCACCAGATGATAGGAATGTCCTGGGGATTTTTGAAGTAAAGTAATGTGCCATCCACATCTGGTTTTGGCCGACATCAGTGGTGACAATGGCATCATAGTCAATGGAATCTCTTATCTCCTTAATAACCTGCTGGGGTTTAAGTGGCACATCATCAAATGAAAGCCGGGGTATGCAGTTTATTTTAAAGTCTGATATGTAATCGGCCCATTCCTTTGTAGATCCAGGGTTACCCTCTTTTAACTTGCCGATGGTCTTGATGAGGCTGGTTAAGACTATCTTGGCGTCACCCACAATGGGTATATCTATGTCCACGTTCTTCCCAATTTCGGCGGGGTCCACATCTATGTGGATAATTTTAGCATTAGGCGCGAATTCATCCACTTTTCCAGTGGTTCTATCTGAAAAACGGCATCCTATAACTATTAAACAGTCACACTCATCTACCACCAGGTTAGCAACTTTTCTACCATGCATTCCCAGCATTCCCAGGGATAGGGGATCGTCCTCAGGGAATGAGCCTTTACCCATCAGTGTGGTGGTTACTGGGGCTTTTATTAGCTTGGAAAGTTCTAATAGTTCGTATGATGATTCGGAGAGTATAACCCCTCCACCAGCAAGGATTACGGGTTTTTTGGATTTAAGGATTAAATTTGAAGCTTTCTTAATCTGCCCGGGATGTCCTTTCCTGGTTGGCTTGTAACCCGGTAGGTCGATCTGGAAATCAGCTTTATACTCAAATTCCTGTTCCTGAACATCTTTAGGAAGGTCTATGGCCACTGGTCCCTGCCGTCCGGTACTGGCGATATAGAAGGCTGATTTTATCATCCCTGGTATCTCATCGGCCTGCATGGCCTGGAAATTGTGTTTGGTTATGGGCATGGTTAATCCCAGGGTGTCTACTTCCTGAAAGGCGTCACGACCAATTAGTGCAGTTCCTACTTGCCCGGCGATGGCCAGGATGGGTGAAGAGTCCATGTGAGCAGTGGCAATTCCCGTCACCAGATTTGTGGCTCCTGGACCGGAGGTACCGATACATACACCTACTTTTCCCGATGCACGGGCGTATCCATCGGCTGCGTGAGCAGCGCACTGTTCGTGTCGCACCAGTATATGTTTTAAGTCAGAATCATATAACACATCGTATAATGGGAGAAGAACTCCTCCGGGATACCCGAAAACTATGTCTACTCCCTGGTCTTTCAGTGATTTGATTATTGCTTCGCTGCCTTTCATAAAAAAACACCTAGTTTAGTGTGATTATAAATTTCCTTTGAAAAGTTGTTATAATCAATTCTAAATTTATTTATCTGTTGAATTCTTATTTAATTTCATGATTATATATTGCAAGTATATATGATCTTTGGATGTTTATAAGTGATAGTTGGGATTTAAGGGAAAAAAATTAGATTATCTTAGAGGAGGGAACCATTAATGAAGATTCTTGTGGTAGGAACCGGAGCGCGAGAGCATGCCATATGCCAGGCAGCCATCCAGGATGAGGAAACTGAATTGTGTTCTATTATGAGCAATCAAAATCCGGGAATAGCCAGGATATCGGAGTTTAAGATTGCCAGTGAAAATGACATACCCACGGTTACCAAATTCGCACTGGAAAAAAAAGTAGACCTGGCCATCATAGGCCCAGAAGCCCCGCTGGAGGAAGGCATCGTTAATTCGTTGGTAAAAGCTGGTGTTGACTGTGTGGGCCCCACTATGGAGGCTGCTAAGATAGAAACAGATAAAGCGTTCATGCGTGATCTCTTCGAGGATTATAAGATCGGCGGATCCCTGGTTTACAAGGTATTCGATGATTCCCGGGACGCTGGTGATTTCATAGATGATTTCGGCCAGGACGTGGTGGTGAAGCCCATCGGACTGACCGGTGGTAAAGGTGTTAAGATAGTGGGAGAACAGTTGAAGGATAACGAAGAAGCGAAATCTTATGTAAAAGAAGTCATAGACACCAAGATGGGTGGATATGCCGGTGTAGTTATCGAGGAAAGGGCGGTTGGTGAGGAATATACTGTCCAGGCCTTTGTGGATGGTAAAAACATCGCCCCCATGCCGGTGGTTCAGGACCATCCCTACGCATTCGAAGGTGATCTCGGCCCCATCACGGGAGGAATGGGTTCTTACTCTGATACAGATGGTTTACTACCATTTCTGGATGAAAAATACCGGGACGAATCTGTTAAAATTATGGAAGACACGGTTAAAGCCATAAATAATGAAGTAGGGCCATATAAAGGATTTTTATACGGACAATTCATGTTGACTAAGGAAGGGCCTAAATTAATTGAATATAACGCTCGATTCGGAGATCCAGAGGCCATGAACGTTTTACCACTTCTACAGACCAACTTTGTGGATATCTGCAACGGTATAGTGGACGGTAATCTAAGAGCGGCCGAATTTGATTCTCATGCAACCGTCTGTAAATACATCGTGCCACAGGGATACCCGGGTAAAGCAGTTCCCAACCAGGTAATAAAGGTAGATGAAGAAAAGATTAAGGAAAACAACACCCTCGTGTATTATGCTGCGGTGAACCAGAAATATAACCAGATTTACACCTCCTCTTCCCGGGCGCTGGCCCTGGTATCTGTGGGTGATACCATAGCCGAGGCAGAAGAAATATGTGAAACATCCACCCAGTATGTTGATGGAGACGTCTATCACCGAAGGGACGTGGGGACTTCCGAGCTTATAGAAAAGAGAATTAAGCATATGCAGGAGTTACTGGGGTAATAATTACTTTAAGGTTAAAGGAAATATTAACATCAAATTAACATATTTTGGGAGGATAAGAATATCATGAAACATCTTCTATCAGTCACCGATACTCAGGATAACATATTGGACATACTGGAAGTGGCGGATAAACTTAAAAAGGATCCATGGGGTTATCAAACCCTTAAAAATAATGTATTAGGTATGATTTTCGAAAAATCATCCACCAGAACCAGAATATCCTTTGAAGTGGGCATGCTGCAGCTGGGTGGTCATGCCCTCTACCTGTCTAAATCAGAACTCCAACTGGGACGTGGAGAACCCATAGAGGACACGGCCAAGGTGATGTCCCGCTACGTAAATGGAGTGATGATCCGGGCTAGAGAACATTCAGACGTGGTTAAATTTGCAGAAAACGCAACCATCCCTGTTATAAATGGGTTAACAAATCTTGAACACCCCTGTCAAGCTTTAGCTGATATATTCACCATATACCAGGATAAAAAAACATTTAACGTGCATCTTGCTTATTTAGGGGATGGGAATAATGTATGTAATTCTTTGTTACTTGCAGCCTCCCTGGTTGGTATGGATATGACTGTGATCAGCCCGGAAGGCTACGAACCAGACGTTATGATACTTGAACAGGCTAAAGAGTATGCTCAAACCTCTGGGTCGAAGTTAAAAGTGGCTAACGATGTTTCCGAGGTAAAAGGAGCTGACGTGATTTACACTGATGTCTGGGTCAGTATGGGTGATGAAGAGGAAGTAAACCAGCGTCTGAAGATGTTAAGCGAATATCAGGTTAACAGTGATGTTTTAAACCTCGCTAATCCCCAGGCCATGGTGATGCACTGCTTACCAGCAATCAGGGGCCAGGAGATCACGGAAGAGGTGATGAGTTGCGGCCAGGCAGCTATCTGGGACCAGGCGGAAAACAGGCTGCATGTGCAGAAGGCCATACTCAGCATTTTATTAGGTAAAAAATAAGTGAAAACTTCTAATTTTTTTTAAGATAAAAATAGCAGAACATTATAATTTTCAAAACCATATTTTCTACAGTAGAAGAAATTTATCTACTGTAGAACACGGATTTTTCACTGTAGAATGAAATTTACATGGATTCCGGGGCATCGATACCCAGTAATTCCAGACTGTTCCTCAGGGTTATCCGAGATTTATCAACCATGGCAAGCCTGAATTCTTCTTCTTCAGAGCCTATCACTTGCATGGATTTATAGAACTTGTTGAAGGCACTGGCCAGGTCAAGGCAGTACTGTGAGACAAGGTGGACTTTTCTACTGCGGGCAGATTCTTCAACTACCCAGGTGAACTGGGATATGACCTTGACCAGTTCCCTTTCCGGACTTTCCAGGTCATATTTACCTAAAATACCCTTCGAATCCACGGTGGAAGAATCAAATTCTGCTTTCTGGAGTATTTTACAGGCCCGGGCATGAGCATACTGTATAGAGGCGCAGCCCCTTTCAAAACTCAGTGCTTCATCCCACTTGAACACGATGTGTTTCTCCGGAGATAGGCGGGCGATATAAAACCTTACAGCCCCCACCCCAATTTTTTCAGCAATTTCCCTGGCTTCATCATCGCTCAGGTCATCTCTCCTCTTCTTAATTTCTCCCATCGCCCTTTTGGTGGATTCCTCGAGTAGATCATCCACACTGATGAATACTCCCCTCCTGGTGGACATGGAACCCTCAGGAAGAGTTATGAATTCATAGAAAATCACTTCCGGGGATTTACCATCTAAAAATCCCAGAACTATGCTGATCTGCTGGATGGCCAGTTTATGGTCTGATCCAAGGATATCGATTACTACATCACTTTCATTTGATTTTTCCAGGTGGTAGGCTAGGTCACGGGTAGAATAGAGGGACGTGCCATCTGATCTCATGAGCACCAGTTCTTTTTCGATACCGTAATCCTCCAGATTCAAAAAGAGGACCTCATTTTCCTGGCTGTGGCCGTCATTTTTAAGTTTGGTGATTATTTCATCTACAGAGCCGTTCCGGACAAATTTGCTCTCCCAGACGAAGCGTTTATGGTGCACATGTAACCTCTGGAGTGTGGGGTCCATTCCCTCTAAACAGGCATTTACTGCTTCTTTAAAGAAAAATCCCAGAAGCGGGTCGTCACCCCTTTCATAAACCCTTAATAACTCATCAACACCGCCTTTAAGGTCTGGGTTATTTTTAAGTTCCTGGTTAACCTGAAAGTAGAGTTCACCGATTTGGTGGTCGCGTAATTCCGCGTCTATGAAGATCTGTAGGTATAAGATGTTTTTGAGTCCATTTAAATACGTCCCTTCCAGATCATTGAATTCAGAGTGCTCTTCGACGATGTTATCTATTTGCTGGTAGGGATCGATATCCTTAGGTGTATGATCGGCCAGTTTACTGGGGTCGAATTTCAGGTTCAGTAATCCCCAGACAACCATGGCTATCTGACGGCCCATATCATTTACATAATACTGTGTTTCCACCGTATATCCTGATTTACTTAATATACGGCTTAAAGAATCGCCTAAAATTGAATTTCGGATATGTCCAATATGCAATGGTCCGTTGGGATTTGCCGATGTATGTTCCAGTATTATTTTTTCATGGATAGCTTCTAATTTACCATAGTCTTCATCCACAGTTTCCAGTACGGATTCTGGATAGTTCTGGTAGTTTATGAAGAAGTTGAGGTAGGGTCCTACCGATTTAATTTCTTTGAAGATGGTTGGTTTTTTGATAACCTCCATTAATTCTCTGTTTATCTCCACTGGCGACCTTTTTAACTTACTTGCAAGTTCAAAAGCCACTGAAGTTGCCACATCCCCCATATCAGGACGTGGGGGTTCCTCTATTGGTATGTTATCTGGTAAATCCCAGCCTAACTCAATTATAGCTTCTTTGACAGACTTTCTTACATCTCTATGTAATTTTCTAAACATTAGATTCACCTTAAATAAAAAGCATAAAAAAGGGGAAGTATTTTAATATTTTTTAAGTTTTTAAGAGATTTATTTCATAATCCTCTTATCCAGAGGGTAATTTGACCTATATAAGGAATTACAAACAGGTTTTCACCCGGATTTTCTCCGAAGGAGATGACCTTGGCCTGGATCTGTTCTGGATATACTGGTGCCTGATCAGGGCCTGGATTGTTATCACCCTTGATTACGTAATATAATCTTCCATCTGGGTTGGTTCCTTTTTCTATGATACGGTGTATCACTGGTTCGGGGAACCAGGTTGCATCATAGATTACTACGTCTCCTACCTCTAAATTGGTGGTGTTTAATTCAGATAGGCCGAAAAAATTAGCCTTTTGAATGACTACCACATCTCCTCTGGCGAAGGTAGGTTCCATACTCCCGGAAACCACCACGTTTAAGTGTTGGGCCAGGAGAATTCCAATAATAATAATTGCAACGTAGCTTAGTATTTCTTTGGTATCCGTCATAAATTCACCTTATTTAAGGATAGCTCCTTTATCTGCGGAAGTAGCGAGTTTCCTGTACCGGGCTAGCCATCCTTTAACATGTCTATCCGGTTTAACAGCTTTTTTAATCCTTTCATCTATCTCTTCTGGTGTAACTTTAATATCCAACTTTCTCAGGGGTATATCTATTTTGATGATATCACCATTTTTGACTGCTGCTAGGGGTCCCTCAGCAGCTGCTTCCGGGGATACATGGCCAATACACGGGCCTCGGGTACCTCCTGAGAATCTTCCATCAGTTATAAGTGCCACGGATTTTATTCCCATTCCAGATATTGCGGAGGTGGGGTTTAACATCTCTCTCATACCAGGACCGCCTTTAGGCCCCTCATATCTAATTATAATTACGTCTCCTTCCTTTATCTCGCCCTGATTTATGGCGTTAACACATTCTTCTTCACTCTCATAAACCCGGGCAGGACCTTCATGGACCAGCATATCCGAATCAATCGCGCCTTGTTTTACAACCGCCCCATCAGGTGCCAGGTTACCCTTTAAGATAGCCAGTCCTCCTTCCTTGTGGACTGGATTATTCAGGGGCTTGATTATTTCACTGTCTAATACACTGGCATCTTTTATATTATCCTTAAGACTTTGTGCAGTACAGGTTAAAACTTCATCATTTAATTCCTTTTCTAGAACTTTTAGAACTGCGGGAATGCCCCCGGCCTGTTCCAGATCTAGCATGGTGTGCTTCCCAGAGGGGCTGATAGAAGCAATATGTGGTATTTTCTTATTGTATTCTTCAAAGAGGTCCAGATTTACCTTAACTCCTTTATCTTCCAGTTCATATGCAATAGCGGGTAAGTGTAACGTGGTGTTGGTGGAACCTCCCAGTGCTAAATCAACCATAACGGCGTTTTCAAAGGCTTCCTGGGTCATTATCTGGGATGGTGTGAGGTTTTTCTCCAGGAGTTGGAGGATCTGCCGACCTGATGATCGGGCGATCTGTATTTTCTTCCCGGAAACAGCGTGGCTGCTGGCGCATCCTGGTAAACTCATACCCATTGCTTCTGTAAGACAGGCCATGGTGTTGGCGGTAAATAGTCCGGCGCATGAACCCGCACCCGGGCAGGCGCATTTTTCCAGTTCCCTTAACCCTTCTTCAGTCATTTTACCAGCGTTAACTGCACCTACTGCTTCATAGACATTTATGAGATCCACCGGTTCATCTTTAAATATTCCCGGTAGCATGGGTCCCCCGGTAACTACGATGGAGGGTATGTCCAGCCTGGCAGCGGCCATGAGCATTCCTGGGACTATTTTGTCACAGGTTGGAATTAGAACCAGGGCATCGAACTGGTGTGCCTGGGCCATGCTTTCCACAGTGTCTGCCACTATCTCTCGGGAGGCCAGGGAGTAACGCATGCCTTCATGGTTCATGGCGATACCGTCACAGATGGCCATGGTAGAAAATTCAAAGGGTACGCCGCCCGCCTGACTTATACCTAACTTAACTGCTTCAGCTATTTGATTAAGATGAATATGTCCGGGTACTATATCTGTGAAGCTGTTAGCTACACCGATGAAAGGTTTTTTCATTTCCTCGTCGGTTACACCGCAGGCGCGCAGCAAAGATCTGTGGGGTGCTCTTTGTAAGCCTTTTTTAATGGTATCGCTTCTCATTCTATCAACTTGAATCTGTTCTCTATGTTGAAAAATTAATTTTTTTTTAAAATAATGCTTCATTATTGATTATTATATAAGTTAAGGGCATCAAAATTTACTAAAAAACATGTTTTTTAAAATTTTTTTACTCCTTTATTAATATCGTTTACATAATTTAAATATCATCATATTAATAAAACGATTATGTTACAGACCATGATCAAATTAAAATTACGCATCTAAATTTAACTCATGATATAAATTGGTGATAAAAATGAGGATACTACTGATTCATTCTGATTATATAAACTATAAAACCAAGTCTAAGACCAAAATAGCAGAGGATATTGAAGATAAACAGAAATCAATGCACTTTGAAAATTCTTTAGTGGTTTTCACTGCTGTGGAGAAACAGGATGAGGAGGACCCCCAGGCTGTTGTGGAAAACGCTGTTAAGGAGATAAAAGACGTATTTTCAAAGGTAAAAGCAGATAATATAGTAATCTATCCTTACGCACATTTAAGCTCATCTTTAAGCTCACCCGACATTGCAAAGAAGATTCTAAAGGAAATGAAAGAGGTATTAGCAGCAGACGGACTCAAAGTTGAGAGAGTACCTTTTGGTTGGTATAAATCCTTCGAACTATCCTGTAAAGGACATCCCCTCTCCGAGCTTTCCCGGAACATAGTGGTGGAAAAAGCACATGAGGAGAAAGGAGAAGAAGAACCCTCCAGATTCTATATATTAAGTGAAGATGAACTGTACGACCCTGGTGAGTTCACTTACCAGAGCAGTGACCTAGAGAAACTGGTGGCCTATGAACTGGGTGAATTAGAATCAACTGGTGAAGAGCCTCCTCATGTAAAACTTATGAGGGAAAAGGACCTGGCTGACTATGAACCATCAGCGGATATAGGCCATCTGCGATGGTACCCCAAAGGGAGACTTATCCGAGATTTACTTGCAGATTATGTTTATAATCTGGTTACCGATAGAGGAGCCATGCCGGTAGAAACACCCATAATGTACGATCTGGGTGATGAGGCCATCAGAGTCCATGCAGAGAAATTCGGGGAAAGGCAGTACCGTATGGGTACTAAAAGTAAGAATCTCATGCTCAGATACGCCTGTTGCTTCGGTGCCTTCCGATTACTTTCTGATACATTTTTAACCTGGAAAAACCTCCCCCTGGCAATCTATGAGTTATCAACGTACAGCTTCCGTTTAGAGAAAAGAGGAGAAGTGGTAGGCCTTAAAAGACTCAGGGGATTTACCATGCCTGATATGCATACCATTTGTACCGATGTGGGGCAGTCAATGGAGGAGTTCGACAGTCAGATCACCATGTGCGCCCAGACAGGCGAGGACCTCGAGATCAACTACGAGGCAATAATGAGGGTTACCGCAGATTTCCTGGAGGAAAACAGGGAATGGGTCATGAATTCTGCCCAGAAGGTGGGAAAACCAGTCCTTTTAGAGATTTTACCCAGGAGAAAACATTACTGGATCTGTAAGATGGATTTCGCTGCAATAGATTATTTGGGCAGGCCCATCGAAAACCCAACAATCCAGATAGACGTAGAAAGTGGGGAAAGATTTGGGATTAAGTATATAGGTCCTGATGAAGAGGAGGAAACACCCATAATCATACACTGCAGCCCTACTGGAAGTATTGAAAGGGTGATCGGTGCTTTACTGGAAAACAGCGCTATTCAGATGGAAGTTCAATCGCCCATGTTCCCGGTGTGGCTTTCACCCAGCCAGGTGAGGGTTTTACCCATTGCAGAAAGACATCTGGACTTTGCTTTCTCTTTAGCAGAGGAATTACGAAATGAACAGATACGGGCGGATGTCGATGACCGTCAGGAGACTGTGGGAAAGAAAATACGTAACGCTGCAGGGGATTGGGTCCCTTATGTAATCGTCGTTGGAGATAAAGAACTTGAAAGCGACGAGCTCATGGTTAATGTACGTGAAACCCAGAATAAAGTTTTGATGGATAAAAAAACTTTAATTGAACGTATAAAAGAGGAAACAAATGGCATGCCATTTAGGAAGCTTCCTTTACCAGTTAAATTATCACAGAGAGTCCAGTTTTAAGGATAAGTTTTTTATCTTTTTCATTAAAATTTCTCTAAAATATTCTTTTTTTTAATTACTCCTATTTTTCTACAAAATCAGCTTAAATAAACCCCCTATTCAACGATAAATATTTATATTATAACTTATAACTTATCATTTAGAAGTTATCACTAAATGTGGGAGGATTGTTTTATGAGCGAGATTATAGCTATATTAAACCAGAAGGGAGGATGTGGGAAAACTACCACCGTTGTAAACCTTGCAGCAGCACTGACCCTTTCAGATAGAAAAGTCCTGGTAATAGATATGGATCCCCAGGGTAACGCCACAACGGGGTTGGGAGTGGAGAAAAATAACCAAATCAACACTATCTATTCGGTTTTATCCGGTCAAAGCACCGTAGAAGAGTCCATAATACAAACCAGCATACCTCAACTGGATCTGTTGCCTAGTAACATCGACTTAAGCGGGGCAGAACTGGAATTAAGTAAAACTATAGGACCCCATTCAATTTTAAAAGAAGCTGTGGATGGATATGTTGATAACTACCATTACATTTTCATAGATGTCCCACCATCACTTGGATTGTTGACCTTAAATTCCATTGTAGCTTCTAACAGTGTTATCATACCAATACAAGCGGAATTTTATGCATTAGAGGGGATGGCTGATTTAATCCAGGCCATGGATCTGGTAAAAACCAGGTTGAACAGCCCTTCACCTATCAAGGGAATTCTTTTAACTTTATATGATTCCAGGACCCGTCTGGGCAGGGATGTTTACAACAACGTGAAACAATACTTTGGAGAGACTGAATACATCTTCAAAACCACCATTCCTCGTAATGTTAAGTTAGCGGAAGCACCCAGCCATGGAATCCCCTGTATTCTGTATGATGAAGAATGCAGCGGTACAGAGGCCTACCAAAAACTGGCTAAGGAGATCATTCAAATGGAAGGCAGGGGTGACAACAAATGACACCCAGAAAAAGGCCAGAAAGTGCCCTTGGTAAAGGATTAGACGCCCTTATAAGGAAGGATTACCTGGACGAGGAAGAGAAAAAACCAAAAAAATCAGGGAAAAAACAGACAAAAAGCACTGGTTCTACAAAAACCTCAGTGAAAGATAAAAAAGCAGAAACTGCTGAAACTGATGTTATCACACAAATACAGGAATCAACAACTCCCAGTGTAGATGATAAAATTGTCGATGCAGTACTTTTGGAAGTGCATAAGAACCCACGGATATCATTATGGTCTGCTAAATCAGCGGCAGTTTTAAGGTTTTTAAAGAAAACAAAACCCGAGTTCAGCATAAGCAATGAAGCATCACTCCTCATTGAGGAAGCTGTGAAGGATAGGCACCCGGATATCTGGAAAATATTCGAGGAAAAGGGGTTATAAGTTAGAACTTATTAGTTATAAATGCATCTGTTAAAACTTATAACTTATCTCTTATCACTTATAATAGCAGATAAATGTCGAAAATAACATCTAAAAATTAAAATTCGAGGGTGGCCTGATAGTTTTTATTTAATTTAATGAAGGGTTCAGCTCTTTTAATGACCACGCCTATATTTTTTAGTTCTTCTAATTTAAGGAAGTTTTTACCTAGTTTCCTAGATTGGATGATTCTTCTGGCTGATATTTTACCTATTCCCGGGACTCTGAGAAGATCTTTATAGGATGCTTCGTTGATCTCCACTGGGAAGTGTTCCTCATGTGCCTGGGCTGCCACATATTTAGGATCACTGTCCAAATTCAGGTTACCATCATCATCAAAAACCAATTCTTTAAGGTCAAATCCATAAGAGTTCAGGAGGTGATCGGCCTGATATAGCCTTGGACTCCTTTTTGGATGGGGTTCTTCATGAGACTCCAGTGGTGTGTCTTTAACTGCTTCAAATGGGCTGAAATAACTTCTTTTAAGGTCCATCTTTTCATATAACCAGTTTGCCTTCTCCAGGATCTGTTGATCTGTCTCATCACCAGCACCCACCAGAAACTGGGTGGTCTGTCCCGAGGGGGAGAATTCTTTGTTGCCATTGAGGAGCCTTTTGATCCACTTCATACGCCTTAAAATGTCTGTATCGTAATTTTTGGTGCTGGAAAGATTCTCCATTCCTTCAGGGGTAGCTGCTTCCAGGTTGATGCTAACCCGGTCTGCTAAACTAACAGCCCTTTTAATTAAATCATAGGGGCTGCCTGGTAGAATCTTTAAATGGATATACCCCTGGTATCCATGGTCCATCCTTAATTTATGGGCCACTTCCACCATGTTTTCCATGGAATATTCTGGATCTTGGGGGATGCCAGAACTTAAAAATAAACCCTCAACCAACCTGTTATTATAATAATCAAGGAAAATGGAAGTAACATCTCTAGGTGAAAATTCTACCCGGTTAAAACTATGTTTATTATGATTAATGCAGTATCTGCAGTCATTTGAGCATTTATTGGTCATCAATACTTTAAATAGGGGTACTGTGCACCCGTCTCTGGTGCTGGCATTGTATATGCCTGGTAATTGCTTTGCCAGGAAGTTGTCGACGTTGGTGTTGATGTAGCTGCACCGGTCGAATTTGGCACTTTCACCCAAGATTTCCAATTTTTTGCTCAAATTAGTCATGGTCTATCTTGACTATTTTTCTGTTATTTAATATAGTTCAATCTATGGGTGGAGCAGATGAGATATACTACAAAGGTAAAATTTTATGAAAATGAAAATTATTTTCCAAGACAAATCTTATTTAAATAAAATCATTCCTATTATAATAATATGAGATTAGTCCTTGCAGGAACAGGAAGCGCTGTAGGAAAAACAACCATCGCTACAGGGATAATGAAAGCATTATCCGACGAATACGCCGTGCAACCCTTTAAAGTCGGCCCGGATTATATAGATCCCACCTATCACACCCTGGCCACCGGCAACTATTCCCGGAACCTGGACTCCTTTTTCATGACCGACGGACAGATCAGGCAGGGATTTGAAAGAGGCATTAAGATTTCCGATGCTGATTTTGGGATAATTGAGGGTGTAAGAGGCTTATATGAGGGTATCAGTGCTACAGGCGATGTGGGTAACACGGCATCCATTGCCAAGGCACTGGACGCCCCGGTGGTATTAATTTTAAATTCTCGAAGCCTGGTGAAAAGCGCTGCCGCTGTTGTTCTGGGATTTAAAGCCTTGGATCCCACCATCAATATCCAAGGAGTTATTCTAAATCAGGTTAAAAACCGCAAACATTACCTGAAAACCAAGGAAGCCGTGGAAATACTGGCCAAAACTGAAGTGGTAGGGGGTATACCCCGCAGTGATGCCATTAGAGTGGAAGACAGACACTTGGGCCTGGTACCTGCCGTGGAAAGGGAAAACATTTTAGGATCCATCAATAAATGGGGTGAAATGGTAAAGGACTACATAGACCTGGACAACCTTATCTCCCTGATGAAAGACGCAAATAAGCTTCCCTCGGGAAGGGAAAGCCTGTGGGAGACCCAGAACAGGCAGAAGGTTAAACTGGGCGTGGCTATGGATGAAGTTTTCACCTTCTATTACCGTGATAATTTAGATGCCCTGGAAGAAAACCAGGCAGAACTGGTTTACTTCAGCCCATTCCATGATGAAGAATTACCGGACGTGGACGGGGTTTATATCGGTGGAGGATACCCGGAAATATTCGCCCATGAACTGGAGTGTAACCAGTCCATGCGGGATTCTATTTTAAAATTCCACAGGGAAGGAAGGCCAATCTATGCTGAATGCGGTGGGCTCATGTACGTCTGCCGCTCCATAAACCATCACAAAATGTGCAACATATTCGGTTACGACTCGGTCATGACCAAAAAGCCCCAGGCCTTAAGTTACGTTATCTCTAAAGCCAACAGAAAGAGCATAGTCGCAGATAAAGACGATATCATCAAAGGACATGAGTTTCATTACTCAAAGGTTGATATAAAGGATGGAAACCCCGCGTTTGCCTTTAAAATCTTAAGAGGAAGTGGCATCATCAACCAACAGGACGGTATGATGTCTAAAAATACCGTGGCAAGCTACATTCACACCCACACCGCCGCCTATCCTTCATTTGCTTCGAATTTCACCACCAGTGCAGGAGAACTGTGAACCTATTTTATGGAAAAATTTAGAGACTGAAAATTTTAGGAGACCAGATAAATTTGACATTCTCTGAAAAGTTGAATAAGAAACTCAACGAAGTGGATATCTTCTCCCCCTACATCGTAGTAGTGTTTATAATAATCTACGTTCTTTTAGCTGCTTTGGGCTATTATTACCATATCCGAAACCTGGATTGGGCCGATTCTATTACCTATTATTATATAATCTTTGGAGTGGCAATTTTCATCCTGGGACTGTCCTTCCCTAGAATCATAGGCAACTTTAAGAAATTCACCCTAAAGATAGACAGTGCCAAGGAGAAATCCAGCTGGTACTCTAAAATAAAACTTCTTGTGGATGAGAGGGTCCTTTTTTCTTTAGTTATCCTGGCTCTTATCTTACAGGGTGCAAACCTGGTCTTACTCGGCGGTATCCCATTACTCAGTGGTTACCTTAAATTTCAAGCCACAACGGATCTGTGGAGGATTGCTTACGTCATCTTCCTCCCAACCTTAAACCTGTTACTCGCGAAATATCCCCGTAAATGGTATTACATCTTATTTGTTGTTGGATTAACACTTTTTGCTATAAACGGCTACCGTACATCCTCTATGGCCATCATATTAAGCGTAATAATCACCACCTATTATACCATGCGTCTTAAAGCGAAATATGTCTTTCTTTTAATCATATTAATGGCAATAATAGGCATCGCCATGGGTTATATAGCAGTGAATGCTATCCAGTGGCAGACCTGGATTTTAAATCCACTGGAACTGGTATTTTACCGGGCGGGTTTCACCATGATGGTTCTGGATAAAATCACGCACATGCCTGGATTTACTGGTGGGGAACTTTTTTATCAGGCGCTTACTGGAGGACATCCGAGGGTTACTGTGGGATATGTGGTTTTACCTTCTTTTTATCAACCAGGAAGTGGCATCACCACCAGTATAACTTCTACCCTGTTCGGACCGGCTATTCTAGATTTCGGTGCATGGGGCCTGGCAGTACAGATGTTTTTACTGGGTTTGGTACTCCGATTCATGCACAGTGCACAGAAGATAGCGGGAGGCGTATTTATAGGTTTATACGCCATAATACTTGCCCATACCCTGATCTGGATTGAAACAGGCCCTACAGATAGTATGGTATGGTTCTTCTACTCGTTGGGGATAATATCTCTTCTGATATTTACATGGCTTTATCTCAGGAGAAATCAAGCTTTAAATGGCTAGAGTGCTTAAATTAAGTCTTGTAGAAAAACTGATTTTACACTGGAAATCATCGTCTAATTTTAACATAAAAGTATTACTCCTATAATTAGGTCTAAAAGTTCCCATTCCAACTATCCTATATAAATATGATTTAAAAAAATTAAATCAAAAAATACTTATTTGATTATCCAGATAGCAAAATCGGTGATAAAATGGTTGTAAAAATAGGAATAATTAAAAGCGGAAATATAGGTACCTCACCAGTATTAGACTTATTACTGGATGAACGTGCAGATAGGCCTAATATTGATGTAAGAATCATAGGTTCCGGTGCAAAAATGAATCCGGAACAGGTCGAAGAGGTAGTCCCTAAGGTCAAGGAATTTGAACCAGACTTTGCAATATTCATAAGCCCCAACCCAGGTGCTCCAGGACCTGCTAAAGCAAGGGAATTACTATCTACCTACGACATCCCCGCCGTTATTATAGGAGATGCTCCTGGTGCAGGTAAAAAAGATGAAATGGATGAACAGGGCTTAGGTTACATCATAGTTAAAGGTGACCCAATGATCGGTGCCCGAAGAGAACTACTGGACCCAACTGAAATGGCATCCTTCAACTCTGACGTAATAAAAGTATTAGCATTAACCGGTGCTTACAGAATCGTCCAGAACACCATTGATGGTATCATAGCTGCTGTCGACGCTGGGGAAGACATAGAATTACCAAAAGTTATAATCACTGCTGAAAAAGCCGCAGAGGCTGCAGGATTCACCAACACCTATGCTAAAGCCAAAGCTATTGCTGCATACACTGCTGCAGAAAAAGTTGCTGACATCGACTTAAAAGGATGTTTCATGGTTAAAGACTCCAACCAGTACATACCATTAGTCGCTGCTGCACACGAATTAATTGCTGTAGCTGCAAAACTCGCAGTTGAAGCAAGAGACATCGAAAAAGGTAATGATACAGTTTTAAGAACCCCACACGGTTCAGACGGTTCAACAGTCACTAAAACTGTATTGCTCGAAAAACCACAATAAGTATATATTCTAAAGCAGTCTCTTGACTGCTACTCCTTTTATTTTTATTGTATCGCCCCCGGTATGGAAGTAGCAAGCAATAAGTGTTTTCAATTACATTCACCAGTATTATATTTAACTGTTATGTCTTCTTGAATAGATAATTAAAGTAAACATTGTGGGGATTAATATAAAAACTAATATACTTCCGTAGGGAATTATGAAAGAAATAATAATTGCCATAACAGCTAATAATGGTATAACCAGGAAAGATTTTTTGATTTTATCTGCATATGGCATCACTTGTTCTATAATCAATTCTTGGCTAGTTGCATAGTTCCAATTTATGTAAAATAAAATTCCAATTATCATCATGTTAATATCAAATATTATCTGTGAAAGCTGGAATCCGCCATATTTACCAACCATGGAGGTTGAGAAGGGCACTATGGCGATGGACATTAACCAAAAAATGTTAATCCAGAGGAGTTTAGTGTCAGTACGTTTTATAACAAAGAATATTTGGTGAGTCAGCCAAAAACTAGCCAATAAAACAAAACTTAGAACATATACGAATATTTGGGGTATCAAAGTGTACAGAGTATATTCCATGAAGAGGGAAGAAGTTAAATTACCAGGAAGGTTTGGTACTTCAATACTCAATACCAGCAGTGTCATTGCAATGGCAAATATGCCGTCTGCCAGTGTTTCAAGCCTATTTTTAGGAATTAGTGGTATTGGGGGGGTTTTAGCCTTGTTTGACATATTTATCCTTTAATTAAATAACACCCTTAGTACTGGGTATGGATCCATGGGTTACCCGGGTTGCATCGTGTAATGCACGGGCCAGTGCTTTAAATAATGCTTCTACCTGGTGGTGGTCATTATCCCCCTCACATCTGGCGTGGAGGTTAAACTTACCGTTTTGTGCCAGGGATTCCAGGAAATGCCCCACGTTCTCCGTGCTTAACCCGCCGACTTTCACCTTCTTAAACGGCAGATCTAATATGGTGTAACTCCTCCCGGATAGGTCGATGGCTACCATGGCCAGTGCTTCGTCCATGGGAACCAGGGCATGTGCCATTCTTCTGATACCTTTTTTATCTCCCAGAGCGTCGTTTAATACTTCACCTAAGAGTATCCCCACGTCTTCCACGGTGTGGTGGTCGTCTATATCCAGATCCCCTTCTGCTTCTAATTCCAGGTCAAACAACCCGTGTCTGGCGAATGATTCTAGCATATGGTTGAAAAATTCTATCCCTGTGTTTATCTGGGATTTTCCTTCCCCGTCCAGGTTAAGTGTTATGGTGATATCTGTTTCACTAGTCTTTCTCGCTAACTTTTTCTTTCTCTCCATTTTGCCCATCTCTTATTACGTGTATAGCTCCTACAGGACATTTTGATGCACAAATGGTGCATACATGGCAGTATTGTAGGTTACCTGCCTCTGCCTTCCCATCTTTAATCTTCCAGATTCGGGGACCTTTAGGACAGATCTCCTGGCATGTTCCACAGCCGATGCATTTCTCCTTGTCAACTTCGATCCTCATCTAAAACTCCTTATAACTTATAACTCTTAAGCAAAATTTAATATGATTTTTAATCCGATGATTATTCCTTTATTTGTAATTTTTCCCTTTTAAATCTCCTTAATACTTATAACTTAAAACTTCAAAGTTATCAATTAGAACTTTTAACTTATAAGTTATAATTCATTTTAGTTTCTTAAAAAAGATTTATTCCTTTTGCTTAAACTCGAAGTTTTCCAGAAAGGTTCCGAATCTTTTAACAGTCTTACGAAGACCTCTAAATCCCTCTTCGTCCTGTTTAACCCCGTCTAAAGTATCCTGGGACCAGAAATTCGCACCTAGATTAGCTCCAAAGGCACCCCCACCAACGGGAATCATCCCGGTGAGTATATAATAGGTGAATATTTGCTGTATAGCCAATTCCTGTCCTCCACTTCTGTCTCCACCAACAGATATGGCCATTCCAACTTTGTTGCGCAGGAAATTGTAGTCAACCGCACCTAATGCCCGGGTACGGTCCATTATTGCCTTAAGCTGGGCGCTTAATCCGCCGTTGTAGATGGGAGTGGCCATTATTATCCCTTCGGCTTCAGTCATTAGGGGGTATACTTCGTACATATCATCTTTCTGAATACATACTCCTTTGCGCATGCAGTAATCACAGTGCAGGCAAGGACTGATATCCTTACCACGCACACCGAAAAATTCAGTTTCAAAACCCCTCTCTTCCAGCATCTTCAATGCTTCGTTTAACACGTGATCCGTGGCCTGTTTTCTTGGACTGCCACATATCCCCAATATCATATAGAATATCCCCTCATTTCAATTCTTATATTAAAATTGCATCTAGGAAATAATAAAATTTTCTAAAAAAAAGGGAATTAAAAAAAAAGAAGTGTATTTTTTTATTTTTTATCATCGTTGAGTTCTAGAGGTTCATCCTCTTCCAGGGCTAACCTCATGGTGTCCGGGTCCTGTGGCAGGTATTTCAGGAAATCGTCAGTTGCACGTCTTACATCCCTGGATCCGATAATATAACGTCCGACTACTATGATATCTGCTCCGCTTTCCAGTGCCTGGTCAACTTTATCTGGAGTGATACCCCCGGCAACGGCCACCAGCCTGTTTCCACCGAGGATCTCTTTGATCTCTTTTATGTTACCCCATTCGGTCATGTCACCCAGGTTTTCACCTTTTTCTACCTTGTAGGTTTCAAGATCCACGTTACGATGTAGTAATAATATGTCTGGTTTGTATTTGAGGCCCTTGAGTTTTTCCACGAAGTTGTCCACGTTCATCATATCCAGTATGGAGTATATTCCCTGTTTGGACGCTTCCTGTACAGCTTTCTGAATTGATTCTGGGGTTCCCAGTCCAGAGATGGCCACAGCATCAGCTGTCTCATCTGCAGCTATTTTAACCTCTATACGGCCTACATCCAGGGTTTTAAGATCGGCGATGATGAAGGCATCCGTTCTGAGCTCCCGGATCTTACTTATTATGCCCACACCGAACTTCTTAACCAGCGGGGTACCGGCTTCTATGAGGATTCTCTCCCGGTTAGGGAGGCTGTCGATTATACGTTCCATGTCCTCCATATTGTCCAAGTCTAAAGCCACCTGTAAGTAGGGTGGGTTCCATAGTCTTATCACTTTAAAGCCCATTACAGGGTGTGTTCCCCTGTCTTTTTCCGCGGTGACCTTTTCAGTGGATGGGTAACTATCCATAGCCCTTTTCAGGGCCAGCTTGGTGGCTCCGTAGTTGTACTGGTAGATCTTACGGAAATCCTTTGCTTCCGGGTGGATGAACACCGTGACCATGATAACCAGGTCTTCGGCTTTTTTCTTATCTATTATGCCTTCTGAAACAGCATCAGCCACCGCCCTTCCTACTGCGGTCTGTGCCGGTCCGAATATCTTGTTAGCATCATCCAGGCAGCCAACGGTTACCTTGGGTATGATCAATGTGGATGGTTTGGTCGGTAAATTTGGCCTTATCACTGCTAAAAGTGGAGTGTGTCCTATGGACAGACTGGTCATGTTTTCCACAAATGCCGAGCCCACCGGACCATTTTTCTCTCCTATAACTAGATCAATATGAGCAAGTTCATTTCCGCTTCCTATTAAAGCTTCCCCAATATTATACATGATTATTAATCCTCCAAATTATGGTTTAATTAGAGTTACAATAAATGTTTATTGGGAATTGGAGTATAAATAAATTTTCTTGGTTCCAGTAACCAAGTGAATCTTTTTTGAAAATTAAATTTCAGGTTCTTAGGATGAAAATGGACTTTTAAAAATAAAAGAGTTTAAAATAAAAAAAGAGAAAAATTTCAGCCTAAAAAAAAATCAACAAGGCTGATTTTTATTTTTTAAACGTAGGTTAGGGTGTTTAATGCTTTAACCAGTTGCAGACACTTGTTGTACATTACGGTGTTGTAGTTGTTAACGTTTAGGTACAGTTCGAATATCACGGCTGGTATTCCCTTGTTAGCTATGGGTATGGTCACGTATTTAGGACTGGAACCATCTGCTACAGCGTAATATTTCAGATATGTTGTTTTGGAAATTATCTTATTGGCATAAGATACTGATAGAGGACGTTTACTTGGTGCAAATACGAAATCGTTCGTAGCGTATAAGCCTCTGTTTCCGTGTATGTCAACTGCCAGCTTGTAGGTTTTGTCTATATTAGGTACAACGTATTTCTGTGCTAAGAGTTGACCATCCATTCTGCTTTTCTCATAACTGTTTTTTTCGTTAACATATACTTTGAAAACCCAGATCTGTACATTTTTTAACTGGGATGCTAGTGTTTTCAGGGCGTTCATCATTCCCACATGGGTTATACCTTCCTGTGGATGAACTCCGATGATTACTGCAACCTTTTTTGTTCCGGTACCGAATGGTCCAATTTTATCTACATAACCTAAAGAATTGGTTCCTAACCTTTTAGTAGTGGTCTTACTGGTATCGGTAAATGTAACTGGTGGACCGGGGGATATGCCTGTGCTTGAACTGGATGCTATCGTGCTCCATTTTTTAACTGAAACTGTGTTTGGCAAACGATTGTTGGTTTTATAGTAAGCCAGTACCTTTGATAAGGTGTAAACTACGTTCTCGTATCGCATATTTCCAAGAGAGGTAGATGCGAAGTTTGGTGGTCTTTTGTTGTTTTCTATGAATTTTGCTACATTGGCTGCCAGTGTCAGATACTGTGCTTTTGTTAAAGTTCCAGCTTTAACGCTTTCACTTGGATTTGGGGGTGTGGATGCACTTACCAAAGTTATGGGTGTTGTAACACCTTTGTTAACGTTTTGCACATCTTTTGTCAACAAGTACAGGTATTGTGGCGTGGTTAAAGTGGTATTGCTTACTTTTACAGTTGAAGGAAGTTTTTTATTGGTTTCCACGTAAGTTTGAACATTCTTTGCCGAAGTACTTATTGAAGTTGTGTTGAACTTTGTTTCGGCTGCTGATACTGCACTGATGCTTATAAATATCAACAGAACCAAAAAAATTGGTAACAACTTTTTAATCATACTAAACCATCTCCTCCACATGTGGGGCATGTTTTCCAGGTAGTATTTGGATCACTTGGATTTACAGGAACTACTCCAGCTCCTCCACATGTGGGGCATGTTTCATCTCCCCCTGGGTCGTTGTGAGAGCCACCGTTAGAATCACTGCTTCCATCGTTATTGTCATTATCATTGGTTGAACTGGAATTTGAATTTGTGCCCTGATTATCTTCAGTCGTTGCGTTATTTGTGCTGTCGTTTACAGTAGTAGTATTATTAACAGTTGTATTGTTGGTCTGATTGGTAGCGTTGAACATGGTCATGGCCAGTACACCAGCCACTCCTGCCAATACCACTACTGCTATTAATAGTAAGGCTATGTTTTGCCTCAAATTATATCACCTGTTCTGTTTTTTCTATTTATAGTTCTTTTTTGGGGTTATTTTCTGTTTCTAAATTTTTGTATATAGATTAGCTAATATTAGGCTTTAAAAAAAACCTAACTTTAACTGAGATTGGTTATAAATAACATCTTATTTATATATTTCGCCCAAATTTAAAGTGAGTACATACTTTTTTTGGGGAAATAGAAAATTATTAGGCCGTTTGGGGGTTGGTAAAACCCATAGATGACATTAGTTAGTAATAACTTCCACCCTGTCTAGGTAATACTAAAAGGTTTTATGAAAAATACGCTATAATAATTTTTTAAAAATAGAAAAGAAGGATTAAATATTTTTAATCCTCTAATTTACCTTCCAGAAAATCATCGTAACCTTGAAGGTCAAGTAAACCGTGTCCTGAGAAGTTTATGACGATGTTTTTATCTTCTCCGGTCTTACGGCACTTGATAGCTTCATCTATTCCGATTTTCACTGCATGACCTGTTTCTGGGGCGGGTATGACTCCTTCTAGTTGGGCGAAGATTTTGTTGCTCTCGAAGACATCGGTCTGGTGGACGGTGCGTGCTTCTATGACTTTTTCATGTGCAAGTAGTGCTACGTGAGGTGCCATTCCGTGGTAACGCAGGCCTCCGGCGTGTACTGATGGGGGTATGTAATCATGGCCCAGGGTGTACATCTTGATCAGGGGTGTTAAACCACAGGTATCACCGAAGTCGTACTTGTACTCTCCCTGAGTAATTGTGGGGCAGGATGCGGGTTCGGCTGCGATGAACTGACAGTCCAGGTCTCCGTTTAATTTGTCCTTGATGAAGGGGAAGGTTGATCCTGCGAGGTTACTTCCACCACCGACGCATCCAATCATTACATCGGGAGTTGCATCGATCTGGTCTAACTGCATCTTTATCTCCTGGCCAATGATGGTCTGATGTAGCATAACATGGTTTAATACACTTCCCAGTGAGTAATAAGCTTTTTCATCGTTTAAAGCTACTTCTATGGCTTCTGATATGGCTATACCCAGGGATCCGGGGTGGTCTGGTTTTTCGGCCAGGACTTTTTTACCGTACTCGGTGGTGTTGCTGGGTGAGGGGATGACATCCCCATCGTAGATCTGCATAACGGTTTTTCGGTAGGGTTTCTGCTGGAAGGATACCTTCACCATATACACCAGGCACTCTAATCCCATGAGGTTACATGCCAGGGATAAGGCGGTCCCCCATTGTCCGGCACCGGTTTCTGTGGTAAGCCTTTCAACACCATCTTGTTTTGCATAGTATGCTTGGGCTATGGCTGTGTTGAGTTTGTGACTGCCGGTTGGTGACATGTCCTCTCGTTTGTAGAATATTTTGGCCGGTGTGTCCAGGTGTTCTTCCAGGCCTTTAGCCCTGAACAGGGGACTGGGACGGCCTATTTTCATGTAGACTTTCCTAACTTCTTTTGGAATTTCAATCCATCGTTCGGTCGATAGTTCCTGTCCTAGAACTCCCTTGGAGAATATTTTGGGTAAATTTTCCAGTTGTTTCCCTTCTTCGGTCTGGGAGTATTCTGGGGGTTCTACAGGTAAATCAGCAGCTATGTTGTACCATTTTTTTGGAGTGTCTTTTTCTGATAGTGTAATTTTGTACATAAAACCACTTTTTCCATACTTTTTACTGTTTAAATCTAGATCTTCAAAAGATAGTGATATCTCATTAAATCTTGTAGATATTTAAACTTTGTTGAACATATTTGTACATAGGATAGCTTTTTAAAACAGCCTCTCCATATAATTTACCATGAGAATACTGACTTTAGATGTGGGTGCTGGAACCCAGGATGTAATGCTCTACGATTCTGAGCAACCTGTAGAAAACTCTTATAAAATGGTTTTACCTTCGCCAACCAGGATTTTCGCCGAGAAAATACGCAAACACCACAATGACCTGTTTTTAAGCGGCGAAACCATGGGTGGAGGGTCGATAAACAAGGCTATAAAAAATCATCTAGAGAAGGGGTACCGGGTTTTAATGACTGAAAATGCTGCCAGGACAGTGAGGGATGATTTAAATAGAGTGAAATGGTTAGGCATTGAAATAATCCCTTCTGGAGAGATGCACCCTGAAATTTCCCAGATTGAACTTAAAGATGTAGATTTAGAGGCGATCAGGGAAGCATTTGACATATTCGGTGTGGAACTGGAATTCGACTACATAGCAGTGGCAGTCCAGGATCACGGATACTCAGAGGGCATGGGTGATCGAAACTTCCGATTCAGTAAGATCAAGGAAAAACTGGAATCACCACAACCGCCTGAAGTATTCGCTTACTCTAACACCGCCCCGGACTATTTCACCAGGATGAACGGGGTTTTAAGAACTCTTAAAGGATACAACGTGGTTATAATGGATTCGAAGTTTGCCTCTATCTGTGGAGCCACCTGCGATGAATACGTTAAAGATTTAGATAGTTTTATAGCATTAGATGTTGGTAACGGTCACACGCTGGCCGCTTCATTTAAAGATGGGAAAATTATGGGAGTTTTCGAACACCACACCGGCATGTTAACCCCGGATAAGATCACCAGATTCTGCAGAGAACTGGCACAGGGCACCCTCAGCCATGAACAGATCCATGAAGACGGCGGCCACGGGGCCTGGGTTGCAGAGCCAATCGGTGATTTCCAGTGCCTGGTGGCCACCGGGCCAAAGAGAGGGATCCTCAAGGAGACAAGTTTTAAAGTCCATAACGCAGCTCCGGCAGGGGATGTTATGATGGCTGGACCTTCTGGGCTGGTGAAGGCTGTTAAGTATATTAAAAAGTAGAATTAGCAAAGTCTAAAAAAAGAAAAAGTATGGAAAGCTGATTAAATGATCCTAGACCCGCATATCCACAGTAATTATTCTGGTGATGCCACACCAACACCTGCGCAGATTATAGGGAGGTCTCAGGAAATTGGACTTGATGCCATTGCCATAGCGGATCATAATACCCTCCGGGGTTCTCAGGTGGCTTTGAAGTTGGCGGAGAAACTGGACAACTTCCTGGTCATACCCGCCATGGAAGTCACCACCAGTAAGGGGCACATAGTTGCACTGGGTGTAACCCGGGAAGTGGATAAGGGAAATTCACCAGAAGTGACCATAGAAGATATCAGATCCCAGGGTGGTATAGCCATTGTCCCCCACCCCTTCGTCCGTTACCGGGAGGGGTTATGCGATTATGTGGAAAACCTCGACATAGATGCCATTGAAACCTTAAACAGCCGGTACATCTTCGGCATCTCCAACTGGTGGGCCAGGAAATTAGCAGAAAAGAGGGATATTCCCCAGATAGGATCCAGCGACGCCCACTTCCTGGGTGCAATTGGTAGCTGTGTAACGGAACTGGAAGCTGATTTTACAACGGAAAGTGTACTTAAGACCATATTATCCGGGAAAACCAATGTATTTGGTGACAGAACTCCTTTACCCCTCATAGTGAAGGAAGTAATTAGAAAGAAGATAATCAACAAATTATAAAGATATTCCGAGGATTTTGGAGATTTAATTTATTTTTGGGTATTAATTCTAATTTTGCATGTATTTCGCATTTCGAGGCATATGGGAGATAAACTCAATTTCTGTAGATATATTTAAATCACAAAACCATTTAACTCTGATTTATGTTACTGGACTTACAATCACAGATAACTGAATTCATCACCACCCACATAGTCTACTTCGGCCCGGGTTACAACGTACTTAACACGCTTGTTTTCGGCATTATACTTGGTATCATAGTTATTTTGCTCATAAAGATGTTCCGGTGCATTAAAAAGGACCCTAAAGACCTGATAATTCCAGTGATACCATTTATCTTCTTGGGATCCAGCACCCGGGCACTGGTGGACAACGGCATCTACCCTCTCAGTTACCTCTTGATCACGCCAGGGATATATATTATAACGGGGTTAGCGACGATTATAACCCTTTTAGTGTCAGTTTACATTGAAAGGAAGACCAACCTGGATTACCGGTACCTCATCTTCCTGGTGGGGGTAGTTATCTGCATACCCAACATCCTGAACATATCCCACATCAACTTCGTGGCGTTAGCACAAGTTTTAGGGTCCTGGGCACTGTTATCATCTGTTTTTGTAATCTTCAGAAATAAATGGAGCTTAATCAAGGATAAATTTAATTTAAGCGTTCTACTGGCCCATATATTCGATGCCAGTGCAACCTTTGTGGCCATAGACTTCTATCCCTACGGGGAACAGCATGTACTTCCCAACGCCTTAATAGGCCTCACCGGGACAGCCCTGGTGATGTTCCCACTTAAAATAATAGTTATATTATTCGCGTTGTACGTTATCGATAGTTACATAGAAGATAAAACCATTAAAAATATGTTGAAGCTGGCGATACTTATTCTGGGAATATCCACGGGTTTAAGGGATTTATTGAGTTTAGTTATGGGTACTTAAAATTATAGGAACTTAAATATACCCCAATAAATTAAATACATAACCACACAGCAAATTCAAATTCAATGCAAGGCGGATTTTTTATGTACATAGACGAAGTAAAGGGGGCTATGAAACTACCGGAGAAAGTCCGAATCTTCGACACCACGTTGAGGGATGGAGAGCAGACCCCGGGAGTGGCCCTGACAGTGGATGAGAAAATCAGAATCGCAAAAAGACTGGATAAATTAGGAGTTGACACCCTGGAAGTGGGATTTCCGGCTTCCTCAGAAGGTGAAAGGAGAGCAGCCCGGGAGATAGTGAAACTTGACCTGGACACCCAGATTTGCGGTTTGGCCAGAACCCTTGAAAAGGATTTAGAAGCGGCTGTCAACTCTGAAGTAGATTATATACACACATTCATTGGAACTTCACCATTACACCGGAAATATAAGTTAAAAAAGAGTAAAGAGGAGATATTAAACCTTTCAGTAGATGCGGTGGAGTACATCAAAGACCACGGTATAACCGCGGAATTTTCCGCCGAAGACGCTACCAGGACAGAATTCGACTACCTCAAAGAAGTATACCAGGCAGTGGAAAGCGCTAAAGTGGATTACATCAACGTCCCGGATACTGTAGGGGTGATGATTCCTATTTCCATGAGATATCTAATATCTGAGCTTAAAAAGTACCTGAAAGTCCCCCTAAGCGTGCACTGCCACGATGACTTTGGATTAGCCGTGGCCAATTCATTAAGTGCAGTGGAAGCTGGTGCTGAACAGGTACACGCCACCATAAACGGACTGGGAGAACGCGCCGGAAATGCGTCGCTGGAAGAGGTGGTCATGGCCCTCATAATAGATTACGGAGTGAATATGAACATCAACACCCGGCTACTGGTGGATGCCTCCGACCAGGTAGCCCGGATAACCGGGGTTAAAATGCCCCCTAACAAGGCCATCGTAGGTGAAAATGCCTTTGCACATGAAGCAGGCATACACGTACACGGGGTATTAGCAAAAGCAGAAACTTACGAACCAATCACCCCAGAGATGGTAGGGCATACCAGAAAAATAGTCCTGGGCAAACACACCGGTGCAAACGCCATAAGATCAAAATTAACCGAATACGGGATAGAAGTCACTGATGAACAGTTCAACCAGATCTTCGACCAGGTAAAGAAACTGGGAGATAAAGGTAAATGCGTAACTGACGCGGATTTAAAGGCCATGGCAGAGACGGTTCTCGGCCGGGCTGAAAATGAGATAGTGAAACTGGAAGGATTCTCGGTCATGACCGGGGACAACGTGATGCCCACCGCCACAGTTAAACTGAACATAGATGGTAAGATAAGCACCGCAGCGAAAACTGGTGTAGGGCCAGTAGATGCAGCTATAAACGCTATACAGAGTCTTATGAGTGAAACTGCCGATATGGAGCTTAAGGAATATAATATTGAAGCAATTACCGGAGGCCCTGACTCATTGGCG